>NZ_RCBY01000007.1 GCF_003838195.1 Okeania hirsuta
GAGGCGATCGCCAATCAAGGAGATGCTAATATCGATATTCAACCAGGTGGTAATATTTCCGTAGAAGAGCAAACAGCTATTTCTGAAGGCGGGAATGCAACTATTAATAATACTCCAGATAATACCAATACCCCAGAACAAATAGCGATCGCCCCACAGGAAATAGAAACAATTACTAATATTGATAGTGGCGACATTATTATACCAGAAAATAACACTGATAACCAGATTCTCCCAGTAGAAACTAACCCTACCCAATCAGAAAATCTTAACAATTCAACAGATATACCAGTAATCACCTCAACTGACACCACTTCCACCCAGTCAATATTACAGCAAATATCAAGCAATATCAATTTTTTCACCCTGACCACTCCCACTAACAATAACCAAACAATCAATGCTGGTACTGCTCAAGAACAAACAGAAACATCTATCAGCACTACAACTGACACCCAACAAATCTTAAAAACAATTAATCCTGTTAATACCAAATCTCTAATAACAGCTACAGCTTCAGACCAAGTAGTAACAACGTTAGAACGAAACAGTCTCCAGGAATACTCAGATTACCTGGGAGCAGATTTGGAGGAAAAATTAATTTCTACACAAAGCGTCCGAGATATTTTAAGCGACATGGCAAATCAAACCGGAAAAGAATCTGCCATTGTTTATATTAATGTCTATCCAGAACAATTACAAATAATCTTATATACCAAAGAAGGTCAACCAATAATCAAAACCATTCCCTCTGTTAACCGCGAACAAATCATGGAAGTTGCACTAGAATTACGAATAAGAGTTACAACTCCAGCTAACCAAGATAATGATAGTTATCTATCACCAGCACAAAAATTATACAATTGGCTCATCGCACCCATAGCATCGGAACTAGAAGCAGCTAATATCGATACCTTACTATTCAGTATGGATGAAGGTTTGCGCACTTTAGCCGTAGCAGCATTACACGATGGCGAACAATTCCTGATCGAAAAATATAGCCTGAGTTTAATTCCCAGTGTTAGTTTAATGGATACCAACTACCGAACGCTTCAAAATACTCGGGTATTAGCAATGGGAGCAAGTGAGTTTATTGCTCACAATTCCTTACCAGGAGTACCTGTCGAACTAGAAGTTGTTTCTCAAAAACTATGGCAGGGTAGTATGTTCCTAAATGAAGATTTTACTCTTCATAATTTAATTACTCAAAGAGAAAGTTATCCTTATCCTATTATTCATTTAGCCACTCATGCTGATTTTAGACCGGGAAAAATTAGTAATTCTTACATTCAGTTATGGGGTGAAGAACAAATAAAATTAGACCAAATTAGGGAGTTGGGTTGGAATGAGAGTTCTGTAGAATTGTTAGTATTATCAGCTTGTCGCACCGCCTTTGGGGACAAAGATGCCGAATTAGGATTTGCGGGATTAGCAATAGCAGCAGGAGTAAAGTCAGCTTTAGCTAGTATTTGGTATGTGAATGATCGAGCCACCTTAGCATTAATGACTGAGTTTTATAGTCATTTGAATCAGACTAGGATTAAGGCGGAAGCTGTAAGACAGGCGCAGTTATCAATGTTGCGTGGGGATGTAGTGATTAAAAAAAATCAGATCGCGAGGGTTGGAGGTCGTGAGTCAGTAGAGTTACCATCGGTGCTAGGAGAAATGAGGAATCGAAAATTATCTCACCCTTATTATTGGGCAGGGTTTACCATGGTGGGTAGTCCTTGGTAGTAGGGTAGTGTGGGGTGATGGGGTGATGGGGAGGCAAATTTCCACCTGCTTGGTGCGCTACCAGATGCAACTAACGTCGTCGCGGGGTTGCATCCGCTTTTTCCCCTATTCTATTTCTCTAGCTCCTGATATCAAATCCGTTTTATTGAACATAAAAAAATTCTCGAATCGTCATAAATACGCTCATCTTTGTGATTCTTTCTCCTCCTGAATCCTGTACGTCCCCAATCCGACGGCTCCCCTACCTGACTCGGTCCTCCTACCTTCAAAAGATTTTATCAAAATAATATGGGTCGCGCCACCCCACCTTGACTGGCGAAATATTTTTGGAGTGAAGCTCAAATCCCCTACTTTCCCTCCTGGGAGGGGCGAGGGGTGGGTTAACTTCTGACTTCTGACTTCTGACTTCGTTAAACCGATGCTACCAGATTTGATCTGATGGGTAGGGTGGGCAAACATCAAGTCTATTAACTGCTAACATCAATCACTACATTTGCCCACCCCTACAAAAAATTATCTTAATTAACGACTATTCCCAAATACTCTGATTCTTACTAGTGTATCTGGAACAGGACTCTCATTTGAGAATGTAACTGAGCTTCGTGGTACGACTGGATAATTTCTTTGGACTGGACGGTCATCTGGGCCTATTACTATTGGATAGTCAATATCACTGTTAACTACAGCTTCTTTGCCATTTGAGAAATTGGTCAAAATAACATCTATGGAGCTAACTCCAAATTCAGGTATATCTACATATAACAAGTCTCCAGAGAATGGCAATTCTCGAAAACATTGTGGCTCTTGTCCTAAAAAACAATATTCAGCTGCCATTGCAGGGCTGGGGGAAACTACTGCGAAAGATAGTAAACAGAAAAAAAATGCAACGATGACTTTGCCTAATGCTTTCTTCATTTTTATTACTCCGTAAGTCACTTTGTGTGTGAACGTTTTCTCCAAATATCCAGAGGAGTTTCTTCCTCTATTATTACAATTGTTTCGTGATGGGTAGGGTGAGCAAACATCAAGTCTATTAACTGCTAATATCAATCACTACATTAGCTCACCCCTACAAAAAATTATCTTAATTAACCACTATTTCGCAACTACTGTGATCCGTATAGGTGTATTTGTAACACGACTCGCATTTGAGAATGTAGCTGAACTCGATGGTTGGACTGGATAAGTTATTACTTCACTAGTTTTATATGGGGGTAGTTCTATTGGGTTGCCAAGATCGGTGTTAAATATAGCATAATATTCTTGTGAGTAATTGCTGACAGTAACATCTATAGCGTTAACTCCATATGGAGGTATATCTACAAATAACAAGTCTCCAGATTCCGGCAAGTCTTCTACACATTGTGGCTGTTGTCCTAAATAACAATAATATTGAGCTGCCATTGCATGGCTGGGGGAAACTACTGCAAAAGATAGTAAACAGACAAAAAATGCAACGATGACTTTGCCTAATGCTTTTTTCATTTTTATTACTCCGTAAGTCACTTTGTGTGTGAACGTTTTCTCCAATCACAGACTATAACAAACTTTATGAGATTGACTATTATTTAGCTTTTCTTTATATTCCACAAGTTTAGGGCATCCATTATTGATTACTATAGCGCTACGCATTAAGGTGTTTGACATGAATAGAAGCTGAAACCCTTTTGTCTTCTCCTATTGCCTGTTGCCTGTTGCCTGTTGCCTGTTGCCTTGCGCGTAGCGCTATAATATCAACAACTACATTTACCCACCATACTATTTTTGACTTTTGACTTTTGATTTTTAATTTGAGGTGATCGCAACTACTAAATCCTAAAAGTAATAAATTATAGATACTAAGTGGGTTCTATAATTCCTATTCCTCCTGACTCTGTAGGGACTAAGCATACTTAGTCCCTACCTACTTCCTACTCCTTATTTAAAGGAACAGTAGACTTTACTGATTCACGTTGATGTAATCTATTGAACCAGTTTTTTAAATTCTCATATTCCAAAACCCAATCTTCATTTACCCGAAGGTTATAGTAACCCAAAGAACATAATGTTGTTACATCTGCTACTGTCCATTGTTCATCACCTAACAAATACTTAGATTTAGCTAATTGTTGATCGAAAACTGATAAGAGACAATTAATTGACGTTTCTAATTGTGTTCGATAATCAGTAGGGTCAAAATTGTTTGTCAAATTTAGTTTCCATAAATTGATAATATTATCCCCTAAATTATCTCCTAACTCTTCCCATTTACGACATTCAAGTTTTGCCTGGGGATGAGTAGGGTAAAAATTTGGTTCTGGATAAGTTTCGTCTAAATACTCAGCAATTAATGTAGAATCCCAAATGACTGTGCCATCTTCTTCTACAAACACAGGTACTTTACCAATGGGAGAAATTTTCAGAAAATCATCGGGTTTGTTCTGTAGATTAACAGCCTTGAGTTCATAATCTAATTTTTTTTCTGCTAATAATATCCGAATTTTTCGAGCAAAGTTTGATAGTGGATGATAATATAAAATTCTTTTCATTGAGATATCTCCAAAAAAGCCATAAATAAAGTGTAAACTATCAGCATTCAGCCATCAGCTATTGCTTTTAGTGAGATAAAAGCTTTATGTAAGCATCAGCCGTCAGCTTTCAGCTATTAGCTTTTATTGTATGGGTTGACAACTAAAACTCGTCGTTTTTGTGCTTCAATTCTCTGGTTAAAAATGTAGTATAAGTTCAACGAATCCTTACTTCATTCATTAAAAAGCTGAGAGCTGAATGCTTAGAGCTTGATTAATTGAGTTAGAATTAAATCTTACTACGAAAGTCGGCTCCCTTGACCTTAAAGTCTATATTCATTAAACACTTTCCTTCAGGACAGAGTCTTATTGGTGAGAGTTGAATACCCACAATAAAGTTTACCATAAAATTTGGTTTTTTCAACTATTTGGTTTTTCAACTATATTAGGACTTATATCATGTCCGCTGGTATCGTTTGTGTAAAAGTTAGCGTGAATATTTACAGCAAATTTAAGTTTTTTGAAGTTTTTTCCAGCTTTTTAACCTTGTTTACTTCTTCCTTCTTCCTTACCTTACAATACCGATGCTACCGGAGATGATATTACGCAAAGAAACCGGGTTTATAGGATAAATCGTTATTTTTATAATAAACATTGAAAAACCCGGTTTCTGGGTTTGTCTGCGGTATCGGTATAAAAAAGCGTAGAAACCGAGTTTGTTTGAAATACCCCACTGACTAACATCTACCTCTCAAAAACCTGGTTTCTAATAGTTTGTTTGAAATACCCCACTAACTAACATCTACCTCTCAAAAACCCGGTTTCTTATAACACCTCCATTGCCATTGCTATATGATTTCCAATTATGTCAAAATAAAAATCTTACTCAATTATTGGGGATAAATTAATGTCAGAAGTATTAGATTTCGATTTAGTTATTAAAAATGTCCGGGTAGTGCGCCCAAATCAGAATTCGATCGCTCGCCTCGACTTAGGAATTAAAAATGGCAAGTTTGCTCATATTGCTCCAGAAATCAACCCAGAATTAGGTAAGGAGGTATTCGATGCCAAAGAATTATTAGGTTTTCCTGGGTTAGTAGACTCCCATCAACACATTGGTATTTATCAACCTCTACCTCAAGACGCTATTACAGAAACAAAAGCTGCTGCTATGGGTGGAGTGACAACAGGTTTAACTTATATTCGGACTGGGCAATATTATCTCAACCGAGGCGGTGCTTACAAAGATTTTTTTCCTGAAGCATTGAAGCTTTCAGAAGGCAATTTTTTTGTAGACTATGGCTATCACCTTGCCCCTATTAGCAGTAGTCATATTGATGAATTACAATTTTTATTTGAGGAATATGGAGTGCCATCATTCAAAATATTTATGTTTTATGGCGGCTATGGTTTGCACGGAATGTCAGACCAACAAAACCTATTTTTGATGATTGACAAATCAGAAAGATACGATTTTGCTCATTTTGAATTTATCATGCGGGGGTTAACTAAATTACGGGAAACTCACCCAGAAATGCAGGATTATATTAGTTTAAGTTTGCATTGCGAAGTTGCTGAAATTCTCAATGCTTATACTAAAATAGTCCAAAATGATAGCTCTCTGACTGGTATCAAAGCTTATAGTGCTGCTCGTCCTCCCCATTCAAAAGCACTAGCAATTGTTATTGCTTCCTATTTAGCTTATGAAACCAATTGTGTCAATATTAATTTATTACATCTGAGTTCCCAGAAAGCTGTGGAAGCGGCATTAATGATGCAAACAACATTCCCTCATATCAACTTTCGCCGAGAAGTGACAGTGGGGCATTTATTATTAGATGTGGATGCACCTACAGGCAAATGGGCGAAAGTAAATCCACCTATTCGTTCCCGTGAAGATGTAGAATATTTATGGCAAGCGGTATTAAATCGACAAATTGATTGGATAGTCAGCGATCATGCCTGTTGTTCGGCGGAGAAAAAAGCGAGTAGTCAAGACCCGGAGAATATCTGGTTAGCCAAATCTGGTTTTGGCGGTACGGAATATTTATTATCTGGAGTTTTCAGCGAAGGCAGTAAAAGAGGAATGTCTAATAATCATATCGCTGAGTTGTTGTCGTGGAATCCTGCACAACGTTATGGTTTGTTAGAAAAAGGGGATATTGCTGTAGGATATGATGCAGACTTAGTACTTTTCGACCCCAATAAAACTTTTGTTGTGCGTGCGAGTGAGTCAGAGTCGCAACAGGGTTATACACAATTTGAAGGAATGGAGTTAACTGGAAAGGTGAAAAGTACATTTTTGCGGGGAAACTTGATTTATGACAAAGGAGAAGTTTTAGGGTCGCCCCAAGGAAAATATTTGAAGCGACCTTATGGGAAAACAGTTGGAAGTTAACAGTTATCATAAAGTAGTGCTGTTAGCGATAGCATAACGCACCATTTTTGATATTGCTGGTGCGTTACGCTCCACTTCGTTCCACTAACGCACCCTACTGGACTGACATTGACTTGATTAAATTCAGTCAGGAATTACTTCTAAATTCTAAATTGCGCTTAGTACAATATTAGCTCAAATATTCATCCAAAACCTGATGAAAGTGACGGATGCGAGATTCTTGATAGTTACCCAGAGTAATACCAGGTTTGGCGGATGCCTTCAAACCTTTTTGCAGTCGCAGAAAATTGGAAGTGTCTTGATCTAGAAAAGGCCCTATTCCTCGTAATTCTGGTGCATCAGCAAAATTCTGTTCTAATGATAGCCAGGTAATCTTTGCTGCTGGTGGAGTTATCCCAGGTGGGAATGGTTGGAGGAGAAGCACATCCATAATGCAAAGATCAGGATTAGCACCATAAGGTCTAAAGCGAAATTGGAGCGGTTGACCGACACCAGGCCAGTTCATAAGGTTTGGGAAAATAAAGTAAGAAATTGCATCTAGCATTTCTGTATCAGAAACAGCAGAGCAGTCAATCTTAAGATGTTGCTTTAAGGTTTGGCGAGTCACCTCTGCTGCATAAGCACGAGGGTTCATTTCGTCAGACATCTGTAATGTTGCTGGGTCTCCTCCTTTAAATTCTATTAGAGCTTTTGCGGGAACCATTGGGTCTTTTGGTTTACCGAGATGAGGACTACAAACAGCAAACGGACTAATCATGCGATTGTGACGACCATAAATGTCATATTGGGAATTAACATCTCCGATAAGTTTGAGAATTTGTGGATGTGTTGTAATTACATGATAAGATTCTAAAGTAGCCGTTAGTGTAACTTTCCAGTTAGCAGGCATCACTTTGGCAACGTGAGCTGCTGTAAACCTTTCTTGTAAAGCAAACTGTTGAAAATGTTCGGGTAGATTTTCTAAGTAACTCTCCAGAGACTCACAGTCTGAGTCAAAATTAATAAAGACAAAACCCTGCCATGTTGCCACCTTAATTTCAGGCAACCGGAAAGCTTCATCCTCTACTTGTTCAAAATCCCAACGACAAGGAATATGAGCTAGAGTACCATCCAATTTCCATGTCCAACCATGAAAGGGACATTGTAAAGCTAAAGTATTTCCCTCGTTAACACATAATTGGGTTCCACGGTGCAAACAAGAATTGTAGAATGCCTGAATTTTGTCAGCTTTACTTCTTTAAATTTTTCTCCAGGGCAATAATCTCGATATTTACTTTCTTTTGCCAAAGGATGAGGATATTCTAAAGGAATTTCTATAACTTTTTTCACATATCCAGAATTCTGAGGGATTACAATTTTTTTTGGTGAGACAAAACCCTGGACCATCCGGTTAGCAATATGTACGACAGGAACTTCTTTTACTTCTTCTCTAGGTCGCCAATAGTCTAATACTTCTTGAGTAGATGAGTCGCAAAATAAACATATTTCTCGATTAATTCTATGTCCGGCTTCCCCATATTCTGGATGTGGTTTGATAAATACTTTTGTGGCATTCATCCCAATAATAGAAAACAACTTTTCTTGAGGTTTTCCAGGTGATTCTATCCACCAAACTTCTCCACCCCAGTTATAGTAAAGTTGTTTACCATGATTCTCTCTATAAAAATTTAAGTTATCAAATTCATAGTCATTAAAATATTCATCCATGATTAACTCCAGCTTTCTATAGCAGTCCTATTTTATTTGTGTATAAAAATCTTACCGCTTTTAGGGAACAGGGAACAGGGAACAGGGAACAGGGAACAGGTAGAAGTTTCAGTTTTTTTATCTACTTTTTGATTTGTCACAACTTATTTAGGATTGCTATATAAGTTATTTTTGTAGTAATTGATCGTTGCTTATTGACTATTTAGTAATTAAAATTAGCTCTGAATTATAATTTTATCTTTCACATTTAAAGTATGTCTGAAAAGTTAGACGAAAAAACAAAAAAAAATCAAGCTGATAGCTGATAACTGAATGCTAATTGCTATATTATGATAGACAAAACATTATATCAGCAAACGAATGGTCAATCTCACCAAAAAACTCCTGGAAGCAAAAGACTGGGTTAAAGTGCGTGCTAGTACCGACGCTCAACAATCTTTTCTGACTTGGCAGGGTTCGGTTTATGCCTTTATTCCTGGGGAACCGAAACAGCATTTGTTCCAAATAGTAGGGATGAGTGTGGCCAGATGTGTTCCGAGGTCGGAGGGAGGTTGGGATTTTACTTCTAGGGAACTAACATTTTATCTTGACCCCGAAACAGGGGAAAAGTTGGATACTTGGAAAAATCCCTGGACGGACGAAGTTTTGCCTGTAGTTCATGTGGCCAATAATCCGGTACAGGGGTTGTTTAAAAGACCAATGCCTGCATTAGTTGATCAGGAGTTGACTACTTATAAGTTTGACCTGTTTTCTAACTACCCCAACCCCCTCGCCGACGATCCAAAGTTTGCTGAATATAGTCCTCAATCTCTTTATCAAGCTAGCGAATTGTTTAAGTTGACAGTACCCACGGCAGATTTACAAAATTCTGACACAACTTCTGTATCTAAGGTAATGTTGGCATGGGATAGAATAGGTCCTTGGGTGCCGTGGATGAAAATGGGCGATCGCTCTGGTAATCTAATTTATAGTGCCTGGGGTGGGAAGGTGGCTAGTGTTGCAGAATTACCCCAGTTAATTCAGGATGAAATGAATACTCGCGTTCCATTGTTTAAAAATGCAGCTAAATCTATTTTAGATAAGGATGACGTGACTTCTTGGATTTATTTTAAGCAACATTTTGATGCTTATTTGAAAGGAGAAAAATTTCCCATTCCGGTAGAAGAAGTTGAGTAGAATTATTTATTTGTATAATTAATAGATATCTTCAGAGAAGAGGGAGTAGGTCGTAGGGACGTTGCATGCAACGTCCCTACAGAGTAGGGAGAAATAATTGATAATTTCTGTGCGATAATTGATTTTATTTTTTATTATTGGAGAAGTCTAATAATTACGATGCACCTATTGCGGGCAAGATGCCCGCACTACAAATATTTCCTTGTTAGGACTTGTGTTTGAATAAGAGGATTGAATAAAAAAAAATTTCTTTTTTTCTTTGATGCGTAGAGGTTTTAAACCTTAATTATTTGGTAAATTCTTCTTTCTTAACTATCTAAAATAATAGTATAGCAAGAAATGAGTTGCTGAGGACTTATGTTGATAATGAACCCTAAGACAGGGAAATGTTTTTCTGACTGTTGCCTGTTGCCTGTTGCCTATTCCCTATTCCCTATTCCCTGTTCCCTACTATAGAATAAATAGCAGTGTTTAGATTAAAAAACAAATGTCATCTAACATTCTGGTAGTTGAAGATGAGGCAAAACTAGCTCAATTTATTGAGCTAGAACTTAAATATGAAGGTTATCAAGTAACGGTGGCTAATGATGGATTCGCTGGCATAACAATGGCACGAGAAATTAAGCCAGATTTGATAATTCTTGACTGGATGTTACCTGGTTTATCGGGGTTAGAATTATGTCGTCGTTTGCGAACTACTGGTGATAAAGTACCAATTATTCTATTAACAGCTAAGGATGATGTGAGCGATCGCGTAGCTGGTTTAGATGCAGGGGCAGATGATTATGTATTAAAGCCTTTTAGTGTAGAAGAATTATTAGCTAGAGTTAGGGCACATCTTAGACGTACTCAAGAACCTAATCCTGATTTATTGATGTTTGAAGACCTGAGTTTAAATAGAAGTACCAGGGAAGTTTATCGGGATAATAGGGCAATTGAATTAACAGCAAAAGAATTTGATTTATTGGAATATTTAATGGCTCATCCTCGACAAGTTTTGACAAGAGATAGAATATTAGAAACTGTCTGGGGTTACGATTTTATGGGCGATTCAAATATTATTGAAGTTTATATTCGTTACTTACGTTTGAAGTTAGAATCTAATGAAGAAAAAAGGTTAATTCAAACTGTGCGAGGAGTGGGTTATGTTTTGCGGGAATAATTTAGGAATAAGGAAAAATATTATCTGGAGAAATGTTTTTCCCACTATTAATTATTAATTGTTAAACTATTCCCTACTATATTCGTGCATTTCTTTTCTCGCCTTTTCTGTTATAGCTTCCTCTAACCACTGACTTCTATTAGGGAGCGATCGCACATACTGATCAATATCCTGTGGAACTCTTACAGATAAAGGTTTGTCAGCTTTTGGCTTTTCACCTTCACCTAATACGGTCATTATTTGGCCTTTTTTATTTCTGACTAACTTGGACATAATTTTTTGCTAATGATTTTTCCATCTATTATACTATTATACTATGTATACATCGGTCATATTTTTTTATCATTTTCTTTGTGGGTTTAATACCCCACCGTCTACACGGTGTTCAAAATTACTTGGGGTGAGAATCCCCATGTAATTTTCCTCCTGTCTCCTGTCTCCTGTCTCCTGTCTCCTTCTTCAATCTTCTATTCTGACGTATACATCAGTAATATTTATCAAAAAAAGCTATATACAGACGTATACATCGTTTAATATAAAAATATGAAGCATCCCTGGAAGTTAACTAGGGACTTAGTACAAAAAAACTTGGGCTTTGAAGTCATAGCTTCAGCCCAAGTAACAAACAAAATATACACTCTAATCTTAGCAAATGTCAGAGCCGAATAATAGTGATAAAAACAACACATCTAGCCATTGGGCAGTTTCAGAAGAAGATTGTGAAAATATGGCAGAAAGAAATCAATGGAAATTATTAGAAACTAGGAAAGACGATAGTAAATCTATTCTTGATACAGAATGTATTTTTGAGGGAGAAACATCATTTGCAGACCACAAAGAGAAAGACAATGACTGAAAATATTGAACAATTATTAGACGATCAAGCAACTCTCATTATTTACATGGTAAAACAAGGGGAGCAATGGGTTCGACATTCAGGAGGGTTAATTGAAAAAGATGAAACAACTCGTCTTATTCGTGCTAGTTATGATTGGCAACCGGTAGAAAAAAGACAGTATGAACAAGAAATTGGTCGGCGACTCTATTCTACTGGTTCTGGTGCTACTCTTCGTTCTTCTAGGGCAATTCCTACGGACTGGATAGTTTCTCATGTAGAACGTTATGAACCAGACCTGCAAAATATGCCATTATTCCGTGAAGTTATTATTGCATATTGTGAGAAAAAACCAATGACTATTGAGGAATATAAATCTTTAGTTTATGAACGAGAAGGTCAAGTTTCAGTTGAATCTTTTGGCGGTAATGAACAGCGTTATCAAGAGTGGTTGAAATCAAATGGAACTTGAGAAAATTTATAGAACCCCCGATCGTATCTTCATAAATATGCGCGTTTTTTGAGCTAGGAGACAGGAGACAACCCACCCCCAACCCCTCCCAGGAGGGGAATACAGGAGACAACCCACCCCTAACCCCTCCCAGGAGGGGAAGGTAAGAGGTAAGAGGGTAGATGTGGGGAGAAATAATATAAAAAATTCAACACTCCTTGCTGATGATTGTTCCTCACTCATTGATGCGCGAAAAGACTTGACTACCATAATTATATAGACCTCAAATGGGTTCTATAGACTAGATAATACAGCAGATTGCACCAAGGGTGAGGTACACTCATAACGGGCAAGATGCCCGCACTGGGAAGATTTAATTGTTAATATCTGTACTTCATATACTTGAAATCTGCTGTATTACCTAACTATTAGACATCTCCAATAATCAAAAATAAAATCAATTATTATCCATAAATTATCAATTATTCCCCTCCTGGGAGGGGGAGGGGCGAGGGGTGGGTTGCCTGTTCCCTGTTCCCTGTTCCCTCTTTTGGAGGAGATGTCTATTAGAAATTTTCCTCACTTCCTCAACAGTTAAACTCAGAATTTGTGCTACTTGTTCCACACTCATTCCCGTTGCTAATAATTGAGGAATAGCATTTCTTCGTGCTTGGCGTTCTTGTTCTGCACGTTGGCGTTCTTGTTCAGCTTGGTTGGCAAAGCGATCGCCACGCGCTTTTTCTACTTCTGCTCTTTCTGTTCCTGTTAACAACAAATTACCTTCAGAGTCCCACCAACGCAACCATGATAAACTTTGATTTTGATAGGAACCTTCCAATTTTTCTAATTCTATTCCCAGGGGTTCAATGAAATAGTGACCGCGCTCATTAGGAGACATCTAGCGATAAGACTTATCCTCTAAATGATACATTTCTAAACTGCCAGTTTTGATGAGATATATTCCGTAGTAATCTATTTTGATAATCTGCTCGTAGACCCAAAATTTTCGTGGTTTTGTTGTTTGACCATCTTCGGAAACTGACAAAGGTGTTTTGTCTAATTCTTCTGTTCCGTCTCCAATAGCAAATTCTAGAGCAATTAAAGGTGCCATATATTCTCGCCACAGACAATAGGAACAACGAATTGCACCGTTTAATAGTGGTGGTACATCGGGAATGTAAAACCAATTTGGTGCTTCTGCACCTTTTTCGGGGGGTTCTGTTTCTCGCCAATAGATACCACTATCTTGCCCGATGGCATAATTTCCATCTGGGTGTTGTTGTTGTAAAATTGGTGCGATGGAATCAGTTATACCAAATTCACGCAAAGGCAGTTACATCTTAATTTGTGATTTCTTCTTAAAAGAAAAAATTATAAATTCCATAAATTCTAAAATTTCCACCTTTTTTCCTCTTTAATAGAGTTGTTGGGAAATAACAATTGAACAATGCTCAAAAGCTTATTCTATAAGGTTTTCATGATTCTAGGAGTGAAAAACGCTATAAACTTTGACCAATAAGGGTTTTAGCCATTTTTTTAGCTTAATTCCCAACAACTCTAATATTTATGTTTTTCTTTCTCTGTTCCCAGCTCCCGTGTTCCCTGTTCCCTGTGTCCTCACGCTTTGCAATATTTTATGAAATTGGTATTAAAAGGATACTTTGGGGATGCTCCTGGAAGTTTTTCACTAGATATTTCTCTCTTTTTTAACACAGAGCGATCGCTCTTGATATTTCATATCATGTCCGGTAGCATCAGTATTGTATAGCAAAAATAGGGAACACTTAACTGGGAACAGGGAACAGGCAGGAATACTTAAGGGCAATAAAAAAAACTTAAATTCCCTGTAGATATTCACCCTTGGGTTTACACAAACGCGCCCCAGCGGACATGATATCAGTCTAGTAGGGTGCGTTAATGAAATGTAAAGCAGCATGATTATGATACCCGGTTAATTAAAAATGGTGCGTTACAACGGATTGTTAAATACCTTATGATAGCGAGTAATTAATGCCGTCTAACACACCCTACTTGACTCTCAAGTCCCTACCGAATTCTGACTTCTATTTCAAATTCTCCAATACCTCAGAAGTAATCGGATTTTCACCCTTTTTCAACGCCGAAATCCAACTTTGACGTTTTGCTTTTTCCTCCCCATCTTCCACCAAATCTACGAATACTTGAAAATCAGAAATCGCTCCCTGATAATCCCCTGTTAATACCCTCGCTAAACCGCGACTATCCAGAATTCCACCATCATTAGGACTCAATTCAACTGCTTTTTCACAAGCGAACATCACATCTTGAGCCTGATTATATAAGCTACCAAACCAACAGATTGAATTCCAATCCTGAGCACCTATTTCTAAGTCTGAATCTAATTTTTGTGCTTCATTGTAAAGGCTAATTGCCTGTTCTATTTTTCCCTCTATTACTAATTTTTTTCCCTATTCTACTTTACCAGTAGCAGCTAACCTTTTCGCCACAACTGCTGGGTCTGTTTCTTTTGTTTCTGTATCGGGGTCAAGGTCAATTTCTGGTAAGAATTCTTGTGCTTCTTTAAAGAGAGAAATTGCCTCATTTATTTTGCCCTCTATTACTAATTTTTTTCCCTGTTCTACTTTACCAGGAGCAGCTAACCTTTTCGCCACAACTTCTGGGTCTGTTTCTTTTGTTTCTGTATCGGGGTCAAGGTCAATTTCCGGCGACCATTTTTGGGCTTGTTTGAAGATAGAAATTGCCTGCTCTATTTTGCCCTCTGTTGCCAGCCTTCTTTAGCCCAATTCTATTAAAGAGCGAAAAAAAGTGCAACTTTTTAAGCTTGAGCGACTAAAAAGTTAGGATAAAAGGGAGAATAATTGTAGAAAAATCAAGGGATAAAATATCCGACTCCCTCCTCTAAATTCCCCATTCCTCCTGACTTCCCCTCCTGGGAGGGGTTAGGGGTGGGTTGACTCCTACCTCATACCAAAAAACTTATTCAGCAAACCCTATTTATTCTCTTATTCTTTACTTTTTCTCAGCAAATACTCATTTAAAAGTGTTTTAAATAAAAATATATAACTAGATAAATTTTCACAATATATAAATCATACTTTGTGAAAATTTACTTAATGTGTGTCATCTTCAGCTTGATTATTTGGTAGATATAATGAATTGGGAAAATTTTGAACAAGATTTATTTATGACCGATACAACCACAAATGAAAAATTGACTGCTAACTATAATATTGAAAATGCAGTTTTAACGCGTTATCAAGCAGGCGCTCAACAAGTACAACCAGATCTATGTTGTCCGACTGAATATGAGGAAAATTATCTAGATATTTTACCTCAAGAAATTATTCAAAAAGATTATGGTTGTGGAGACCCTACTCGTTATATTTCTCCTGGAGAAACAGTTGTAGATTTAGGTTCGGGCGCTGGAAAAAATTGCTATATTCTTGCTCAAAAAGTTGGTGCTGAAGGGCAAGTAATAGGAGTAGATTTTAATGATGATATGTTAGGATTAGCTCGAAAATATCAAAATGAAATAGCTACTAAAATTGGATACAAAAATACTAAATTTGTCAAAGGAAAAATTCAGGATTTAGCCCTTGATTTAGACATAGTTGAACAGTGGCTTACTGCAAATCCTATTACTTCTATTGATGCTCTAGCAGCTTTTGAATCAGAATGTAATGCTCTCCGCAAAGAACAACCTTTAATTCGAGATAATAGTGTTGATGTAGTAATTTCTAATTGTGTGTTGAATTTAGTTCGCCCCCAAGATAAAGAAAAACTATTTAGTGAAATTTATAGAGTTTTAAAGCGAGGTGGTAGAGCAATTATTTCTGATATTGTCTGTGATGAAGACCCCACTCCAGACATTATTAATGACCCGGAATTATGGAGTGGTTGTATTGCTGGAGCATTTCGAGAAGATGTTTTTCTAAAAATGTTTGAAGAGGCTGGTTTTTATGGAGTTGAAATTCTCAAACGTCAAGAAAAACCATGGCAAGTAATAGATGGAATTGAATTTAATTCTGTGACAGTTCGTGCTTTTAAAGGAAAAGAAGGAGAATGTTTAGAAAGGAATCAGGCTGTAATTTACAAAGGTCCTTGGAAACAGGTGGTTGATGATGATGGTCATACTTTGTACAGAGGTCAAAGAATGGCTGTTTGTGATAAAACTTTCAAAATTTATACAGACCAAAATGGTCCTTATTATCAAGATTTTTTGCCTGTTGAACCTTATACAGATATTCCATTAAATTCAGCACAACAATTTGATTGCCGACGTTCTAAAAATAGGCATCCGAAGGAAACTAAAGGTTTAGATTATCGAATTACAAGTGTTAATGATAATACGGATTGTTGTAGTCCTTCAGATTGTGGTTGAATTAAATCAAAAATAGTCTTAAATTACAGACTGGGATAATTCTAATATCATGTCTGGTTTAATACTTATAAATCATTGAGTAGCAGAGCAGGGATAGATTTGCCGTTGAAGTGAGAAGATGATTTTTTTCATCACTAATTAGGCGGATCTAATATCAATGCTTTGACTTTAAATACAGTAGAAACGAGAGACTAATTTCTACTGTATTTTTTTGTATAACAGAAGGAAGAAGCAAAAATCTGGCGTTGTCTGAGTTTTCAGCTTTTAGGGGAAGTGGTAGATATGTAGCGGTCATAAAAATTATTCAATTTTAAAATACTTAATTTTTGATTTTTTTTAAATTTTTATAGTTTAGGCATACCACCGGGTAAAAGAAATATTTATGGCGAGCGATCGCTCTCTAAAAATCATTGTTTAATTTGGCAGAATTGAGGTTCTCATAATATAAAGTCGATCGATATAGATGCCAAATTAGTTCTGTACATATTTTTGGTCAGTTTATAATCAAGTTTTTCTATCAATCAGACATAAAACAGTAGAAAAATAAATAGGTACAACAAGTTATATTGGGGTGCATCTCATATTTGCAAAAATACTTTTTCCTATATATTCCCTGTTGCCTGTTGCCTGTTGCCTGTTGCCTAAAAGCGATAAATTTTTGGCTTTATTCAAAATTGAGATGCACCCTTATATTGAACGCTTTAATCATACTCTTCGTCAGTGAATTTCCCATCTTTTTAGGAAGACTTTATCCTTTAAAAAAAAATTGGAAAATCATTTAATCTCTATATGAAATTTAATACATTATACCAATTCCCAAAAATAATGCTATAGTTTATATGCGAATTCAGTTATTAAGTGATAATAATGCTTCAGTAATGTTTGCATGCGATTATCGGTATTAAAGCAAAATATCTTATTTCTTTTCGCCCTACTCCCTACTCTCAAGGATATTTAACAATAATGCGTTAAAAATGGTATTATTCTGATGCAATGCCCGCCCCAATTTTAGAATATTGCTACATATTTACCGAGAAATTGTGGGTATGCGCCTCCCCTTTTAAGGGAATAAAAAAAAGAGAATATTTCTTATTTAAAGCCTCCTGATTGCAGAGATACTGATAACTGATAACTGTTAACTGATAACTGAAATTACCACGTTGGGAATAGTTCTAATATTCTTGATATTTAACCACTTTTGAACTGCCAAAACTTTTGATACATAGCAGTCGAAAGAAAGGTTAAGGCTTATCAAAAGCTGAAAATTCAGACAAAGTAAGATTTTTCCTTTTTCCTTTTTATCTCTTCCTTCTTACTTCTTCTAATCAGTTATGATAAGATACCATAACTATATCCAGTTCTACAAACCTACCATTTCATAAATTTTGAGGGTGTTTGAGCTATTACCAATTATCCATTACCCATGAATGAATAAAATGCCTAATTCAAATTTTCAACCTTTAGATAATTATTCAGTTGAGTCAGAAGAAAATAAAAACGACCAAAATGACGAAATGGAAGTTATAGAATCTTATAATCCTGAAACTAAGGTAATGCTGGAGCGGTTTATTTTAGTATTAATAGCAATTGGATTAATCGTAGGAGCAATTTTATCGGTTGGAGTTGTTTATATTCTTGATAAAACTGGATTTACAACTCCCCCCAGTCAACAACCAATAAATCTAGGAAACTAAAAAGCGACTGCTCTATCTCAATTCTATCTCAATTATTATCTATCTAGATGGCAAACATATTAGTGAGTAGATAAAAACTACCTGAGTAGTTATTTTTTTGTATTTACCTATGTGATAATATCTAATAATCTAATAATATTTAGGGATTTAATTATGACAGATTCTCAACAAGTTCCTGTAGATGAAAAATTTGTGCCTTTTCTTCAGAAAGTTCAAACTCAGGCAGGATTACCAGATATTTACGATGCCAGAGATATTAGTGTTATTGTCTTTCGTACAATGCGAGATTTAATGACAACAGAAGCATCTAATCAGGTAGCTTCAGATTTAAATTCTGGTAGTGAAAAACCAGACCCAGATGAAATAGCAGAACTTTGGAAAGATAATAATCCACTTGTTGCTTTTCTGAGTAAAATTCGACCACCACTTACATTTGATGGTGATACTTTTATTTTCCGAGTGAATCAAGAATCAGGTGTTCCTAAAGGAATAGCACCGGAAACTGTAATTAAAGCTGTTTTTTCTGCGATAAAGGAAGAACTTTCTCCAGAAAGAATTCAAGAAATAGCTAATTTTATGCCAGATAAAGTTAAGGTTATGTGGAACGAAGCTTAGGGGATTAATATTTTTTCCACTCTTTAAAATAACTAGGTTTGTTAGTGCAGCATTTTTTAGGAAAGGAGGAATAAAGAAGGAATAGAAAAGATTTTTTTTTGATTTTCAGCACTGCTATAGCTATCCTAGATAGAATATGAACATTAGCTATAGATCAAGAGAATTAATCCTCAGTATTTAGATAACTAAAATTTGTTCAAAATCTATTTAGGACAGCTATATATAATCATCTTCAGGCCGCAAAGATTTGCTGATAATTTTAATTAACTTATTTCTAGCTTTCATCCTTCTTCCTAATTTTTAATCATAGTAAATACAAGGATTAAATTTAATCTTATACTCGATCAAAACAAAATCCTGCTAATCACAACAACTATCCTTTCCATAAAATAATTTTTGAGATTTTGACTCAGTTAGCCTCCTACGGAGGAACTGTGTTAACATTTGAAGAATGCGGGTTTCATACCTGTCACAAAGGCGCACCACTAATTTCTTTAAATAAGCGTAGAGGTCTTATACCAATTTGAAAAAAGAATGCTACAAAAAAAAAGCTGAAAATCATGCTTAAAAATAACTTCTCCAATCCGATAAACTACCTATTTCAATATTTACAATATCTGCGAGTGAGAAAATTTTAGACTTAAGGCCAAAAATATAGATTAAGCGGTTGTTTTGCTGGCGCACAACTGCGTTAACGCTGCGCGACATCTTTGCGGAGCATGACAAACGGAAAAAGTGGAGCTTCCCGAGGGGTAGGATAGCTTTGATAGCGCACAACTACGTTAACGCGTCCGTCCTGTAGGGAATGGTCTCCTCCCCATATCCAATCGACCAAGAGAGACGCAACTACATTTTTTGAATTTAGTATTAAAGCAAATGTTAAAAATCTGGATAAAACAATGACATTTTTATTTTTTATCTATCCCAGATTGAATATTAAAAAACTTACTCTAACTCTCCAAAAATTTGGCGGATAAAATTGTATAAATTTTAGGATTATCAGGGCAGTCATGCAAAAATCAAAAAAGGTGCTAATATTCAAAAATAAATAATTAATCATTATTTATTTTGAAAAGAACAAGATTTACTAAAAGAATTTTTTTATATTGTAGGGCGACAGCTAGTGACAAAGTCAAAGAGAAGTTTTAAACCTTAAATTATTGACAAAATTACCTGCCGAACTATTCAATAATTTGCTTTTATGCCGACTCCTGACTCTCTAACTTAAACCACAGATACTTATAGATACTTGCCTATTTCTTAATTATTTCTCAGGTTAAACTCAGTTTATCTAGATTTAATTATAAATGTCTGTAATTAATAATTAAATTAAAAAATCTATAAATTGAATTTTATCAAACATCACTATTTTATGACATTTGCTATTACTGTTATATTTGAGTGTAGGAATAACTAATGATTGTTTTCCTAACTCTAAACCAACTATTGAATCAAATACTAATACCAATTTGATAAATGTTTGCTACAAATAGTTAGGCTATTTCTTAGGAGTCAACCCACCCCTCGCCCCTCCCCCTCCCAGGAGGGGAAGTCAGGAGTCAGGAGTCATAATGAATGGCTTTAATACCATTTTTAGGGTGTAAATTATCTTTTTTGTCAAAGGAACATTTCCTGTAAAATCTTTTTATCGCACTTATTATTCGTAACATTCTTTTTTTAAATTGGTATAATACAAGTGGAGCGATCGCCCAAAACTCTGACCCTAGTAAAAATCTCTGTACTGGTAAAAATTCTTAAACAAACATCTACAAAAAAAATAGAATAGCTATCTGTAGCACTGACCTCATAACCTACTTTAGTCAAAGTTAATTAGTGCGAGGAAGCCGTAAATACAATTGTTGATGAAAAACTTGATTTAAACTATAGTAAAGGAGTACAAAAGTTATTGAAAAAATAGAGATATAGCCATTTTACAAAAGTGGTAATTAATCATTAAAATTAATATCATTACATCAAAATATAATGATGAAAAATTTCAGGAAAATGTAAATATAAAATTCACTTCAATCAATACTTATCTGTAAAAAAAATATATCACAAATTTTTCAACTCCTTATTATCAAATAATAACAATGATTCAGACAGCTTTTACACCTTTCAAAACCAAACTTGATAAAACCTTAACTAAGAAAAAAATTACTGTTTTACAAATTAACCTTGGCAAACGTTGTAATCTTGCCTGTGCCCATTGTCATGTCGAAGCGAGTCCGAAACGAACAGAAGAACTTTCCCCAGAAATCTGTGAACAATTAATTGAACTAATTAATAGATTTCCTCAAATTCAAACAGTTGACTTGACTGGCGGTGCACCAGAAATGAATTATGGTTTTAAACAATTAGTTAAAGCTGCTAGAACAAATAAAAAAGAAGTAATTGTTCGTTCTAATTTGACAATTTATTTTGTTAAAGGATTTGCAGATATTCCAGAATATTGTGCTGAAAATCAACTGAGAATTGTGGCATCATTGCCTTGTTATTTAGAAGATAATGTCGATAAAATGCGCGGTTATGGCGTTTATAGTGAATCAATTAAAGCATTGCAATGGTTAAACAAATTAGGATATGGAAAAGATCGATATCTTATCTTAGATTTAGTTTATAATCCTCCCGTTCCAAAGAAAAATAAATTTACCCTTCCTCCTAATCAAAAAAATCTAGAGGAAGATTATAAAAAATATTTAGAAGAGAATTTTAACATCTACTTTAACCAACTTCTTACAATTACCAATTTACCCATAGGTAGAACTAAGCTATATCTGCAAAATAGAAAAATATATCAGCCTTATCTAGATTTTTTGGAGTCAAATTTTAATTCTGAGACTGTAGAAAATTTAATGTGTCGAAATGAATTATCAATTGATTATTTAGGTAATGTCTATGACTGTGACTTTAATCAGATGGAAAAGATCCCAGCTCAAACTAACAAAATTGAAAAAATCACAGTAGCTAAGTTATTAGAAGCTAATAGTTTAGACATAATTGAACAAGTGCAGACAGAAAATTATTGTTACGGTTGTACAGCAGGTTGTGGCTCTAGTTGCAGTGGGTCATTAATATAATTTAGAGCAAGTAAAAAATATAGTTTAAATTAATCCCCAAGCTACTACTAAAGGATTAATTTAGAGATGTTTAATTTCCTGAATTCCCAAATCTATGATAATATCTAAATTAGCAATACTATATATTACTAACTTATATACAAAGCCAGCAAATTATCACAAGAATAATGCTAGAAACATCACTAAACTTATCCCCTACTTATATGGCAGCAAGCTTTCAGGCACTTTCTGACCCATTACGAATTAAAATATTAGAACTGTTGCGTACACAAGAACTATGTGTGTGTGATATATGCGATCGCCTTCAAGTTTCTCAGTCCAAACTATCTTTTCATCTCAAAAATCTCAAAGAAGCTGCTTTAGTTAAAAGTCGCCAGGATGGTCGTTGGATATATTACAGTCTTAATTTATCTCAACTTGAAAGTTTAGAAAAGTACCTATCAGAATATCAAAAAATTAGCCCCTTACCAGCTCACCTTTGTGTCAATAATGATTAACTGAAATGCCTGATTATTTCAGTTATCAGTTAACAGTTATCAGTACCTCTACAATCAGGATGCTTGGCATAAGAAATATTCTCTTTTTTTTCCCTTAAAAGGGGAGGCGCATACCCACAAATTTTTCAGTAAAATTTGGCAGCAAATCTGAAAATCAGGGTAATACTAATATCATCACCGCTTAATTAAAAATCCAAAAAATTCTATCCAATCCTCATTTTGTCTTCTCTTTTTTCCTTGTTTCCCATGATTCATACTAAGTATCATACATGAAAAAAAATTGATGATTTTGCTCTACTTCCTCCTTTCATCAACAATCTTAAGTAAATCAAATTTAGTACTACAAATATCTAAGCTGATATAATATGACTCCAGTTTTTATAAAAATCAACATTATAGATAATACATATAAAATAATACCCTCTAAATTAATCCTCAACAGATAGGTGCTTTAACTAATCTCATAATTTAACTAACATCATATCTTAATAAGCAGTCGTAAAAATATTTAATCCACTCTATAGCACTATAGTTTATAAAATAGATATCTAGACTATATTTTATTATTCCAAATAATGACTAACCAACAAATAGAACGAAACATTAGACTGTTGCTCGAAACTCGCGAATGTCCAAACTGTTACCTAGAAGGAGCCAGACTTGGAGGTGTAAATTTAGGAGGAGCTAATCTTGGAGAAGCAAAATTACCAGTAGCTAACCTCGCAGGAGCAAAGTTAGGAGGAGCTAACCTGGGAGGAGCTAACCTGGGAGGAGCTTACTTAGGAGGAGCTTATCTGGGAGGAGCTAACTTAGGTGGAGCTTACTTGGAAGGTGCAAATTTAGAAGGAGCTTATCTATCAGGAGCTAACTTAGGAGGAGCTTATTTGGAAGGTGCAAATTTAGCAGGAGCAAATCTAGAAGGAGCAAATTTAGGGGGAGCAAACCTCGAAGGAGCTAGTATAGAAGGGGCGCTCCTCAGCGGTGCAATTATGCCAGATGGCGGAAGACATGAGTAAGTGCAATTAGGTGAAGTTGAGTAATTCCCATGCTTTTTTCTGTTTAAGTTGACCAAGAGTGTGGAGAATACTTGCTTCATCCTAATTAGATTCAGGATGAATGGCCATCAAAATTATGCATCCTATACATTTTGTTAAGTGGATAGATAAAAAAGTCCATTCTTACGGAATACCAATATCAGCAATTTTAGTTTCTGGTGGAGCAATTCTGAGTTTATTATTTTTCAGGTACTTAGGAGTATTACAGCGACTAGAGCTATTTGTATTTGATGGGATGGTGCGTCTGGGGCCTGATGAAATCTCTGACCCCAGATTATTAGTAGTAGAGCTTACTGAAGAAGATATACAGTATTTAAGACAGTGGCCAATATCCGACAAAAATTTAGCAGATGTTTTAGCCTCTCTACAAGAGCATCAACCCTCAGTAATAGGTGTAGATTTATACCGAGATTTCCCTAAATATCCCGGTTATACACAATTAGTAGAACAACTACAGAAACCGAATGTTTTTGGTATTACTTTTATTGGCAATCAATTTGTGAGTACAACACCGCCACCTCCTAGTATTCCAAAGGAAAGAATTGGCTTTAATAATATTCCTCTAGACCCAGATGGTGTAGTGCGTCGCTATTCATTATTTATTAATAATGATCAAGAAACAATGGTGGCGTTTGGCTTACATTTAGCTCTCGCTTATCTCCAAGAATACAAAATATCCCCTCAGATAACTGAAAATAACGAATATCAATTAGGTGACGCAATATTTAAAAAATTACAACCAAACTCTGGAGGATATCAACAAATTGATGCTCAGGGATATCCAATTTTAATTAATTATCGTAATTCTCAATCTATAGCTCCAAAAATCACAATCAAAGATGTTTTATTAGGTAACTTTGACCCTGAATTAGTTAAAAACAAAATTGTCATAATTGGTAATACAGCTTCTAGTAGCAACGACTTTTTTCTTACTCCTTACAGTTTTGCTCAGTTAAACTTGTTAAAGTCAAAGATGTCAGGAGTAGAGACTCATGCTCAAGCTACTAGTCAAATTATTAGTGCAGTTCTTGACGATCAAAAGCTATTTTGGTACTGGGATGAATCAACGGAAATACTATGGATTTTCAGTTGGTCAATAGTCAGTGGTAGTATTGCTTGGCATATCAGACGACCTTTTATTTTGTTGCTAATTAATGTTCTAGCTTTAGGAGCTTTAATAGCTATTAGTTATGGCATTTTTATCAAGATGGGATGGATACCTGTAGCAGCACCAATATTAGGAATAATCATGACAACTGGGGTAGTAATAGTCTACAAAATTCAGGCATCATGGCAACAACAAAATATGGTGATGAAATTATTAGGTCAACAAACTTCTCCAGAGATTGCTCAAGCTCTTTGGCAAGAACGTTCATATCTGATTAATAGTGGAATTTTGCCTCCAAAAACAGTTACAGCAACAATTTTATTTACTGACCTAAAAAACTTTAGCACTATCTCTGAAAAAAAAACTTCAGAAGCTTTAATGAATTGGTTGAATGAATATCTGAGTGCCATGACAGATATTGTCATAAATCATCACGGAATAGTCAACAAATTTACTGGAGATGGAGTTATGGCAGTATTTGGAATACCAGTACCTCGTACCAGTGTTGAAGAGATTGCTATAGATGCCCAAAATGCAGTTAATTGTGCTTTAGCAATCGGTCAACATCTATCACAATTAAATCAAAAATGGCAACAACAAAATTCTTCTGAATTAAAAATGCGTATAGGGATTTATACAGGAACTGTTACAGTTGGTAGTTTAGGTGGAAAAAATCGCTTAGAATATGGAGTAATTGGCGATGGTGTTAATATTGCTTCTCGCTTAGAAAGTTTTGATAAAGAACGTCATCCAGGAATTTGTCGAGTTTTGATTGCTCAAGAAACTTTGGAATATTTAGATAGAAAATTTTCAGTAGAAGCTTGGGGTAATTTAAATTTAAAAGGAAAAAAAATACCAGTAAATGTATATTTAGTTACTGGGAAAAACTATTTTTAAATTAACCATAAACAACAAATAATTTTCAATTTTGACTCCTCATCAATGTTGCTATTTTTCTACAGCCACAAAAAAATATTAAACTATTTTTTCACACATTAGTGCAGGATGGTGGAAATAACTAATACCATTTCTCAAAAACTTTTCTACATTTTCTTTGGCTGGGGAGTAGGGGAGTAGGGGCACCTGGGAAGTATGCGCGGTCGTTAACATCCGTACAGGACGTTGTATGCAACATCCTTACAGAGAAGTAAACATAAGAATAATTAACATTAACTTGACTCAAATTAGTAAAAAGGTGATTCGGCCTGTGTTAATTACTTAATAACTGAACTTTACCTAAGTATAGCGAGTATAGCATTAATGCATGGGAATTCGTATAACCACTTAAAATCAGCTTAAAAAGCTGATTGTACAAGCTTTCTTACCTTCTTCTTCCTGCTTTATTCCTTCTTCAACTAGCTAGTTACACAATTCATAAATGGATAAACTATAATAGTAATAAGTAATTAAAACAGTTACCCAAAAAAGGAATTTAGAATATGTATCTACAAAATTTCCGTTTTTCTATTACTCTCAAAACTATGATTTTGACATTAGTTTTAGGATTATTTACTACTTCTTTTCCCAACAGTACATCAGCAAACTCTACTCATTCTGCTAGTTCAACTAATAGGAAAGCAAATACTACTCTAGGTATTTCTCAAAATACCTTAGCAAATATTGTTCCTAGAGTCGAAGGTGGTTCAACAGGTACTTATGGTGGAGGATCGCGAGGAGCAAATAATTGTATAGATGAAGGTCAAAAACCTCTAACTCCTCTAATTCCCAAGATAAATCAAAAACAAGAATTAACCCTAGTAACCTTAGCCTCACATCCAACAATTTATATGTATGTGCCAGAAAATACAGCTATAGCTGGAGAATTTATCTTGAAAGACTCTAGTCAAAAAATAGTTTATGAAAAGCTACTACCAGTGTCAAATAGTCAGGGCATTATACGTATTAAAATTCCCAACAATCAACCAGAATTAAAAGTAGGAGAAAATTATCAATGGACATTCTCTTTGAGCTGCGAAGGAAGTGGTTCTGGAACTATTGTTCAAAGCTCAATTAAAAGAGTTAATCCCAATCCAAATTTGACAACAGAAATACAGCAAAAATCAGAGAGAGACCGCTGGTTAATTTATTCGGACGCAGGTATATGGCACGAAAAACTGGATGCCTTAGCAGAAAAAATTAGTTTGAATCCGAACGATAACAAACTTAAATCAGAATGGCAAAATCTACTTAATTCAGTAGGTTTAAATGATGTAGCTACAGAGCCATTAACTTCAACTAATTAGCAAGTTAATTTGAAGACTCGAATTAGTCATATCACCTACACTACTTAACAAATAAGGTATGGAGAAAAATAACTATTTTAGAATGACTATAAAAATGTAGCAATCCTATTTCAGTTGCGGGTAAAAATATCTTTTAATTTAGGGAACACCGGAGCTGGGAATAGAGGTAAAAGTTTCAGAGTTTTTATATATCCTTAGATTGTTTACAAATGATTTCTAATTGCTATATTTGTTAGAAAAGTAGGCATAACATCTAAACTTGAATTAAATCCTCTTTCTAGGAATCATTCAATTTTAAATGTTTACCAAACATCTCTATTGATAAAGCAACTCAGTCAAAAATGAGTATCAGAGATATCTAAGAAATCGTCAAAAAAATTATCCCAAAATACCCCATAGTCAGAATCAATGTTACATGAAAATTAGATAAAAATCTGATAAGACTACGATGAAAATAAAGGTTTTTACCTCTATATACGAGTATCATATACATTAATACTAAGATTATTGTAAATGTCGTATATACTAATAGATGAATAACCTAGAACAAGAAACAGAAAAAAAGTCAAAATCAAACAAACTACTCAAACCACTCTTAATCGTTTTTGTAGTCGCAACTCTCCTAGTTATTGCTCATAAATTTAACGCTCAACAACTCTTGATAAATGCCCTAGATTGGATAAAAACTCTTGGCCCTTGGGGTCCCATAGCTTTTATCATTATTTATATTCTGGCCACAGTTTTCTTCCTTCCAGGCTCACTACTAACTCTAGGTGCAGGTCTGTTATTTGGCCCTATTTTCGGTTCCATCTACGTTTCTGTTGCTTCAACTATAGGTGCAACTTGTGCCTTCTTAGTTGGTCGCTATCTAGCGCGAGGTTGGGTTTCTAAACAAATAGAAGGAAATGAAAACTTTAAGGCCATTGATGAAGCAGTAGCTGACGAAGGATGGAAAATTGTTGGACTAACTCGCTTATCTCCTATTTTTCCTTTTAACCTACTAAACTATGCTTTTGGAGTAACTCAAGTATCTTTACGAGACTATTTTTTCGCTTCTTGGATTGGGATGATGCCAGGAACAGTAATGTATGTATATCTTGGTTCCCTAGCTGGCAGTTTGGCAACTTTGGGCACAGAAGGAGGGACGCGTACCACAGCAGAATGGATTCTTTATGGAATAGGTCTAATAGCTACAGTTGCTGTAACCGTTTATGTGACAAAAATTGCTAGAAAAGCTCTACAGAAGAAAATTTCCTAATTTTTTGCTCCATAGTGCAAGCAAGAAAAACTCACCTTATACTGACATTTAGGAAATTAAGACAGGAAAAATTTGATGGCCGTTAAGAAAAATACAAAATACGAAAAATTTCTAGCGCCATTGGTCAGCAACTTTTTAATTTACCAAGAAGCTATGGAACTATTCCGCAATAGTATGATGTTGGGAGGGATAAAGCGATCGCCTCACTGAATAATTGATAATTTTAGGTTTGAAGTCTCTCTTTAATTAAGGAGGAAAATAATTAATATTCTTTTTTAGTCAATCCTCTTCTTAAACTGATAACTGAAATGACCTTAATGCTAAAACAGCTATTTATACAACCAGAGGTTATTGGGTCAACTTATAACCTGAGATACTTTTTTTCTTATTGATACTAAATCCGGTTTTCATAAATGTCTTATTTTTATACCGTAACTGCTTGATATAAAAATATTTATCAATATTGAAAAGTTGGTTTTTGCCACCTTATTTAGTATTATATAGTCATTTAAATTTAGATTGAGATAGGGTTTCTTGCCTTGAAAGACTTTCAGTATAAAAACTGTTTCATTCTTATTTTAAATTACTATAATTTTAGACCACTAAAAATATGAGTTCTGAATTTTTTTTTGATTATAATTAGTTGAAATATAAATGGCTATAATTTATGACTATCAAAGCTATTTTGTTCGATTTTAATGGTGTAATTATTAATGATGAATTTCTCCATGAAAAATTAATAGAACAAGTATTAATTGATGAAAATTTGCTACTTAGACCAGGAGAATACAACCAATTCTGTTTAGGAAGAAGCGATCGTGCTTGTTTAGAAGGAATACTTACGGAAAGAGGTAGATATATTAATGAAGGGTATTTAGACCAGTTAATTAAACGTAAAGCTCTAGCTTATCAACAACAATTAGAAAGTCTTGAAGAGTTACCAATTTATTCAGATACGATAGATTTTATTTCTCAGGTCGCTCAAGCTAATCTGAAAATGGCTGTAGTTAGTGGCGCTCTTCGATCCGAAGTAGAATTAGTCTTAAATAAAGCTAATTTAATTGATTTTTTTAAGACAATTATTGCTGGAGATGATGTAGAAGCTAGTAAGCCAAAACCCGATGCTTATTTGTTGGCAGTAAATATTCTAAATCAACAATATCCAGACATGAATCTACAGCCTTCAGAATGTTTAGCAATAGAAGATACTTTTGCCGGAATTGAAGCAGCTAAACTCGCAGGAATGTCTGTAGTTGGTGTCGCTCATACTTATCCTTTTCATATGCTCCAGCGTTTGGCCAACTGGTGTGTAGATTATCTATCAGACCTTGAATTGGACAGAATACAAAAAGTTGATCAACAAATTAATTCTTAGATATTTGTATATTAGACATCTGGGAAAAAGAATAGACTTTTTGCACAAGTAGGGAACAGGTAACAGGGAACAGCGGTGCGACCCCGCGACGACGTTAGTTTTAGCTCCTCTGGAAAAGGCTAGCCACAAGTGGTCAGACCCCGCCTCGGCGACAGACGCAAGGGAATGCTGACCAACAGAGGTAATAGGGAAGAAAATTTCTGAAAAAAGACACAAAAAATGATCAATAGACATCTCCGAAAAAGATATAGATTTTTTGCAGGAGTAGGCAACAGCTCCGAAAGGCAACAGGCAACAGGTAAGATGTTTTTACGCGCGAAGGCACGAAAAAAGATTTTTTAGGGTGAATTTTTCGTATCCTTAGTCTGCTCTAATTAAAAGATTTATTTTCTGGATATCTCTAATATGTATAATTTCCACTCCTATGTCTATTAGATATTTGTATAGAAGAATACTGTTTTTTATACAAAAGAAAGTATCATTTACCTCACAAATATGTACATCAACCTGCAACAGATTAGGTGATTAATGTGGTAGCACTGACGGGGTAAATATTTTTTTTGTTTGTTCCCTATCCTGCCTCCCCATCTCCTCTACTCCCTACTCCCTAAAACCATCAATATATGTACTTAATCAACTTGGAAACTGCTTTAACTTTAATTTTCGTTCCGATAAAATACCCATGAAACCTTTTGAGTCCCATCAAAAATAAGTAAAGAACAACATCGGTTTGTAAAGATATTGGTAATAATTGTAACTTATTGTGTTTAACTGCTTCTGATATTAGTAGATTTCAGTTACTATTAACTAAATATAAAAGAATAGTTAAGAAAGCATAAGATTGGGAATATATATGCTTTGGGTTACGTCCTGGTTACTAACTAGCCTGTACCAATCTGCCAAAAAGATGATTATTTATACTTATATGGAGGTTCTATGACTCCCACAATGTTGCGTCAGCTTTGGTCTTTAATCGAGAACTCCCAAGCTACAACCTTAATATCCCTAGATGATGCTACCCTAGTTCAGTGGTTAATCAAACAGTTGAAAACTAGAAATTCCCTAAATGGCAGGGAAGCAGATTTAATTAACGAATATATCCAGTCTCGGCTGTCTTTAATTAGAGATTTAGCTGAAGAACGTTTGGGTAGCGAACCTTCACCATCGGTATAGTAAAAGTTCTACAGAAATATAGTCCTATATATTCAAATAATGTCAAATATAAGTAGAAACTATTTAAATAAATATAGCTAAGAAAGAATTGGTTAAGACATAAACTAATGACAAATCTTAGATTAGAAAATGTTTTTCCAACTTTTGCCTATTGCCTATTCCCTGTTCCCTGTTCCCTGCTAAATGTGGAAAGTATTTACTTGAAATCCTCCAGAAGCGATCGCTAAGTTAAACGTTATGGTAGTTTTGAATAGGTTATTTTTCCCAGATTAAAAAAATCTTAATAAACTATGCAAAAATGCTTATCTCTACTAATAGCAACTGTGTTAATGGTACTACCATTAACAGCCTGCGAAGAAGAAAGTCAACAAACCACCAGTCGTCTAGATATAGTCAAAGAGCGTGGTAAATTAAACTGTGGGGTAGAAGGAGCTATACCAGGATTTAGCTTTGTAGACCAAAATGGCAACTACTCAGGAATAGATGTGGATATTTGTAAGGCAGTTGCAGCAGCTTTATTTAACGATCCAAATGCTGTAGAATATCGTAACCTAGATTCAACTGAACGTTTCACAGCTTTGAATGGTGGAGAAGTAGATATGCTTTCTCGAAACACAACTTGGACAGTAAGTCGGGATACCACCGTTGGTCTAGAGTTTGCCCCCACAACATTTTATGATGGTCAAGGGATGATGGTCCGTACTGATAGTGGGATTAATTCTTTGGAGGGTTTGGAAGGCAAATCAATTTGTGTTGAAGCAGGTACAACCACAGAACTAAATTTAACAGACAATCTCCGTAAACGAAACATTGAAGCAGAGACATTAACATTTCAACAAGCAGACCCTGCTTATGCTGCTTATGCAGAAGGACGTTGTGATGGGATGACTTCTGATAAATCTCAGTTATTGGGTCGTCGTAGTACTCTACCTAATCCAGATACTCATACTATCCTAGATGTTACTATGTCCAAGGAACCTTTAGGTCCTGTGACGAAAAATAATGATTCAGCTTGGTTTGACGTGGTTAAGTGGGTAACTTACGCTTTGATAGAAGCAGAAGAGTTAGGTATTACCCAAGCAAATGTAGATGAAAAGAAAAATTCTGATGACCCCACAGTCAAACGCTTTTTAGGAGTAGAGGGAGACCTAGGTGAAGGTTTGGGTTTGAGTAATGATTTTGCTTATAGAGTTATTAAGCAAGTAGGCAACTATGGTGAAGTTTATGACCGTAATTTAGGAGCACAATCTCAATTTAAGTTACCTCGCGGTCAAAATAATTTATGGACAAATGGTGGATTACTTTATTCTCCTCCATTCCGGTGACATCCTCCCGGCGCTGAATCAATAGATAAAGCGCGGGCTTCCAACATCACTGTTAGATATTGCTGCCCTACGCCACTTGTCTAGGTAAAAAGCCCCCGACAGCCCGACTTGACAGCCAATTTCTTTCCCCCAGAGTCCCTGGGTACTAAGTGCTTCGTAGCCTCGGTTACAGATTTCCTGAGCTGAGGCTATGTCGCGATCGACCTCATACTTACATTCTGGGCAGCTATGCCATCTATCAGACAGTTCTTTCCTCACTTCAATTCGGCAGTTTGGGCAGGTTTGAGATGTCCCCTTGTGGTCTACTTCGGCGACATATACCCCTCGCTTTTTTCCCACATAAGAAAGAATACTCCGAAACTGCCCAAAAGCCGCATCAATCGTGTGTTTGCCAAGAAATCCTTTTGCCATAACTCGGAAATCAATATCCTCAACGAAGATTGTTCCGGCCATGTCACACAATTTGTGAGCTAACTTGAACTGATAGTCTTTGCGCTTGAAACCGATATGATTGTGCTGCTTTTCTACTTTAATCCTGGCTGTTTCATAGTTAGCAGAACGTTTTTTCTTCTTCGACAATCTGCGTTGTAGCACTTTCAGCCGACGATGCTCTGTTGCAAAGAATTTGCGTCCTGGTTCTGTAAAGCCGTCACTGGTTGCCAGATAACTGTTCAGTCCGATATCTATTCCCACGAAATGACCATGAGGCTCTGGTTCTGGTATAGAAATATCAGATTGAATGGCAATAACAGCAAACCACCCCATCGCTTTTTTGAGAATTCTGACTTGTTTGACAACAAACCCGTCAGGGATTGGTCGATGCAAGTTGATTTGGACTCTCCCTAACTTGGGTAACTTGATTTGCCACCCTGTAATTGGGTTGGTGGAAAACTGAGGGAAAAGTATCGACTTCATTTGTCCATACTTTTTGTACCTAGGAAATCCGTAACCTCTATTCTGGAAAAAGTCCCAAGCATCCTGCAATCTCCTGATGGTTGTTTGCAGAACCTGAGAGGGGACTGCTGCTAAACGAGGAAACTCTTTTTTAGCTTTGGGGAGTTTGTTTTGCTGTTGCTGATACCCAGGGAATGGATAATCGGCGCTCATTATGTACTCTGACTCCAAGCTACACCTATCTACTGGACACTTTCTAGAAGCAATCCAGTCTTTCAGTTCCCTGAGCGCGTAGTTGTAAGTTACTCGACAAGTTTCGAGCCATTCATTGAGCAACTCGACTTGTTTTTGATCGGGGTAAATGCGATAGGTGTAGTTTAGATTTAGCATGAAAAGAATCTTACCACAAAAAACAGATTGTAGTAACTGCTAATTTTACCGGGTTTGACCGGATAAAATTAGCTTGGGGGAGTCGATGTATCCCGGCGCTAATTATCCGCGAATATAGCGCGGGACTTATAGCTCCCCCAAACCCCCTCAAAAGTTAAAGGAGAGGCTTTAAACCTTAATTATTCGGTAAATGAAAAGTTCTTAGCAGGAGAGTGAAAAGAAATTATGCAAAAATGGGTATATTTGCTATTGACAATTTTGCTATTTTCCACATACTTGACATCTTGTGAAAATTCCCAATCTGAACCAACCCCACCAGGAAAAAGTCGTTTAGATGTTGTGAAAGAACGTGGCAAACTACATTGTGGTGTAGAAGGATACATACCCGGATTTAGTTTTGTAGACAAAAATGGCAACTATTCCGGAATAGATGTGGATATTTGCAAGGCAGTAGCAGCAGCTTTATTTAATGACCAAAATGCTATAGAGTATCGTAACCTAGATTCAACTGAGCGTTTCACAGCTCTCAATGGTGGAGAAGTAGATATGCTTTCTCGAAACACAGCTTGGACAGTAAGTCGAGATACCACCGTAGGTCTAGAATTTGCCCCCACAACATTTTATGATGGTCAAGGAATGATGGTTCGTGCTGATAGTGGAATTAAATCTTTAAAGGACCTCGAAGGTAAATCAATTTGTGTTGAAGCAGGTACGACCAGAGAACTTATTTTATCAGATAATCTCCTTAAACGAAATATTCAAGCTGAGACATTAACATTTCAACAAGCAGACTCAGCTTATGCTGCTTATGCAGAAGAAGGACGTTGTGATGGGATAACTTCCGATAAATCTCAGTTATTGGGTCGTCGTAGCACTTTACCTAATTCCGAACAACATATTATTTTAAATACTAACCTTTCAAAAGAACCTTTAAGTCCAGCAACAAAGAATAATGATTCAGCTTGGTTTGATGTAATTAAATGGGTAATTTATGCTTTGATAGAAGCTGAAGAATTAGGTATTACTCAAGCAAATGTAGACGAGAATAAAAATTCTGATGACCCAACAATAAGACGTTTTTTAGGAGTAGAAGGAAATATAGGTGAAGGTCTAGGTTTAAGTAATGATTTTGTCTATCGTGTAATTAAACAAGTAGGCAACTATGGTGAAATTTATGACCGAAACCTAGGAAAAAATTCTCCATTTAAACTGCCTCGCGGTCAAAATAATTTGTGGACTAATGGAGGTTTACTTTATTCACCTCCCTTTCGCTAAAAATTTTAAATTTTAAACAATAATGCCATTTTCAAAAAATATTGCTACATTGGCTATTCAAGGTATTAGGTGTTAGGTGGTAGGTGGTAGGTATAAGAAATAAACAGTGAAGATTTTTCAATTCCGTTCAGCATCTATATTTTACTGTAACAATCTTTCTTGAATTTGGTATAAAAATGATTGACCAGGAAAATCAAAAAATTCCACTATGGCGAGATGAAAGATTTTGGCGTATTGCCTTACAAGTTATCGCTATAGTAATTTTTGTTGCGGTTGTAGCTATAATGATTAGCAATCTTAACCGTAATTTAGTACAACAAGGTACAAAATTTGGATTTAGTTTTCTAGGAAACGAAGCTGGATTTAGTATTAGTGAAAGTCTCATTCCCTACAAAGCAAAAGACCCCTATAATCAAGTATTATTAGCAGGTCTGATTAATTCTCTGCGGGTAATGATTTTGGGAATTTTCTTCACAACAATAGTCGGAATATTAGCAGGAATTACTAGCTTTTCCGAAAACTGGTTACTACGAAATTTGAATCGGGTTTATGTAGAAGTTGTCAGAAATACCCCTCTACTATTACAGTTATTTTTCTGGTATTTTGCAGTTTTTTTCACTCTTCCCAAACCAGAAGAAAAATTAGAATTACCAGGACCAATATTTATGAGTAAACGAGGAATATCTATTCCTTGGCCGGAAAATACTCAGAATGTTTGGTTATGGTTAATAGTTTTGGTCTTAGGAGCGATCGCTGTTATATTTATTTGGCAGTGGCGAAATAAGTTAATGACGGAAAAAGCTACCTCTGGTCAACCTCAACTTATCGCTGTAATTAGTATTGGAATTATCGAATTATTAATTATTATATTTGCTCTAGGTTGGCAACCACCAATAGCAACAGAAACAGGCGCAACAGAAGGGGGATTAAATTTAACATTAGAACTGTCAGCTTTACTGGTAGGATTAGTATTTTATACAGGTGCATTTATTGCTGAAATTGTTCGTTCCGGCATTCAAGCAGTACCAAAAGGACAATGGGAAGCAGCAAAATCTTTAGGATTAAAATCTAGTTTAGTCATGCGGTTGGTAATTTTTCCCCAAGCATTAAGGGTAATGATTCCACCATTAAATAGTCAATATATGAACTTAGCAAAAAACTCTAGTTTAGCAATAGCTATTGGTTATCCAGATTTATATTCCGTTGCTAATACTACTTATAATCAAACAGGTCGTCCAGTAGAAGTATTTATTCTAATTATGGCAGTTTATCTTTTGATAAATTTGATAATTTCATTGTCTATGAATTCCTTAAATAAAAGCGTTCAACTCAAAGAAAGATAACAAAACAATGAATAATGAATAATGAATAATTATTAATTAGGGTTTGCTGAATCAAGTATGAGTGCTAGGGGTAGAAGTCAGGAGTCATAAATCAGGAAAAATAGGAATTATAAATGAGGTAGTCGGAAAAGTTTTCCCTTAATTTTTCTGTCATAATCATCCCGAAACAATAGCTTTATGCAGCTCTTTCCACCGAAAAGCTCATACTTTTTTAGACAAAAAAATGCTACAACCAATATCAGTCAATGCTTTAATATTAAATCAGCAAGCCCTAATTAATAATTACCGAATAATTAATAATTATTAATTAAATAATTTTGCTTTAAAGCCTCCCCTTTCAAAGGCAAAAAAGCGGTCGATATTCGGAGCTTCCCGAAGGGTGGGATGGATGGGTTTCCTAACCATATCCAATCGACCAAGAGAAGAAATAATATTTCCTTATTTTCAATTCCGTAACGGTTTTAACCTTCTTGTAATTATCAATTATCCATTATCAATTAATGAACTCTCCTTACGTCACAAAAATAATGGCAATTCACCACCAGCGAAAAATCCTCCCATCTCCCTAACTCCTCCGCTCCCCTTGAGGGTTTTGGACTGAAAACCAGGCAGTTTTTTCAACCCTAAAAACACTTTAGCCAATATCAGTCAATGCTTTGAGATTAGATAGTTCAGCAATTAACAATTAACAATTAATAATTAATAATTACTTCTTCTTAAAACGGATAGGATTGACTAAAATGATTTTTTTAAGTAGTCGTGCAAAATCAATTTCCTAGTTGAGAGAGGGAACAGGGAACAGGGAACAGGGAACAGGGAACAGGGAGAAATAATTGATAACTTCTGGATAAGATTGGAGATATATAATAAAATGTGTAATTAATTTTGCATAAGAACTAATGTGTAATTAATTTTGCATAAGCACTTATTTTGTCCCCTATCCAAGGGGCTGCTTCAAGGCGTGAATTGTTGAATTAATAATTATTAACTATCAACTATCAACTATCAACTATCAACTCTTAATTATTAATTATTAATTATTCGGTAAACCCTAATTATATGAAAACAATTAATACTAATAAATCATCAGCACCTCCATTTCAGGAAAATAATCCTATAGAATGGCTCAGACAAAATTTTTTTAGTACCTGGTATAACACCTTATTAACTATTATCTTACTCAGCATTATTACCAAGGGAATAACAGGTTTTATCTCTTGGGCAACAACTCAAGCAGAATGGGAAGTAATCAAAGTTAATTTGCCATTATTAATGGTAGGTAGATATCCTAAAGACCAATATTGGCGCATCTGGTTAATAGTTAGCATAATTTCTAGTTTATCTGGTTTCTCTTGGGGAATTATTGCCAGAAACTCAGCCACATTATTTTCCCAACCAGTATTAATTTTTCTAGCTGTCATACCTGCCATTTTATTATTAATTCCAGTAACAACCCCATTCAAACTCTTACTAATAGGAATAGTTATTTTAGTTATTAGTACTGCATGGGTAGGAAAAATTTTAGGCAAAAAAATTCCAAATATAGGTAAATACATATCTTTTATTTGGTTTATAGCCTTTCTCTTAATTATCTGGTTAATCGGAGGAGGATTAGGTTTAAAATCTGTATCTACAAACGACTGGGGAGGTTTAATGTTAACTATATTAATGGCTATAGTTAGCATTTTTCTATCTTTTCCTCTAGGAATTTTATTAGCTTTAGGCAGACAAAGTAAATTACCAGTAATCAAAATATTTTCTATTGGTTATATTGAAATTATCCGAGGATTACCTTTAATATCAATCTTATTTATGGGGCAAATTATGATTCCCCTATTTCTACCAGATGGAATGCGACCAGACCGGATTTTACGAGCAATATTAGGATTAACTTTATTTAGTTCAGCTTACCTAGCAGAAAATATTAGAGGAGGTTTACAGTCCGTACCAAGAGGTCAAACAGAAGCAGCAAAAGCATTAGGTTTTAATACTCCATTAGCATTAGGATTAATTGTATTACCCCAAGCATTAAAAGTTGCTATTCCCTCAATTGTAGGTCAGTTTATTAGTCTATTTCAGGATACAACTTTATTATCAATCGTCGGATTATCAGAATTATTACGCATGAGTCGCTCAATCTTAGCTCAACCACAATTTTTAGGAGATTATGCAGAAGTTTATTTATTTAACGGCATACTTTTTTGGATTATTTGTTATGCCATGTCAATTGGAAGTCGGCAGTTAGAAAAAAAATTAAATACCGATCATTAACAAAAACAAAAGTAGTCAAAAGTTATCTATCGATCCCTTCAAATCAGCATTTACAGCAATTGCGCTTTGTGGTATCGTTCAAACTATGCTCGTACTCAACTACACTTATCGAATTTATCCCGACCAAAAACAAGTCGAGTTATTGAATGAATGGCTCGAAACTTCTCGTAGTGCTTATAACTATGCTCTTCGAGAACTTAAGGATTGGATTGCCTCGAGAAAATGTCCAATAGACCGGTGTAGTTTGGACAGTGAGTATATTATGAGTGCTGATTACCCATTCCCTGGATATCAGCAACAGCAAAACAATCTCCCCAAGGCTAAGAAAGAGTTTCCGCGACTAGCTGCTGTTCCTTCTCAGGTATTGCAGACAACTATCCGAAGATTGCACGATGCTTGGGACTTTTTCCAGAACAGAGGTTATGGATTTCCTCGCTTCAAAAAGTACGGACAAATGAAGTCTATGTTGTTTCCTCAATTTAAAGTCAATCCGATTACAGGATGGCTTCTCAAACTCCCTAAATTAGGAAAAGTCCAAATAAACTTGCATCGTCCAATACCTGAAGATTTTATTGTCAAGCAGGTCAGGATACTAAAGAAGGCAATGGGGTGGTTTGCTGTAATTACTATTCAATCTGATATTTCTATTCCAGAACCCCTACCCCACGGGCATTTCATCGGGGTAGATGTAGGACTGGATAAATACCTAGCGACCAGTGATGGTTTCGTAGAACCTGGACGAAAATTTTTCCAGACAGAGCATAGTCGGCTGAAAGTGCTACAACGCAGATTGTCTAAGAAAAATAAGGGTTCTGCTAATTATGAGAAAGCAAGGATTAAAGTAGAGAAACAGCATAATCATATTGCATTCAGACGCAAAGACTATCAGCTCAAATTAGCCCATAAATTATGCGACATGGCTGAGACTATCTTTGTAGAAGACATAGATTTTAGAACCATGGCTAAAGGTTTCTTGGGTAAACATACTGTTGATGCAGGTTTTGGACAGTTTAGGAGTATTTTATTTGATGTTGGGAAACAGCGGGGAGTATACGTTGCTCAAGTAGACCACAAAGGTACTTCTCAAACTTGCCCAAACTGCCGTAGTCTAGTCAGAAAAGAACTCTCTAATAGATGGCATAGCTGTCCAGAATGCAAATATGAGGCTGATAGAGACGTAGCTTCAGCACAGGAAATATGTAACCGAGGTTATGAGCAACTTAGTACCCAGGGACTCTGGGGGCAAGAAATGGGCTGTCAAGTCGGGCTGTCGGGGACTTTTTGTCTAGACAAGTGGCGCAGGGCAGCAATGTCTAACAGCGATGTTGGAAGCCCGCACTGCACCTCCTAGAGGTCAGCGTCGGGAGGATGTCACAGGTATTATAGAAATAGACAGATAAGGCGCGGACTTATACTGATAATTATCTTTAGACAGGGAAATATTTTTCCTACTGTTCCCTATTCCCTATTCCCTATTCCCTTCCATGACAGAAACAAAAACCAAACAAACTGAAGCACAAATAAATTCTGATTTAGCAATAGTTGCTAGAGATGTTCAAAAGTGGTACAGCAATAATTTTCATGTCCTTCGTGGAGTAAGTCTCACAGTAAAACGTGGAGAAGTAGTAGTAATTATGGGGCCAAGTGGCTCAGGTAAATCCACCTTTATCCGTACTTTTAATGCTTTAGAAGAATATCAAAAAGGTAGCATTATTATTGATGGCATCAGTTTATCCCATGACTTGAAAAATATTGAGGCAATTAGGCGAGATGTGGGAATGGTATTTCAGCAGTTTAATTTATTTCCCCATCTCACAGTTTTGCAAAATGTCACCTTAGCGCCAATATGGGTGCGTCGATGGCCAAAAGTCAAAGCGGAAGAAGTGGCAATGCAACTTTTGGAAAGAGTGGGTATTTTGGAACAGGCAAAAAAATTTCCCGGTCAACTTTCTGGCGGTCAGCAGCAAAGGGTGGCGATCGCCCGCGCTTTAGCGATGCAACCAAAAATTATGTTGTTTGACGAACCGACTTCTGCATTAGACCCAGAGATGGTGCGAGAAGTTTTGGATGTAATGCGAAATTTGGCAAATTCGGGAATGACGATGGTAGTTGTGACTCATGAAGTAGGTTTTGCCAGGGAGGTGGCAGACCGGATCGTATTAATGGCTGATGGGTTATTGGTAGAGGAGGCGACCCCAGAAGAATTTTTTCAAAACCCGAAGGAGGAGCGCACGCGCCAATTTTTGTCACAGATTTTGTAGGTTTCAAAAAGCTGGAGTTGAGAAAATATGCCTTTGAGTTCTCTCGCTTTCAGAAGCACAGAACAAATGGAAGGGATTTGATTTACTCATCAACTTCATTTTCTGAAGCTCAAAAAATTAGGGGTTGTATGTCACAAAAAATCGTGATAATCTGAGAATAGAATTATATATTGGGTTGCGTTTGCCCATATACATGACTTTTTATTCAACTAAAAAATCAGAGTAAAAACCAAATACATATAATGAATTGCGCTGTCAAACTCAGATAACGCCAGATTTTCCCTCTTCCCTCTTCCCTTAATGCTTAAACAACAATCAACACAAATAAGAATAGTATTAGTAGAACCTGCCGGACCACTGAATGTTGGTTCTGTAGCCCGGATTATGAAAAATATGGGTTTCCATCACCTAGTCTTAGTTAATCCTCAATGCGACCCCCATGGACTAGAAGCCAGGAAAATGGCAGTTCATGCCCCAGAAATTTTAGAAACGGCCACCATAGTTCAAACATTACCTGAAGCACTGAAAGGATGTCAAAGAGCGATCGCCACAACATCCCTAGACCGTTCATTACCCACCAAGCTAGAAAACCCCCGACATTCCCTACCTTGGCTATTAGGATATCCAGCAGCCTTAATATTTGGCAGAGAAGACAGAGGCTTAACTAATGTAGAATTAAACTATGCCCAAAGATTTGTCCGTATTCCATCAGATAATACCTATCGTTCACTAAATCTGGCTCAAGCAGTAGCTATCTGTTGTTATGAACTATATCATTTGCAAACTATAGCACTGAGCGACCAAAAAAGTCAGGATAGTCCACCTAACCCGGCCCCTAATTTAGAAGCTCCAATAGATTTAATAGAGGCATATTATCAGGATCTAGAAACCCTGCTACTGAAAATAGGTTATCTTTATCCCCATACAGCATCTAGCAGGATGGAAAAAATTCGTCGTCTATTCAATCGCGCCTATCCTTCTACTGAAGAAGTGGCCATGTTACGCGGAATGATTAGGCAAATGAATTGGGCACTTTCTAATCATTGTGAAAATGATAGTTAATCTATTTTTTCTGGGTATTCTTTAATAGAGTTGTCGCTAAATAAAGGGAAAAAATCACTCTAACCTAGACAGAGCAATAAATACAAGCATTTTTGCATAATAATAGCTACAATCCTTACAGAACAAGGTTTTTGGGATTTTTTTAAGTTATAAAGCGACATTTTTAAGTTATAAAGCGACAAGTCCAATATATAAATAAATGGCTGAATAGAAATATCTGAGAACCAAGTTAGAGATGCTTGTGAAAATCTTCTGGATTTATCTGTAAAGTGTTTTTTTGTCTAGAATAGTCAAAATATAGTTACGACTTGCGCTAAAGTAATAGATAACTTACCTAAATTATAGGCGATCGAGCAAAGTTAATCTGAGATTAAGTTAGTTTTCTAGTTCTAACCAATCTAACTCAATATTAATAATATTAATAATGTCACAACCCGTGAGAAATCAAATAATTATCTATATTTTCTCTTGGTCTTAAGTTTTTTCCCTTGATATATTAGTTATATGACTTTTGACTTTTGTGAAATGGAATAAATTAATATACCTCTTGAAAACTGAAAGTCCAATAAATTTTCATGCAGAAATAGTCAATTTTTGTTGATTTTGATTTACTTCTGTTAGATAAACAAAATTATAGTTATAAATTAAGGTATTTGGAGTGGTTCAGAGATTTCCTAGTCCATCAATTCTTTCAGTAGTATCATCCCCTACTAGGCCAGATTCTCAATCGAAGCAATCTAGTAGTAGACAACAAAATCATCCCGTACAACCGCAGCTACCCCTCAAAAGAAAGCGTAACGTAGCTAAATTTCCTCTACCACCTTCTGAGGAACCTTATCTTAGGTCTGTCCCCCCAAGAAAGAAAGTTGTTCCCCCTAGAACCTTAAAAACAGAAGTTCCTAGATTTCAATCTCACAGAGCTAAACGTAGTCGAAGAGATGAACTGGCTAGATTAAGATCCATCGCAGAACAACAACCCAAAACATCTACTCGACCCCAAAAACGGCTAGAAAAAGCCCAATCTTTTATTTCTCAGCCACCACTCCAAAAAAAGTCCCCACTCACAAGTCGTAAACGCTCTGTGTCTTCTTCGGTAGTGTTGTACACAACTCGGATGTTAATTTTGGGTATGGGAATAGCGGTAATTAGTGGAACATTGCTATCAATGTTGAAACCTGGAAGTAGTTCTAGTGTCCTTTCTCAAGCAGCAGATATAGAACCAAATCAAGAATGGAAATCTCCCTCCATTGTACCTTTAGCAGTACAACAAACTAGAGAAATTACAGCTTTGAAAACAGAGCTAGATACAGTCATCGCAGAATATCCAAAACTCACCCCAGGAATATTCCTGATTGATGTTGATACTGGTGCTTATCTAGATATTAATGGAAATGTCGCTATTGCAGCAGCTAGTACCATTAAGGTGCCAATATTAGTAGCTTTTTTTCAAGCTGTGGACCAAGGCCGCATCAAACTAGATGATATGTTGACAATGGAGGAATCTCATGTAGCTGAGGGTTCGGGAGATATGCAGTTTCGCAGACCTGGTACTAAATATACGGCTTTGCAAACAGCGACAAAAATGATCGTGATTAGTGATAATACCGCAACCAATATGTTGATTGAAACACTTGGTGGATCTGAAGTTTTGAATCAGTTGTTTCAGAGTTGGGGTTTGAAGAATACTACTATTAATGACTCCTTACCAGACCTCTCTGGCACTAATACAACAACTCCCAAGGATTTGATAAATTTAATTTCACAGGTAAATCAAGGTGGGTTGGTATCTCTAAAGTCTCGCGATCGCCTGTTTAGAATTATGGAAAGGACTAAAAATGATTCATTGTTACCTCGGGGCATAGGTAGAGGTACTATTATTGCTCACAAAACAGGTAACCTGAAGTCCGTATTAGCAGATGTGGGTATGATTGATTTGCTCAATGGCAAGCGCTATCTATTGGCTGTATTGGTGAAACGCCTAGATGACGAACAAACTGCCGTAGACTTGATTCGCGATGTATCCAAAAAAACTTATCAATATCTTGAATCTTCAGAGCAATAGTTGTTTGTTATGTAAGTAAGATATTACAAATAAGTCTTCTAGGTGTTCTACAAATTGCTATATTTCGCTAACTTAGGGTTTGCTGAATAAGTCTTTTGGTATGGGGTAGGAGTCAGTCCTCAGGAAGACCAAGCCAGGAGGAATAGGGAATTTAGAGGAGGGAGTCGGATATTTTATCCCTTGATTTTTCTACAATTATTCTGCCTTTTATCCTAACTTTTTAGTCGCTCAAGCTTAAAAAGTTGCACTTTTTTTCGGTGTAAAAAAGCTAAAACCTTTACCTGTCAGTGCTTTTAGATTTAATCAGCAAGCCCTAACTAGTGTTATAGAATTATTGAGGGAAAATTAGTATAAAAAGAAGGTATAACACTGTGAATACAGGTTCGGATGTTTTAATATTCTCTTGCATCGTGCGTTTTCCCTTTCAACTTTCTATTTAAAACTTTGGCGATCGCTTATTTTACGGAAGAAAAGATATAGCGATCGCTGTTTTTATAGCTTAATAGAGTTGTCCTTATATATCTCTAAGTTCTCTGTAATTAATTGATAATTGCTAAAGTAAAGAGGTATGCGATCAAAATCAAAGAAAAATGACTCAGACTGCTTATAGATTCTACCTGAAGATTCAACAAGTTGAAAAAGTCTGCTTATTTGAACTTGCCTGGGGTAGAGGACAACAATTAAGTGTAACTATTCCTTATCCTGAAAACCTTACCATATTTTATCAAGATTGGCAAACAAAATATCTAAGTTTTTATCATAGAGCTTTACGAGGAAGGGTAGTAAGTACAGGAACAATAATCAGACAAGTTGATTGGGAACAAAAATTGGTCCAAGCAGAAGCAAAACTTCTGTGTGAATTTCATCGTTGGTTAAGACACGAAGAACTGTTTGAAATTAGAGCAATTATTGCTCAAGCAGCCAAACAAAAAACAGAAAATTTCCTACCATCACAGCACAACACTCATGTACCTACTATTGACATATTTTTAACTTGTAACTGCCAAGAATTATGTCGTTTACCCTGGGAAGTATGGGAAATTACAGAATTTGCTGCATCCAGTAAAATTAGAATAGTCCGCCAACCTATTAATATCCACGATACACCAGTCAATTATCAATCCAAACCCTGTCGAGGTAAAGCTAGGGTATTAGCAATACTGGGAGATGATACAGGTTTAAATTTCCAGGTAGATAGAGAAGCAGTAAAATCATTATCCCCAATAGCAGAAGTAGAGTTTGTGGGTTGGCAACCTCATGAGCGTCAAGCACAGCTAAAAGACAAAATTGTCAAAGCAATAAAAGACGAACGTGGGTGGGATATCTTATTTTTCGCAGGACACAGTAATGAAAATCTGAATACAGGAGGGGAACTAGCGATCGCTCCAGGGATATCTCTATCCATGATCGAAATTGCTCAATCCTTAACTATAGCCAAACAGAGAGGTTTACAATTTGCCATCTTCAATTCCTGTAGTGGTTTAAGCATCGCTAACACCTTGATAGACTTGGGTTTAAGTCAAGTTGCCGTCATGCGAGAACCTATTCATAACCAAGTCGCCCAAGAATTTTTAGTGCGCTTTCTACAAAGTTTAGCCGAATACAAAGATGTTCACGAATCATTATTATCAGCGTGTCAATTTTTAAAGTTAGAGAAAAATCTCACCTATCCTAGTACATATTTAATACCGTCTTTGTTTTGCCACCCGGATGCTCCACTATTTTGTCTTCAACCATCTAGAATTAAAGACAAATGCAAACGGTGGTTACCTAGCAAACAAGAAGCGATGGCGCTCGGTTCATTAATTTTATGCAGTTGGCAATTATCAACTCAAAGCTTTTTAATTGAAAAGCGAGTATTAGTGCAAGCTATGTATCGGCAATTTACCAATCAACCTGATAGCAAAAATTCGCCTCCCGTGCTATTAGTTGAAATCGACGAAGAGTCCATCAAAAAAGCCAAAATATCCGATCCTAGACCTATGGATCGTAGCTATATAGCCAAAATCATCGATCGACTAACATCTATAAACGCCAAAATCATTGGTGTTGATTATCTATTAGATCGCCATCAACCAAAAAACGACCGACAACTAGCTCGTACTCTGCGCTCATCCATAAAAAAACAAAATACTTGGTTTGTTTTAGCGACATCTCGTAATCTAGCTGGTAGTTGGTTTGAACCCTTGCCAGAGTTAGCATCTCCAAATTGGCAACTACAGGGAGATACTTTTGTTGTCGGTTATGACAGTTACGTTACCCATTTTACACTGCTACCAAGGCAATATTCTAGCAAGAGACCATTGCCCTTTGCTTATTGGTTAGCAGTTGCTCACCGGTTAAACTTTGAACAATCTGGGGAGTTGCTTCAACCTCAGATTAATTCTTCAGAGAGTTGGGTATCTCAAGTGAAAAATCATATTAATCAGACCACAGGTGAATATGGATTTTTGGATTTATTTTCCAATTCATCTCGCTTACAACCTTTAACTAAATTTTCCTATAAATTAGGGCAAATGTGGATGCATCCAATTATAGATTTTTCTGTTCCCCCAGAAGCAGTTTTTCAACGTTTACCTGCTTGGCAACTTTTGGAGAGTAATGATTCCCCATTATTACCACTAATTACACTAGATAAACGTCCATCAATAGTAATTATTGCTGCTAGATATAAAGATGCAGGATTAGTTGCTCCAGGAGGAGACAATTTTCCTTTACCTGCTGCTGTTGGTTTCTGGCGCTCTCAACATCCTGCAAACCCCAGTACAGTATTTACTGGAGGGGAAATTCATGCTTATATGGTTCATCATTTGCTCAATCAAAGATTAGTTATACCTATTCCTAATTTATGGTTAATTGTATTAGCTGCTTTGTTAGGAAAAGGAACAGTATTAGTATTAGGGAATAGTACTAATACTCAAAAACAAGAAATTATTCTGTTATTGTTTTTATTAACTTTAATTTATGCACTGGCGAGTCTACAAATTTATATTTCAGCAGCAATTTTATTACCTTGGTTGTTACCTAGTCTAACATTTTGGATTTATATCTTTTTATATTTGATTAACCGTAAGTCACGTTATTTTAATTGAGGTTTTATATGATTTTGAAAAAAAATATTACAAATGGTGTAGGGAAGGAAAAAAGACAGAAAATATAATAAAAAAATCAATCAATTCGGGTGAAAAGCTAAAGACGTTACCCAACCAGAATGCTGTTGAAGAATACGAGGTGGTTGATAGCTATTGATATTCCACAAACGAATACTTCTGTCAGCACTTCCACTAGCCATAGTTTTACCATCGCTACTTAAAGCAACTGCCCAAACCTTATCCTGATGACCATTAAAAATACGTTTGAGTTTTCCTGTTTCTAGTTGCCACAACCGAATAGTTTGATCGGCACTCCCACTAACCACATTTTTTCCATCGCTGCTAATAGCAACTGCAAAAACTGAGTCTCCATGACTGGTAGGAGAGTTGGGAGCAAAAAAAGTGTGACAATGTTGTTTTGTCTCTATATTATATGTGGTGATTTTTCCGTCGAAGTCTCCGCTAACGAGTATGGGAGTCTTGATATTAAGAGCGACAGTTTGTACTTCCTGTGAATATCCGAAAAAAGTGTAGAGACGTTTACCAGTTTTGATATTCCATAAGCTGACTGAGCGATCGCTACTTGCTGTGGCAAAAGTTTGACCATCTCCACTAACAGTCACAGCATTAATTGAGGCGGTATGTGCTTTGATAACTTTTGTACATTTCCAAATTAATTTTTGCTGCGGTTGTAGCTCCGAAGTTTCTGTGGGTGAGGTAGAAAAACTTGATTTATTTTGGCAACCTATATTTTTCTTCAGTTGTGTCAACTCTGCCTCTATTTCCAAATCAGTAAATTTTTGCTTTGCCACAGTTTCAGTCAAGACAAAATCCAATTCAACCATGGTTTGATTATAAGCTTCTTGCCACGAAACTCGATCTAAAAATTTCCCCTCCATCTGCTCAAAAATAGCAAAAGAATCAACTATTCGGTTTTGTGGGGATGAGTTAATCGCTTGAAAAAATCCATAAAGACCAAGACCAACTACTCCACCAAAAGTTGCCATTGCTCCCATACCAACACCAAAAGCAGTCCCCCCAACTCCCAAACCTATACCACCAATAGTAGAAGAAAGAGTAACTCCTCCATAACTACCCATACCAATAAAACCAATAGCAGTGGGGTCTGATTCTGTGATAGCTTTGACCGCTCCATAAGTTGCTGCACCGACAACTGCACCTGCACCGATAATAGGAGTTGCGCCGATGCTGATACCTCCAAAACTACCTATTAATCCAATATTGCCGACTGTGGTAGAAAAGGTTGCGCCAGTTGTTGCGCCTATGGATATATATGGAAGACTTTCAGGTAAATTTTTGCTCATTGCTAGAAACCCACTAATGTTTGGGTCAAGAAAAATGTGTGTTTGATTTCAACATAAACTTTTTCTGGTTAGCTCTGCATCAGTGGATTTACCAATTTTTTTAAGATCGAGTTTCGTATGTTATAATGCCTACCTTAATTCTTTGCTTCAAGGCAAATATTTCTGCACGACACTCCAACCAGTCAAAGATACTGTTGCGAAACTAAACAACAAAATAATATTAGTCGTGATATGGAGCGATCGCGCCCAAGGTTGTTTAGGATCAATCTGAGTCGCACTCCACGCGGAAACTAAAACCAAAGCTACAACAGTTAAACCAGCAGGTAAATGAGCAGAATGACCCAAGTTACCATAATAACCAATAGTTCCCACCAAACCAATTGCCAGTAACAAAATTACTAGAAATACCATTGTACCACCAATAATATAATGAAAACCTCGTAACCATTGGGGGCGTTTTTGTTTGTTATGGCGGGCAAAAAACATCCAACCGCCTGTTACTGCTAATAATGAATAGGCAAATAGGGAAAGACCCATAGACCAAGCTGCTATTTTCCATAGCCAGAGAAAAGAAGGTAAATTCATGTATATTGATTGTAATGTTTACATTCAAGATAAAGAGGGAACAGGGAGGAGCAATTGATAATTTATGGATAATAATTGATTTTATTCTTGATTTTTACCAGATGTCTAATAAATTAGACCATTTCTCAAAAACTTTTCTACGCTTTCTTGAGCAGGAGACCCACCCCTACTGCTCCCAGGAGGGGAAGTAGGGAAGTGGGGGAGAAGTAAACATAATAATAATTAACACTAACATAGCTAAAATTAGCAAAAAAAATATTTAGATAACTTAATTTAATGTTGTTCTATTTTTGGACATTTAACTATTGTCCAACAGTTAAGGAAAAAAATCATGGGTACTAGAGAAGCATCTTTTTTATTAGGTATATCTCGTCAACGTTTATTAGTTTTACTTGCTCAAGGAAGAGTTAAAGGAGCACAGAAAAAAGGTAGATTCTGGGAAATACCAGTATCTTCGAGTGGAATGCCCGTAATAATTCCGGCTCGGCGGGGTCCGAAAGGTATGTGGCGCAAGAAAGAAACTACTACACCAAAAATGATTCATGTCAATCAAAACAAAATTCAAAGTAATAAAACTAAGCCTCCAACAGAATTGGAACCTGTAGTGTCACTCAAGCACAGCGGTCATAACTATTATGGTTATGAGTTATATATTTCAGGTCCTTGCCAAATAGTCTATCGACCTTACAAACCAGCAAGTTGTGGCGCTCATCTGTGGATTAATACTTTTGATTCTGTGCAATTTATAGATACTAAATCGAATCCAGCTACTGCAAGGCAATCTAGCAAACAAATTTTCATCTAGTTTGCTTTCAAAGATAGAATATCATCACTAAAAAATATTTATTCGCTCAGAGCAGCTCAACTGACAATAACTTCAGCAGGCTTGGTGCTGTTTGTTTGTGGGAAATTGTCACAGTATTAAGGTAGAAAATTTTGAACTCTCCACACTTCTCACACTCCCTTACTCCCCTACTCCCCTACTCCTCTGCTGAATCCTGACTCCTAAAGTATTAAAATTAATATCATACACTAATTCAGCAACGCCAAAAATTTTATCATGCCTACCTATACTGGAATTTCTAGTGAAGCTTTTCGCCATCCCTTGGACCGGGAAGCAGAAAATGCTTTACGCAGCGTGCCTGGGTTTGACTTGATTGCCAGCAAATTTGTAGAATTTGTTTACGAACGCCCACAATATGTTTATTTAATGGGAAATAGTATTCAAGTTGGGCCTCGTCAATATGCTAGTATCTATCAGATATTTCGGGGATGCGTTAGAGATTTAGATATACTCCCCGAACCTACTTTATTTGTATCTCAAAATCCTCAAGTAAATAGCTATTCTCTAGGCAAAGAACAACCTTTAATTATCCTAAATACTGGTCTTTTAGACTTATTAAATGAGAAAGAATTAAAGACTGTACTAGCTCACGAATTAGGACATATTAAATGTGGCCACCCAACTTTAAACCAGATGGCAATTTGGGCAATGGGTATAGCTTCTATGATTGGGGAAGTAACATTTGGTTTGGGTAATGTAGTTAGTAGTGGATTGATTTATGCTTTCTATGAGTGGCGACGCAAAGCTGAGTTATCAGCAGACCGGGCGGCTTTGTTAGTGATGGATGACCTAAATTTAGTCATGGAAACTATGATGAAGTTGGCTGGGGTAAGTAGTAAGTATGCCAATGAGTGTAGTTTACAAGAGTTTATTCGTCAGTCCGATAATTATCAAGACTTAGACCAAGATGGCCTAAATCAAGTGTATAAATTCTTGCTTTATAATGGTGGTCAGGGTGTAATGTTGAGTCATCCTTTCCCTGTAGAAAGGCTACAGTATTTACAAAACTGGGCAAATTCTTCAGAATATCGTCAAATTCGTGCTGGTAACTACAAAAGAGCTGGTGCTGAGGGTGCTGTTGAGGTTGAAGTTGAATCCCCAAAAAATGAATCTGAAGAGTTGCGCCGTCAAATTCAGGAACTGCAAAAGGAAATTAATCGAATTAAGGGGAATTAAAAATATACTCTACTTCCTAAATTTATCCGGAAACTAGCTTGTATCTAGATGTAGTTAATAGTATGAAATATGTACAAATATTTGTTTCTCTTAGTAAGAAATATTAGTCTACTGTTTTCTGTATCTAAAACTATACAAAATAATCAGGTATTTATAATTATGTTACAAGATAAAAATAAGAATGGTTATAGCAAAGCACCTATATTTTGGGGTCTGAGCAAAGCAGGAGCGATCGCTCTGACAGTAGCAGCGACAGTCATGGGATTTACTAATCCTCCTAGAAGTGAATATGTTAATTATGCTTCTAATAAACTGGCAAGTGAGATTAGAGAATCTGTTTGTAAAGAGTCAAAAGTTCCAGATTTTTTGAGTGATTTTACAGGTGATTTAGTTCAAAGTTGTGAAAAGCTAATTAAGAGTCAAAGAACTACGATTAAAGAATTAATGGATAATGCCACTCAACGTCAGAATTTAATATTATTTAGTGTTTATACAACTGAGTTTCGTGGTAATAGATATCAGACTATTGGAGCAGTGGGAAATTTTCTGACATTTCCACCAGAGAAAATCGAGCAAAATTAATTACAATTCATGCTACTTCAGCGGGAGCATCTCAATGCAAGAATAAAGCCAAAAATTTATCGCTTTTAGGCAACAGGCAACAGGCAACAGGGAATAGGGAATATATAGGAAAAAAAAGTATTTTTGCAAATATGAAATGCACCCAATTCAGCAAACTTTGTAGAGGCGTTTTATTTAACGTCTCTATATTTTTTTTCCGAAATATTTAGAATTGATATTCTTTCTTAGATTCTAATAAATTTCTATACAAAGGTGATTTGATTTTTTCTAAATGCTCAATATTCACTATATCTAATACCATCAGCACCCTACTTTCATAAAATGAAGAATCAATTGTACCAATAGTTTGATAACCTAATTTTTCAAAAAAGGGAACCAAGTATGCTAAATTATCTATCAAATTAAATTTGATTTCATCTAACAACAGTTGTTTATAGTGTGCTTGCACTATTTTCAAAGCTATTAGCGTTCCTCTAAGATAACTTTTAACCATAAATCTCCTACTAATTGATGTAGATAAGACATTTGCATCTCCTACTGTTTCACTAATCTTATAAAACTTTATATAATAGTCTGAATCTAAATCTTTAGCATAATTGCATCGAGCAGTACCAACTAATTCATGATTATTAAAAGCTACAAATAAATTAGCACATAAGTCTAATGTGTCTTCTACTTTCTTTTGTTCGTGGTTAGGTTCATAGTTTGGACAATTTTTCAACCATCCTAGTTATTCTACATAGATTTGATAGCACAATTTAAATTTTTTTCTCTTTCTTCAGGAGTTTGAGCTAATCTGATTTCTAACATAATTAGAGATATAGCGTTTTTATTTGAGATGCGGAAACCAAATCCTCTTAAAAAGGGAATAAGGAATAGGCAATTAGCAATTTTAAAGGATGAAAAACAGTATTAAATTCTGAAAAATAAAAGGGAAGAGCTACTTAATACAGCATTTTTTTATGATAAAAAACCACGTTATAGATTTACATTTTATTGAAAAAACTATATTATTTCTTAGATTATAACAAGTTTCTATACAAAGATTGAAAAGGTGATTTAACTTTCTCTAAATGTTTAAAATCAAGTAGGCCTAGCACCATCAGCACACTACTTTCATACATTTGATAATCAATTTCACTAATAGTTTGATAACCTAGTTTTTCAAAAAAAGGAACCAAGTATAATTCGGCATCTACAAAATCAAATTTGATTCCATCTAGCAACTGTTGTTTGTATAATGCTTGCATTATTTTCAACCCTATACCTTTTCCTCTAAAATTACTTTGAACCATAAATCTCCCAGTAATTGATGTATATAAGGTATTTATATCTCCTACTTTTTCCATTTGATAGAGTTTTATATAGTAGTCTAAATCTAAGTTTTCCAAGCCTAAGTCTTTAGTATAATTGCATCTAAATAGTACCAACCAATTGATGATGATCGAGAGCCATAAATAGATTAGCAGATAAGTCCAATAGGTCTTCTACTTTCTTTTGTTGGTGGTTTGGTTCATAGTTTGGAAAATTTTCCAACCATCCTAGTTCTTCTGCATAGATTTGATAGCGCAATTTGAAAATTTATTCTCTTTCTTCAAGAGTCCGAGCTAATCTGATTTCTAACATAGTATTTATATCGATTCAACTTCTGTTATTTTTTCACTTACTTGCGATCAATTTCTATTCTGATTTGATAACAATTTTGAGAACTAAATCTCTGGCAATTACAAACAATAAACAATATTATACCATTTTTTTCATGGCAAAAAATCGTTGGTAGTCATATCAATGTCTCCTTAAACAGAATTGCTTGCTGTTCCACCGAAGGACTCTACAAGCTTTTCAGAAAAGGTTTAAATCTTAATGGAAATGTCTATTAATAGCCAGATAAAAAAGCTAATTGCTGATATCTGACTACTAATTAATTACTCTACAACATTACCGAAGAATTAATAATTAAATAATTCAGGTTTAAAGTCTCCCCTTTCAAGGGTAAAAAAATAAATTTTTTCCCTACCGTGTCAATCCTCTCCCTAAAAGGGAGAGGTAATTATCAATTATCAATTATCAATTATCAATTATTGAACCAATCTTTGTTTTAATACACCTGCTAAACCTGCTATTGGCACTTTCATTTGTTCGCCAGTTCGTAAATCTTTGAAACTACACATATTAGCTGCTGCTTCCTCAGAACCAATAATTATACAAAAAGGAATTTTTTGCTTATCAGCTTGTTGTAATTGTTTACCCACTCCACGACTATCAAAACTGGTTATAACATTCATCCCGCTACGACGCAATTTTTGGGAAACATCTAAATAAGTTGCCATTAAATCTTCTTGCATATTCACAACCATAACTGTTGCTGGAGTAGGAGCAAAAGATTCCAGAATACCCGCCTTTAATAAACGACTCATTAATCTAGTTAAACCAATAGAAATACCAACTCCTGGCATTTTCTCTCCAATAAAAGTTCCGACTAACTCTTCATATCTACCCCCAGAACAAATACTTCCTAAAGCTTCATGTCCGATTAAAGTAGTTTCATAAACTGTGCCCGTATAATAATCTAATCCCCTAGCTATTGATAGGTCAATACAAAAACGTTTGTCTGAAACTCCCAAATTTATGACACCAGAAATTACTGTTTCTAATTCAGAAATTCCCTGAGTTAAAACCTCAGAATTATCCAAAGTTTCTGTCATACTTTTCAGCTTATCCAAAACATCATCAACAGAACCTTTAATATTAGTAAAATCCCCAACTTTTTCTACTTGATATTCAGATAACCCAATTTCTTTCAAAGCTTTTTTAACTTTTACTTCTCCCACTTTTTCCGCAGTATCAACAATCCGAATACAAGACACAATATTCTCTGCTGCTACTCCCACAGATGCAAAAAAACCAGTTAAAACTTTGCGGTTATTAATTCTGATGAGAAAATCACCAATATTAATCGCTTCAAAGATTTCAGCAATAATCGCTGGAACTTGTGCATCATATAATAAACTTAATTTACCTCTACCAACAACATCAATATCACATTGTCTAAACTGTCGAAAACGACCATCTTTTGCCCGCTCCCCTCGAAAAACAACATCCATTTGATAACGAGCAAAAGGGAAATTTAGATCGTTCAAATGCCGAGCAATATAAGCAGCCAAAGGCACAGTTTGGTCGAATTTTAACGCCCTTTCTTCTGAGCCAGTATCTCCAGCTTTTTCCTTTTCTGCTTGACGATTTGGAGGTAGAATAGGAGATAAACCATAAACAATATTATCTCCTTGATTTCCTTTTGCTTGTAGAACCTCTAAACGTTCAACTGCTGGAGTTTCAATAGGTGTAAATCCGTAGCGTTCAAACACCTGACGAATTGTATCCATTAAGTAAGATTCTAATCGTTTTTCACCAGGGAGGAATTCTGGAAATCCACTAGGACAACTATAATTAATTTTATCTGTTTTTGCCATTTTTTACCTCATCTTTAGAGTAGGGGAGTATTCAACAACTAATAATTAATAATTAATAATTAACAATTACCTCTCCTTGAAAGCGGATAGGATTGAGTCAAAGGAAAATTTATTCTTCTCTTGGTCGATTAGATATGGTGAGGAAACTTCGCCATCTCTCGACCGCTTTTTATCTCCTTAAAAAGGGAGGCTTTAGACCACAATTTATCGGGAAAAATATAAATAATTAACGCACTACTGGCTATTAATTATTAAAAGGATTATTCGGAAGCTGATAGCTGATAACGCAGTTTCGACCATAGGAGGCTAGCTGGTCGCTGTTTGCTTACTTCCTTACTTTTTCTTTCCACCAAAAATACCCCCAAATAAACCACCGCCTTTATCAGATTTAGTTCCTTTTTTACCTGTTTTTTTACTTGGTTTATTATTGCCAGTTGCCGCTTGTTCTAATAATTTTTTTACTTCTAATGCTTTTGGCTCTTGAGGATTTAATGAAAGAGCTTTTTTGACTTCAATTTTCGCCATTGTGCCTTGCTTTTGCTGGAAGTAACAAAAACCTAATAAAGCATGACAAAGACTATCATTTTGCTCAAATTTCAAAGCTCCTTTTAACTCTGAAATTGCCTTCACATAATTTTTATTAGATATTAATATTTTAGCCCTATTACAAGCTTGCTCTACCAAAGGATTTTTAGTTGAGGGTTTTATAGTTGTGGGTTTGGCAGAATCACTAGGAGGTTTCGGTGTAGGTGGAGGTGAGGGTTTAACAACTCCAGAACCACTTTTGCGCAGTAAATAAGCTAAATTCAGTTCACTAATTTCTCCAATGATATCTAAAGTTTTGTCAATAGATTCATATTCGCGATCGCTTAATTCCTTGAGAGTTTCCTTATATATGTTTTGATAATCTCCCGCCTTAGCAATTTTTTTTGCTGCATCAGTAGTCAACTGAATTTGACTGCGCTGTTGAGAAACAGTATTACTGAGATTTTTGAGAACAACAAAAAGTTCAGCGCGATCGCCTTCCTTAGAAAATTTATTATAAGCAGGACTCACCAACTTAGATAACAACTGATTAGCAAATTCTTTATCAGTTTCACTTTCAAAGGGTGAAGTATCAGGATGTAAACGACGCGCCACTCGCATATACCGTTTACGAATCTCACCAAATTCTGCATCTAGAGAAACCCCTAAAATTGCGTGATGGTCTGTGAAATCAAATTGGAATAATCCTTGTTTAAATGTAAAAGACATAATAACAACTTTTCCTTAACAAAATGACATTGAATCTAAACTTAATCCTTTTTACCTCTAATTAGACATCTCCGGAAATTAGACATATAGATCATTTTTTGTGTCTTTTTTCAGAAATTTTCTTCCCTATTCCCTATTGCCTATTGCCTACTTCTGCAAAAAGTCTATTCTTTCTCGGAGATATCTAATAGACATCTCCAAAAATCAAAAATAAAATTAATTATTATCAATAAATTATCATTTTCTTTGTGGGTTTAATACCCCACCGTCTACACGGTGTTCAAAATTACTTGGGGTTAGAATCCCCATGTAATTTTCCTCCTGTCTCCTGTCTCCTGTCTCCTGTCTCCTGTCTCCTGTCTCCTTCTTCAACAATTATTTCTCCCTGTTGCCTGTTGCCTGTTGCCTGTTGCCTCTTTTCTAGAGATGTCTATTGTAGACCAATGAGATAGAGGCGGAGTTTCAATCAACGCTTTGCTCATTAAATCGTGAATTTTGCCATTAGTCGCTAAAATTTTACCCGAACTCATATCAAAAGGACTACCATTATAAGCTGTAACTTTACCCCCTGCTTCTTGCAACACCACTATACCTGCAGCAATATCCCAAGGAGACAAACCTCTTTCCCAGTAACCATCTGCACGACCACAAGCAATAGAACATAGATCCATAGAAGCACAACCAGAACGTCGTACACCTTGAGCTAGATAACATATTTGACAAAATTCTTTGTAGTTATTATCAGTAGTCTCCCGTCGGTCGTAAGCAAAACCCGTTATCGTCAAACTTCTTTCTAACGTAGTAGTCTGAGACACACTAACTGGTTTGCGGTTACAAGTTGCCCCCAAACCTTTAGCTGCACGAAAAAGTTCATCTAAAATCGGATTAAATACCACCCCCACCTGTGGTACCCCATCAATTAATAATCCTACCGAGGATGCTGAAAAAGGATATTGGTGAGCAAAATTAGTAGTACCATCCAAAGGGTCTATTGCCCATAGATATCTACTTGTTGTATCTCCCAACTCTCCCGACTCTTCAGCTAGAATGCCATGGTTTGGCAAATGTCGCTGTAAAACCTTGATGATCGCCTTTTCAGCAGCTTTGTCAGCTTCAGTTACCAAATTTACTGGACTGCCCTTTTCTTGAATATCTTGAAGATTGCCCCAATAAGACATCAACTCTGCACCACCAGCAAGAGCAGCTTCAGTGGCAATATCTAAGAAAACTTGTAATTGTTCTGCACTCATAAAAATAATTAACTTACATAATTAACAGGAAACCCCACCTTGATTAGCGAAATATTTTTGGAGGGTTGCTAACTCATCTCCATAACAACAATAACTTCTGACTTTTGACTTTTGACTTTATTAATTCTACTGTTTAAGATTTTCACGACGAAATTGTGCTGGAGTTTGACGCATTGGACGTTCTGGATTCCAGATACCTCGCCCCATCAGTCTAGCTTTTTCTTGGGCATTAGCAAGACGTTCTGTATACTTATTGTTAGGAAAATATGGCTCTGCCAAGGCCAAACCTTCTTCTGCCATATATTCATTAATTAATTTCCCATTCAGCCAAATATAAGCTAGTTGGCGATCAAATTTATCTTTTTTCTGGACATCAAACTCTAATAAAACTTCTTGCCCCAAGGTTAACTTTTCTAGTTGGGTTCTAGCTTCTTGTCCCCAAGGTTTTTGTCTGACATCTGGTGCCTGAATACCAATCAAGCGAATGGGTTCTAGTATAGGTACAGCAGCAGAACGGTCAGTTATCTCGATGGTTTGTCCACTAACAACCCTTTCTACTCTGATTATTTTGCCCGAGGGGGGATTTGAGTTTTGGCAGCCAGCGAAAAGTATCCAGGCTATAACTAGAAAAATGATTCTAATCTTCATCCAATGGCAATCCCGCTCTTACCTTTCCTTTGCCAAAATAGCGGCCAAATTGGAGTTCGTATACTTCATCTTCATCTTGTGTCTCTACAAGTAGGTCAGAACGAGCATAGCTGACACACAGAAGAGCATAACCCTGTTTTTGAAGTTCTAATGATAGTCCCATTGCTTCTGGTTGATAGAGTTGGCCAGATATAACTCTCACTGCACAAGTAGTACAAGCACCATTACGACAGGAGAATGGTAAATCTACTCCTTGGTTTTCAGCACTGTGGAGGATGTAGCGGTCTTCAGGAACCTGGACTGTATGATATGTATCTTTTTGGCGATCGTGTATGCGAATTTGGTGATTACGGGCCATAATAATTTGAGACTATAATTTATAGTTATTGCTGGCGATTTAGAAATTAAGTTTTAATTAATAAACTAAAACATGATTTAATATTTATCTTATGTTATTTAGGCCCAATATCCAATATAAAATTTTTTTGCCAGAAAGACTTGCAAAATTTAGAATAATTCTGCTACAATAGTATAATTGTGAGCAAATATAAAATTTAATACTTTTGCTTTTTGGAGAGGTGGCCGAGTGGTTTAAGGCGCAGCACTGGAAATGCTGTTATGGGGTGACTTATACGGGGGTTCGAATCCCCCCCTCTCCGTTCTATAAATTAACTTTCAGCAATTTCCTAAAAATCTTGCCCTGGTTTAATGGTTGAAATAAGTCGATTTAGCCTATCTTTTATATCCAGCAATAGGTTTCAGCAATTGATCAAACGTGAGGTACACGCAATACACGAAAACCAATAAGGTCAAGCGTGACACTGGGAAGATAGTAGCTGCGGTACGCAGAGCGACACCTCCTCGGAAGGTCGTACCAGGAGCCACCACGAAGGACTTTTGTAGTATTTTGATTACCTGATAGCCATGCACGACCATCATTGGGTGCGTCCTGATAATTATCCTGCCAATAATCTTCACACCATTCAAAAACATTGCCGTGCATATCGTATAAGCCAAAGAGATTAGCAACTTTGAAGTAACCCACTGGAGTGGTTTGTTCTCTATGTTCTCCCTTTGGACCTCTGCCATAGGAACCACTGTCAGTATTTTGATTAATCTCTCTATCTATTCCACAGTAGTTAGCTAAATTTGTAGTAATGGTTTCTCCAAAATGAAAAGGTGTAGTCGTTCTTGCACGACAAGCATATTCCCATTCTGCTTCACTGGGTAGGCGATATTCTCTCCCTGTGTTCTGGCTTAACCTAGCACAAAACTCTTTAGCGTCTAGCCATGAAACTTTCTCAACTGGGCGACTCCAACGCTTATAGTTTTCATAGTCATCTTTAAATCTTGAAGGGTCAGAATCAAGGTCACGTTCAATCTTTTCAGTAGTTTCAACAACCGTTTTCCACTGACCCTGAGTAATAGGATAACGTCCCATGTAAAATTCCGGCACTGTAACTTCATGTTGGGGGCTTTCCCTACTCCATCGCTCTAATTCATCTTCAGGGGAACCCATAAGGAACTTGCCTTCTGGAATCTTCACCATAGCCAGCTCAACATTATTGCCCAGGTCTTCGATATAGTATTCAGCCTGTTGCCTCTTCTTACGAATAGTTATCCTTACCATTAATTTGAATTATATCATGTCCAGTTGAATAATTATAATCAGGGCTAGTAGTATTGCTCTAGCCCTATCTATTTTAGAACCTATCCTACTATTGTTTGTTGAAACCCTTACATTGAGCTAATCGAAAAACCGTGAAATCCTTTAACTATAATTACTCCCTAATCTTACTACTCCAATCCCCCCCTTTTTAAGGGCTTTTAAGTCCCCCCCTTTTTAAGGGGGGTTAGGGGGGATCTAAAAGCCAGGTAACTCAAACAAACCAACTACAAACACCTACCATGCCAAAACTTAACGACTCCAACTTCCACCTCCCCTACAACCGCCAACTCGTCCCCATCGCCAAACAACTCCGTAAAAACCCCACTCCGGCAGAAAAAAAACTATGGCAAGATTTCCTCAGAACTTTTCCCCTGCGCGTGTTGAGACAGCGACCTATTAATAACTTTATTGTTGATTTCTATTGTGCTGCTCTTGGGTTAGTAATTGAAGTTGATGGGGATAGCCACTTTACGGAAGAGGGAAAAGCTTATGATGCTGAGAGGACTTCTGTTTTGGAGGGTTATGGGTTGCGGGTGGTTAGGTTTACTAATGTTGATGTTTTGCAAGAATTTGAGGGGGTTTGTTGGCAGTTGGAGGGTTTGATTGATGAGCTGAGAGATTGATTCCTCATAACACTCCTTGCGATCCCCCCTAACCCCCCTTGAAAAGGGGGGGACCGGAATGTGTCGGGATTTTGGTCAGGAGCAATAGTGCTAGCGCCGCTACAAGATCGCGCAGGGTTGCAGATATAACATCGCTCTTTTAATCAACAACTGATAACTCTTAAGACAACTTACTCTTGTTCCCCCCTTTCTAAGGGAGACAACTTACTCTTGTCCCCCCCTTTTCAAGGGGGGAACCGGAATGCGTCCGGATTTTGGTCAGGAGCAGAACCCGCAGGGTTGCAGATATAGCATCACTCTTTTAATAGACAACTGATAACTGTTAAGGCAACTTACTTTTTTCCCCCTTTCTAAGGCGGATTTGGTATTACTCTTGTCCCCCCTTAGAAAGGGGGGTTAGGGGGGATCGACACAGGCTTTGAGAAACCCACAACAAATCCCAACTCAACCACTCCCACTACTACCTCTCAATCGATCACTCCCCTACTTCAAATTTCCGATCAACAGCAGGGATTTTTTTCTGTTGACTTTACCTTGGGCTTCGATCCCCCCTAACCCTGAAAAGAGGGAGACCATAGTTTGGGAAAGAGCGATCGCTCTTTTCTCTGGCCAAAGACAGGACTCAAGAGGGTGAAAGAGGGGCTATTCAAGAGACACGCAATACACGAAAACCAATATAGTAGCTTGAGACAGCGGGAGAATGGAAGTGGCGGGACGTAGAGCAACACCACAAAGGCTTGAAGCGCCAGCAGCCGCCACGAAGGAGTTTTGTAGTTCTTTGATTACCCGATCGCCATGCACTACCATCATTGGGTGCCCCCTTATAATTCTCATGCCAATCATCTTCGCACCATTCATAAACATTACCGTGCATATCGTATAAGCCAAAAGCATTGGCCACTTCAAAACTACCTACAGGAGTTGTTTCTTGTCTATACTTACCTTTTGCCCCTTGACCATAACTGTAATTGCCGTCATAATTTGCTAAACCTGTAGTAATGGTTTCTCCAAAATGAAAAGGCGTAGTTGTTCCCCCACGACAAGCATATTCCCATTCAGCTTCACTGGGAAGCCGATAGTTTCTCCCCGTATATTTGGACAGTCTGGCACAAAATTCTACTGCATCGTACCAAGACACTGTTTCCACAGGTCGATTATTTCCTTTAAAATATGAGGGGTTAGAGTCAAGGTCACGTTCAATTTTCGGCACATTATTAACAATGGCTTTCCATTGAGCTTGAGTAATGGGATAGCGACCCATGAGAAAAGCTGAAACATTCACTTCATGTTGAGGACTTGCAAATGTAGCGCGTCGGAATTCATTTGAACCCATGATAAACTTTCCTGCGGGAATTTCCACCAGTTCAAGTTTAATTCCATCGCCCAAGTTTTCAACAATACCAGTAACTCGTCGGCGTTGTTTTTTGATTACCCATCTATTTCCCAATAATTTCAACCATCCTGAACGTCTTTTTTCCAACGTTGCCACATCAAACTCAAACGTTACAGTTTTCTCAACCTCAATCAAGGCAACGTCAAAGGTATCAATTTCAATTTGAGGTTCTGGTGTCACTTCTCCAGTTTCCCCCATTGTTGAACCTGAAACACCGGAAATATTCTGGGCAACTTCACGGGCAAATTCGGCATATTCTCCCCCTAGATTTTCCAATACTTCAACAGCAACTTGGGCAAAAGGTAAAACTTTCTCCCGGTCTTCCTCCTCATATTGAGGCAATAACGCCAACAACGCCCGAAAACTACGAATAGGTCGGTCAATTTTTTCAGCTATGTAACGAGAAATAGCATCCAGAACGGCTGTAGTTTCATTGCGTCCCATTGCCTGATTCAACTCTTGCCGGACACCGGGAAAAAATTCATAGATTTGTTCTTGACCATTAGAGTCAGTTGCAGCAAGCAAACCTCCCATATAAACTTCTGCCACATGAACTGGGTTAGCTTCTGGTAATAGATTTTTGCGAATCAAGTTAACCACAGATAAATTTACGGGAGCTGCTGCCATCATTCCTGCCAGTCGTTGAGCAGTAATAGAAGTTGTTGCCAGAAATTGCCTCACCCTAGTTGTGGTTGAAAGTTCCGTTATAGATTCGGGTTGCTCAGGTTGATCGTAATATTGTTCCTCGACAAATTTTAAATCAAATAAAAATGTAGGTACTCGTGCATTACTTGCTCCCGACACTACCCGACACCAACTTTTCAACAGTTCATGTTCCGGCAGAATAACTGGTAAAACCAAAGCATTTTTCCAGTCTATAGGTATCCAAGCGGGTAGATTTTCCAACATCAGACGGGGGTTAGCAACTCCTGGTGTAATAGTAGTACCAAATAATTTTCTTCCCGCTCCCAGTTGGGTACTATCCCAAAGATATTCGGGGAACAATTGTAGCACTGTAGTAGGGCTTTTCTCTGACCACACTTTTAACCATTTGTGAATGGTGGCATTTTGCCAAACCGCAGAGGTACAGTCACTCACGAAAATAACTACCCCCCGTTGGTTAGGATGAATCAATTCACGGTGACTATGTTCACGTTGCCTGGGTTTTCCACTGCTATCTCGCCGGACTAATTTTAATTTGCTATTTGAACTGAGCAAACTCCAGACTCGCACATTTCTAAATGCTCCTTGAGTTTCAAAGATTTGTTGTAGCTCATTAACAGTCTCTCTCCAAATAAAAGCCGAACTAGACTCTTCTACCACCAATTCTAAATCAAGCCAGCGTTCAGGTTCTGGTTTAGTCACAGGCAACCACACATCCTGCTCGGCAATTAAATTCACGGTTGCTTCTTCATCTAGTGCTTTTCCTGTGATAGAGGGAACTTTCCGCATCAGAGGGCGCAGCGCACGGCCTAATTCCAGTACATTCAGGAGAGCTGCTGCTGCTGGAGCTTGAAAAGATAAACCTTTGACTGGAGGTTGTTCGGGAGTTTGAAAACTTGATTCTTCAGTGATTACTGAAACAATGGGTTCTCTGTCAGTTACAGATTCTTGGGGTTCGCCTTCCTCAAATTTGATCGGCAGAAGTTGTTCGGGTTCTGGTTTTTGCTCCTGCTTTTGTTGAGTCTCTACCGTACCCATTTGTAAAGCTAACCAGATACTATCGGCAATATCTTCATTGCTGAGTTCCAGACGTTTTAACATTCCGGTTTGATCGAGTCGGTCTATCAAACGTTCAATGGTACGATGAAAACTAGAATCACTCATCCCTTAATCCTCATCGTCAACTCTTCCTAAATCTTGGAAAAGTTGCTGCACTAATTTATCCTCTGTAGCAGGAATGCGACCCTCTGTTACCATGAAAATTGCATTGAGTAACTGGTCAGTTGCCAGGGTTCCCTCCTCTCGTCGGTCAATAAAATCTTCAATCAGCTTTTGGATTTTTTCCTGTTCAGCAGTATCATTATTAAAATGAGCAGTAACAATTTTGGTCAATTCCTCTTTTGTGGGAGATTTCATCCTTAAGCGCAAACACCGCCGTAAAAAAGGTGCAGGAAAATCTCTCTCTCCGTTACTGGTCATTACCACAAAAGGGAAAGCGGTGCAAGTTATCCGCCCATTCTCAACCTCCGCCTCCATCTCAGAGGCTGTCTTTTCCTCAGTTGCGTCAGTGTAAGCAGTACGCACCGTTACCTTGTCTACCTCTTTCTTAATTCTCACCAATTCCGGAATTTCAAAAGACCCTTCTTCTAGAATAGCCAGTAGGTTGTTGGGTAGGTCAATGTCGCTTTTATCAATCTCATCTATCAGGAGAACGCGAGGATATTTTGAGGGCAGCAAACTTGTCCCTAAAGACCCAAGAGTTATATATTTTTCAATCTGTTGAATTTGTTCTCGACGTTGCTCTGGGGAAAGAGTTTGATTATTTTGGTTTTCCTGTTGTTTAGCTTCCTGCAACCGACCGATAGCATCATAACTGTATAGTCCCTCTTTCAAGGTAGTGCGGGTAGTAATTGGCCAGTAAAGCACTTCTCCCAGTTTCAGTTGTCGAGCTACAGCATAAGCGAGGGAAGATTTACCCGTTCCTGGTTTTCCCGTGATTAGTAGCGGTCGCCTCAAGTATAATGCAGCGTTAATCATTTTTACCTCATCAGGACGCACCTGAAAAGTTTCACCCCGTCGTTTCAGGCGACTTTCACCAGGTTTCCTCTTTTGACCAAAGGGTCGCCAACTGGGAGGCGGTGGCAAATTTTCGATGCCATCGTGAGGTTCTATGTTTTGTTTAAAAATTTCCCAATCACTCATTTTTAGTAGAAAAGATTATGGAACTTCAAAGTCTTCCTTTTTAAGGGGGATTTAGGGGGATCGTCAATGTACCTAATAACTGTGGGAATTGTTATAGTTTTGTTCAGAATAATTAACTGTAAATTTATTACTGATAACTGATAACTGATTAAGGCATCCTCAGTTGTTGAACAGGTGGTACAAGATTAGGGTCATCCCAGAGTAATGATAAGTGATTGCCAATATGCGTGTCAACCTCTGCTTCCCAAGCTTCATAACGTTTGGCTTTTATAGCTTCAGGTAACTTTGACCAACAGTTACAAGTTTGACATACACCTTTGAGCGCCTCGCAACAATCAAGATTTTCTGCTTCTGACCTCATCCACAGTGCCACAGGAATTCCGGCGTAGTAAAAGGCTTCCATAATTGATTCTCGTTTCTCTGCTTGCAGCATTTCTGTTAATCTTACTGCAAGCACGTTATTAGGATGAATTTGTTTGAAAAACCTCTTAACATTGCTAATGCCTGAAGGATGAAAAATATTAGCTGCTTGTTCGCCCTGTATGCTGGCTAGCGATCGCCACTTTTCCTCAAACTTACCTACATAAGGATTAGATTTTTGTGATAACTTAAGGCGTTCGGAAAACCTCACGGTTACTTCACATTCTGTCCCCAATAGATTTTGGTAATCCTCAGGTACATTCTCATCACTCAAATATTGATCTACTGGCTTGATATCTCGGTCAATTAACTTGTAAGGCAGAAACATTGAAATTTTTTTCAGGTTAGAATTACAACGGGACGGAACATCAGCCCAAAATAACTGTAGTAATTCAGTTAAATTTTTAGCTTTTTTTGACTCCGAGGTAGTTTTTTGACTAATTATAGTCCCTTTCTCATTGATCAGGATATCTTCTTCGTCAATTAAAGAATGACAACCTTGAGCATTTTCGGGCGTATAATTTCGTGCATCTTCAATTAGCCATGCCTTCACTAAAAACGTACTACTCTTTTCAATTGCCCCTACTAATAAACAAGTTTCTTGTTCTCCCACTTGAAATGGTTGCTGATTTTTGATCGCCTTCTCTTTTCTTAAAGCACCCATCAAATTTTGATGATTTTGCAAGTAACTTTCTAACCATTTTTCTAGTTCCTGGCAAAGTTTAGGAAGAGTTTCTAAATCCTGGAGATGCAGTAGTAAAAAACAAATAAATCTCTCCAGTAAAGAATAATTCTCCTTCATCCAGTTATCCAAATTTTGAATCATCTCCCTCAAAGATTCGGGAAACTCGTGTAGAGATTTCCCAGAACTCAGAGGAATAGAATTTTCTGGCAAAGATTGGTAGTAAGCATAACGTATCTCATCACTTAGAAAATAATTCTCGAGGATAGCGATCGCCTGTTGTATCCTGCCATCAACCTGACAAACATTGGCCAAATCCCCCACTTCCAGCAGCAAGTCCGTCGGGATCATAAAGGCTACCTTAGCTTCAGGACGTTCCTGGTCTGCTTTTACTGCCATACCGACAACACCCTGAAGTCTTTCGTCCCAGATAGCAGTTCCACTAAACCCTCCCTCCAAACGAAGTCCTGTCTCTGTAGTGCCCTCAAGTTGGATAAGACCTTGGCCTACTCGTTCTCTCAATTCTCCTTTAGCCCATTCCCCATCACTCCCTTCTTTTGGGAAACCTAATGCTCTAAACTTATTGTTCCAAAGACTTTGATTTCCGATTTTAATTAGGTTAATTGGTTTAGCACCTCGAGGAAGTAGACCGGGATTTACTACTTTTAATACTGCAATATCTTGTACATTTTCATCATTATTTCGAGGCTGCCAAAAAGCCACTTTTGTCTGAAGTTTTTGACCTATCTTACCTTTGGTAAAAATAGGAAAATTAACTTCAATAATTTGGTGAGGTATTTCTTTCTGCCTCATAATTTTTTTGGCAGTTTCTGAAGTAGAAGCTAAACAGTAAGCCACTACATGGGCACAAGTTAAAATATACTCAGTAGAAACCAAAAACCCAGAACCAGCGACACCACCTCCAAGCTTAAAAACCCGAACAACAGCTAATTCTAAACCCATAGAACCTTATCCAATAGAGAGCTTCCCTAGTCAGCTTTACTCACCGTGTTGTTCCATTTCAGAGTAATTTCATAGTTAACCTCTGCGCTTCCTGATGCAATAATAGCTCCCAGTTCGCCACTCATTTTTACCCCAAATTTAACCTCTACAGCATCCGCAGGTTTGTTTAAATCCTAGACCTTTTTAATAATTGCGTTGGCCACAGGCTTAATACTAGAAAAAGCCTTTCCTAGTGTTTGTTTAGCTTGTTGAGCGACCTCATCCCCAATTCCAATTAAATCTTTATCTTCATCGCTACCTACTGGTAGTTTTTCGTCCACTTCCATGTAGACAAAGGACTGTTCATCATCATCTAACTGAAATTTAACCAATCGTGCCACTATTTAGTCTCCTGTCAGTAAAGTTTATTTTATCATTTTCTTTGTGGGTTTAATACCCCACCGTCTACACGGTGTTCAAAATTACTTGGGGTTAGAATCCCCATGTAATTTTCCTCCTGTCTCCTGTCTCCTGTCTCCTGTCTCCTTCTTCAAATTATATATTCTTTTGCCAAAATTAGAGGAATCGGCAGCAAGTTTCACCGAGTCATGTGAGCAAAATGTTCCATTAACATTCGATGAATAAAAATGTAGCCACCACCTACTTTCTGAACAAATATTCTGTCTGTTTCCCTCTTCCGTCTTCAGGTTTCTCTAATCAAACAGTCTAAATTCTTCAAACACAACAGAAAAACCATCCCCATCAGGAGAAGCACACATTAAACCGACTTGCAACTCATTTGCCGTAGTCAAATAACCCAGTCTCAACAAACTATAACTCTCTCCATCCAGAGAATATTCTACTTCCAGCGTTTCTCCACTCCGCTTTAACCGCAACCAAATACTTTCGGGGTTTTCCGACAACCACACTACTGACCAGTCAGAATATTCTCTAGTCACCACAGCACTCGCTTGTTGCACGCCATTTACAAATTCAATGCCACATTTTACCCAAGTCTTTTCATCCAAACGCACCATTAAACCTGCTTGGTCGTATAATGCTTGATATTCACCAGTAATTTTGACTTGAGCGGTAAAGTCACCTGTAATATTCTGATAATAAAAATGACCGTTATCGCGAATAAAACCATAGTGAGTCACTCGCCAAAAATCTGTCTTTGCACCTGTGGTAACTTGAATTACTCCATTTTGGTCGCTCCAGACAGGGGGTTGGTTATACCATTGCATTACATTTGTTGGGGTTGGTGAATTTATTGGTGTTGGTGAGGAAATACTCAACATACCACCATTCATAATATCTTGATATGAAATTTGCCACCCTGACGCGGGTTGACCATTGAGTAAATATGGTTCTGGATGATTACCTTTTTGAATAACAAAATCTTTGCCATTATCCAAATGTATAGTTGCTTGAGAAAAATGTAGATATCCCAAATCAAACATTGGCGTACCCGGAGTCACCTGATATAAACCCAAAGCACTGAGAATATACCAAGCTGACATTTGTCCGCAGTCTTCATTGCCTATGATGCCATCTGGTGTAGCTTTGTACATTGTGGTAAGTATTTGTTTGACATAAGCACGAGTCAGATCGTTGCGATCAACAAAATTGAAAAGATAGCAGATGTGATGACTGGGTTCATTCCCGTGAGCATATTGTCCAATTAATCCTGTAATATCGGGTAGTTCATTTCCTTGACTACTATCCAGGGAAAATAGTTTTTCCAGTTGTGCTAAAAATGCTGACTTCCCACCCATGAGTTGAATTAAGTCGGGAATATTGTGAGGTACAAACCAGGTATATTGCCAGGAGTTACCCTCAATAAAAGGAGACTCCCATGCTGCTGCAAAGGGATCGAAATTATCCCAACTACTATCCCTACGTTTGGGGCGCATTAATTTTTGACTCGCGTCGAATACTTGACGGTATGCGAGGGAGCGTTTTTCATAACTTTCTGCCAGACTAATATTTCCAAAAATTCTGGCAAACTGAGCGATCGCCCAGTCATTATAGGCAAATTCTAGAGTCCGCGATACTGACCAATTAACATTAACGTCTGAGGGAACAAAACCATAATTACGATAGGCATTTAATTCTGGTTCTTCTCTATTCATAGTGTCGATCGCTGCTCCCAATGCCCACCAATTATCATAGTTCCTCAAACCTTTGGTAAAAGCATCTACAATAACACTAATAGCATGACGACCAACCATTGTTTTAACATCTTTTTCTCCTAGTTTCCACTTTGGTAGGGAACCCACTTGGTCGTAATGTATCAACATAGATTTGATATATTCATTGGTTTCTGAGGGTTCTAAAATAGTCATCAATGGGTGGAGAGCGCGAAATGTATCCCATAAAGAAAATAGGGTGTAGTTAGTAAAACCTCGGGCGGTATGAATGCGTCCATCTGCTCCCCGAAACCGTTTGTCTACATCCATATATATATGTGGAGCTTTGTAAGTATGGTAGAGAGCAGTGTAGAAAATGATTTTATCTGTTTCGTTTTTAGTGTCAATATCAATTTTTGCCAGTTTATCACGCCAGAGTTCTTTGCTGGAGTCAACTGTTTCGTAAAATTGCCAGGTGGGAATTTCTTTGGCGAGGTTTCTTTGCGCTCCATTAATGTCTACTGCGGAAATACCAATGCGTACTTTGAGATGAGAAATTTGCCCTAATTCCAAATATGATTGAATATGTTTGTTATTAGCACTTTTGAGTTGATTCAGATTTTTTCCATCGGTGGAAATATATATTTTTTGCAGTGGTTTATCTATTTTGATATAAAAATAAATTCGTTGTTCCGGCGACCAACTTTGACTGATGCGACTGCCAACAATGGTGTATTGGTCTAATACTTTGAGACTAGCAGAGAGAGTGTTTTCGTCTCGACGATGAACTAAGTCTATGAGCAGGTTAACTTTAGCATTTTCGGGAAAAGTGTAGTAGTGGAAACCACTCCGTTGTTTAGCTGTGAGTTCGACTTGTATTCCTGAGTTTAATTTGACTTTGTAGTAAGCAGGAGAAGCTGTTTCCGAATTTTTATCAAAGCGTTCCCGATAACCTGATTCTGGGTTTTCCAGAGTTCCCGGTTCGAGTATCATAGTACCAATTTTTGGCAAAATCAGAATATCCCCATAGTCTGCAATACCCGTACCGCTGAGGTGAGTGTGGGAAAAACCGAAAATACTGCGATCGCTATCATAATATCCGGAACTGGCATCCCACCCTTCTACTCTGGTATCGGGACCAAGTACAACAAAACCATTGGGAACGCTTGCCCCTGGGTGGGTGTGACCATGACCTCCCGTACCTATTAGGGGGTTGACATATTTGAGGTTGTTTGAAGTTGCTTTGTTTATATTGATCATAAGTTGGGGAAGGAAGTAGCAAGAAAAATAAAGTTATACCGTTTCTTATCTTAATAGTATTGCTACATAGTTGAGTCGATGAAACTGAGCAAAAATTCCTATTGCGACATCCGCAACAAAACCACAGACACTGAAAATTCCCCATGGAACTGAGTAAAAACTCCTATTGCGACATTCGCAACAAAACCATAGGCACTGAAAATTCCCCATGGAACTGAGTAAAAACTCCTATTTGTAATTCTACAGACATAATCGCCTCTGATCATATTTGTTAAAGTCCCGGTAATAAATCAATTTGCTATTATAACAACTATCTGAATTTTTAATCGACAGTTAAATTAATATCATCAAAACTTGGATAGCTTTTGTAGAATGCGTTAATGAAATGTAATATCATGTCCGGATGATTAATTATAATAAAAATGTTCAACTGAAGCTATCTTGAAGGAATATCCCATTCGGAGACATATATTTATAAGTATTTAACCAGGACATGATATAACTTGACCATTACTATACAGGATTACCTAACTTGCTACCACCTTTACAACAATGTTTGCATAATTTCGTCAATATTACGAGCATAAATTTGTTGAGCGTATTCCTGCCCATACTCTTCTGAAGTAAGGGGTAGTCTGGTTAGTGTTGCTTGTTGAACCAATTCCATCAGTGGACGACGCAAACGTTCATACTTACTAAACGCAGCTTCTATAGCAGCTATATCATCCCACTGATTTTGCTTACCAATTTCAGCCACCAATGTTGCCATGACAGCAGCATCTTCCAGTCCTTGGTTAGCACCTTGAGCCATAAATGGTGGCATTCCATGGGCAGCATCCCCCGCCAATACAACCCTCCCTATATTCCACTTTGGTTGCTCTGACCCAGAAACAGTGGCACGGTGAAGATAATACGGACGTGACAGAATCTGCTCTGGGGAGGATAAAGCCACCAACTGCTGAATCATTTCTGGAAAGTTAGCTTTTTTCAACTCTTTTAGGGCAATATTAATTAATTCTTTTCCTGACTTTCCTGCTAATAATTCTAAAGGTAAAGCTGCGTGGATTAGATATCCAAATTGACCTGGTTGACGGGAAAATAAGATCATTTCGGTGGTTTCGTTTATTATAGAATCTTTGGATATTTGGTCATTCATGATCGTTACTATTCGCGAATTCTGAAGAAACTGCTCCTGAATTTCCTGTGACAGTGTTTCTGGAATCTCATTCGCTCCCCCACTGCTAATAGCAGCAATACCTGAATATTCTGGTTTTCTATATGCACTATATGGAGTATCTTTGTAGATTACCTGACGCACCGTAGAATTAATCCCATCTGCTGCAATCAATAGTTTAGCCCGGATTGAGATAATTTCCGATTGTGGTAATGGGGAGGAACTTAGAGTGCTAGTTTGATCGTCTTGCTGTTTATTTTCCCAGTGAGAATAAGGGTTAGCTTCTACCCCCTGATTAGAAATAAAATCAGCTCGAACACATTTCAATTCTGGCTCGGCAACTACATTAACACAACGGTGATTAATTTTGAGGCGATCGCTTGGTAATCGCATTCTCAATTGAGTCTGTAAATTGTACCAAGAAATTGATACTCGACCTTCCCCGTACTTATCAAACCATTCATCATATTTCAGGACAAATGAACGGATTTTTTCCCCGTTGACATTTCGGGTTGTCCATTCTGGCGAAGGCTGATTCTTTTTGGATTCACTTTCCGGGTTAGGTTCTGGTGGGTTGTTGAATGTTTGACCAGTTTCTTTAATATTTTCGTAAGCTTGCCTATCAATATATTTAACTGCTTTTAAGCCATTTGGTAAAAGATCGACTCTCTGACCAACTTTACGGAAAGCTCGAGTTTGGTCGAGGACAATAATATTTTCGATCCCACGTTGGCGTAGACCGAGGGCAGTTGCTAATCCCACTGGTCCCGCACCAACGATTGCTACATCATAGTCAATTTTTGGACTGGAGTTTTCTGATTTCATAGATTGATGTGAATAATGACTAGAAAAAGTATACAACAATTGTAAGAGTCCCTTTATTCAAAAAAAAAGAGAGATTTTCCAAGGGAGGAACTACTCAAAAGTATTTTTGATAAAGTTGTTTTCTTGTGTAAATAGGACTTATATCATGTTCCGTTGAATACTTATACAGGACTTACTGAGGAGTCAGGAGTCAGAAGTCAGGAGGGAAGAAAGGAGGAAAGAAGAAAAGTCAAGATAATTTCAGTATTTCTTCGGTACTGTCAGTTCTTAAATTTTATTTATAACTGACCCGTCCGCAATTCGTAGCTCCCCTGGAGGAGGAACGTGATATTATACCAAGCGTGAAAAAAGAATGTTACGAATAATAAGCGTGATTAAAAGACTTTTTTGGAGATGTCCCTTTGACAAAAAAGATAATTTATATCATGTCCGGTAGCATCGGTATTGTATAGAAAAGGTAGGCAACAGGCAACAGATCATCTGGCAACAGGCAACAAACAGGAAGGTAATTGAGCAAGAAAAAAACTTAAATTTCCTGTAAATATCCACGCTAACTTTTACACAAACGATACCAACGGACATGATATTATGCCCGAAAAAAAGGTATTAAAGCCGTTCCCATACGACTCCTGACTCCTGAGAAATATCCTAGCTATTTCTAGCAAACATTTATCAATTTGGTATTACGCATGAAGTAGGAAAAACTAGGATTTGAGATTGCTTTCCGTTCCGGACTGCTGCGCAAACCCTATCGGTCGCTTCGGACGAAAATACATTGCAGGTGCGTAAGTCCTAGTAAATTGTCAACTAATATCATGTCCAGATAAGAGCGCGATCAAAAAACTTTCTCCTTCTCGTCTTCTTTTTTCCCTCCGGAATTGGTGAATCAAGGGATGAAACTTTTGGGAGAAGTTCAATAATGGATAATTGATAATTACCTCTCCCTAAAAGGAAGAGGATTGAATAAAAGGAAAATATTTTCTCTCTTGGTCGATTGGAGGACAGCGAGGAGACCCGTTCTTACAGACCCGCTCCGAAGATCGCCATCCCACCCTACGGGAAGCTGCGAAGAGAGAACTCCGTTCCGCTGTCGCGAACGACCGCTTGTTTCTCCTTTAAAGGAGAGGATTTTTACCTTAATTATTCGGTAAATCCAATTGAATGTTTTTACACTTCCTATGTTTCCCAGTCTAAAATTCATCCTGCACTCTATACAACGCTTTCCCTCCTCAATTATGACTCCTGACTCCTCTGTCATTTATTTATAACTGTTTAACCGGACATGGTACAAGTCATTACTCCATTTCTGTCGGTGGTATTTCTGTATTATTTCTCTGCCTCAACTTTCGATGCAAAGTTTTCACCCCTGATAATAGTAACCCAATCACTACAAATACGAGGAAAGCTGCGAACACTGGTACAGAAATCGCCAAAATTGACAACACCGAGGAACTTAATAACTCCATTGTGGAAACTCCAGGATTGGCAAATCCTCCGGTGAGAGTTGTAGATGCTAATCTGGTCACATCTGTTAAACCTTGCACTGTTCCCGCAGCACCCCCTCCCACGACCGCAGCGATCGTCCACTGTAGCATTGGACTCATGTCACTCACAAATGAACTTGTGATGATTGTACCTGCGATAACTGCTGTTGGAGTGGCGACAATATCTAGTAGTTCATCTACCCAAGGAATATAGTAAGCTGCAACTTCTAAAAATGCACCAACTCCGAAAGCTACTGTTGCTTGTGGGGTGCCCATCCAGGCAAAATCAGAAGATATTTGTAAATTTCCTGACTGTGCTGCAATACTCATTACTAAAGGAGGTACAAATATGCGAAAACCACAAGCTGCACTTAAACCTACACCTAGACAAATACCTAATAAAGTTTCCATAATTTTATTCCTAATTTTTCCTCATAAAAACTGTTAATTTTGCTGGTGGTTATTTAATAATTATTCATTACTTCAATATTTTTTCTGCTGATTGCAGATGTATAAATATATATTATCAAGATTGACAAATTATCTTTTAATGTTAATGTTGAAAACTATTTTTAAACTCAATATAAATACCGCACTGTTCAAGATGGTAAGGTACAGTTTTATAGCAGAAGGAAGAAGGCTTTAGTTATCTAGGAGAGAAAGAAAAATCTTGCGTTGTCTGAGTTTTAAGCTTTTGATATCTCAAATATAGTAATGGCGACTGCTATACATTAATCTTTATTTTCTCTTCCCTGTTGCCTATTATACCATTTTCCAACAAGAATGTTACGAATAATTTGAGTAATTAAAAGACTTTTTTGGAGATCCACTTTTGACTAAAAAGATAAGTTCCGACCTAAAAAATAATATCAAAGCCATTCATTCTGTACCTCACCAATCCGAAGGCTCCTCTACCTGACTCCTGACTCCCTTCCTGAGAGGGGTTAGGGGTGGGTTGACTCCTAAGAAATAGCCTAGCTATTTGTAGCAAATATTTATCAGACTGGTATTATCCCATAATTTTCATCTCATGCTGTATAAATAATCATCCTAATTGTTTCCTTTGCATATCAGTCAAGATGATAAAAATTTGACATAGCATTTTAAATATGATATTTAAATATAATTTTGATTGATCACCTAAAAACATCATAATATCAAGAATTTGAAAATAAAGATTGACATAAAAGAAGATATATGATATAAAGAAGTCTAAATTCATCAACCTCTTTGATGATAGTGATAGGTATGATTAAGCGCGATCGCTAATTATCTTAGATCGGTGTAAAGTTTTACTTGAATTGAATCTTGGAATAACTAGGGGAAAGTAAGCAATCATTCTCAAAAACCACAACTATCTATTCATAAAACACAAAAAAATGTTTATTATAAATTTACCAAGCTTGAAAAAAACAGACAGAATAACGCTTTTAATCGCAATATATTAAAGACTCAACATATTAACATAAATTAATTGTGGAGACAGATGATAATGATAGGGCATTCATTAGAAATAGACGATCTAAAAAAAATTAATAGCCCGAAAAAAATAGTAGCTTTGTTTAACAAACTTGGCTATAATTTACAACTGGGAAATTTAGAGATTGAACAGCTAGAATTACCAACTTCTTGCAGTGGATTTATTGATAATGTTTACAAAATTCATAGCGATGAAGAAGGTAGTTTAGAAATATTTTTGTTGGAGTTGCTACAAGCAGAATTTCAAACAAACCGTAAACTTCAAGAAAAAATAATAACTATTTCCCAAAATATCCCTAAAAGCAAAAAAAAAAATTACTCATTTGTACAAAAAACTATCATCAGTTAGTAATAGTTGCTCTTCAGACAATAGAAAATATAAGTATCACAATTAAATGGTGGTTAATTGACTGTAAAAATCCTACTTATTATGATACTTACTGGCTAGAAAATATAATCCGAAATGATTGGGAATCTACAGAAGAATTTACCAATAAAGAACCTGCTGAACGTAGCTACGACCAAGATTTAGAACCGCCAACCGCAACATTTACTGAAGATTCCATTCAACTTTATCACAAAGAAATTAATAAAATACCTCGCTTGCGTGCTGAGGAAGAAATTAATTTAGCTCATCAAATTGATGAATTATCAGCTTTAGAACAAATTCGTGAAAATTTAGAGAAACAACTCAAGCGATCGCCTAATGAAACAGAATGGGCGACAGCTGCAAAAATCAGTACATCAGAATTGCGCGATCGCCTCCAGCAAGGTAGACAGGCAAAAAATAAAATGGTCACAGCTAATCTGCGACTGGTGACATCAATTGCCAAACGATATCAAAACCGTGGATTAGACTTCCAAGATTTACTCCAAGAAGGTAGTTTAGGATTAATTCGTGCCACAGAAAAATTTGACCATACAAAAGGCTATAAATTTTCTACTTATGGTATTTGGTGGATTAGACAAGCTATTACTAGAGCTATTTGTGACTATTCTCGGATCATTCGCTTACCAGTTTATCTCTATGAAACCATTTCCCAAATTAAGAAAACAGTTAAACAGATGTCAATGGAACGTTGTCTGCTTACTGCTGAAGAAGTCGCTACACGCATGGAAATGACCACAGAGAAATTACGATTTATTGTAGAATGCGCTCAAGAAACGTTATCTTTAGAGATTCCTATAGGCAAAGGAGAAAATACCATCTATAAGGAAGTGATCGAATTTGATGGAGAAACACCAGCAAAATATGTCTTTGAAAATTGCCTACAAGAAGATGTAGAAACTGTTCTCAACACTTTAACTGAACGGGAAAGAAATGTCTTACAAATGCGATTTGGATTGGATGATGGTCAAGAAAAAACCCTGAAAGAAATCGGTGATACTTTTAATTTAACGAGAGAAAGAATTAGACAAATAGAAGCTAAGGCATTGAAAAAGTTGGAAGACCCAAAACGTAATCGTATTTTGAGAGAATATCTTCTTTAGGAAATAATGTGGTGTTAGTTCAGCAACACCCACATCATCATTATTTTTGCTCAGGATGGTTTATTTCATCTGTCTGAGATGGCTTTGTAGTGTTCTGCTCCGTTTTAGTAGGTTGACTAGATTTCATTAAACCAGAACCATGCCACAGAAAACTGACAATCATTATTTTAGTTAATGCATTCAACTGCTCTAACTTTTCTTTGTTCATTGGTTGATTGATATAATTAGCATGAATTTTGAGTCAATATTTATTCTTTACAAAAATTAACAAATCTTTCAATAGATATGCTGATAAATCCGGTCAGGGTAATTACTTAATTTAGAAAATTGATTATGGAGCGATCAGCTTTAGTACCATAGAATTACAAATAAGTATTTCAGCACACTTTGACATAATTAATTAACTACTACATTCTGCTTCAGTCTTAATACATGAAATTTCGGATGAGAATAAAATTGACAATTCTATTTTTCCGTATTTTTACTGAAATAACTGTGATTTATATTCTTGATTTAATGTGACTTATAGTATATATACTATGTGATTTAAAACACAATATAAATTTTATCTAAAAGGTAAGAAAGGTAAGAAATGTATAAATTAATATCAAATTAACTCAGCAATTTATAGCAATCCTCTTCATGGTTTTGTAGAAAATATTCACAGCATTATATAGCAATCAGGAATGATTTATGAGATGTTTAATAACAATTAATACCAATCAAAATCCTTTTATATTCTGACTCCTGACTCCTAATTAATACTAAAATATTACAACTGAAATATGATTGCTATAGTATGAGATAATAGGGGTAAAAATTTCATAATTTCATCTATAAATTTAGAATTTTTTACAAATATTGCACAAATTTATAAATATCAGAATAAATAAGTAATGAGTAGTCAGTATTTAGGAGAAAGTCAATTCAGTTAACCTACTGCCGGAGGAACTTTCCTATGGGAATCCTGCGTAAACGTTAACAATTAGCCTCTTTACAGAGGAACTACGTTATCAGTACCTCCTGCAATAGGGAAGCGAGAAGATGCAGAATTTTCTTTCTCTTGGTTGATTGGATATGGCGAGGAGACCCGAAGAGTGCAGACCCGCTCCGAAGATCGCCATCCCACCCTACGGGAAGCTCCGCTAACGACCACTTTTTATCCCCTTAAAAGGCAGGGTTTAAACCAAAATTTTCAGTAAAGAAGAAAAGTAGTCTAACTTAGATTGTGGTGATAAAACATCTTCGCACTATCAATAGTGAGGAATTAAATTCAGAAATATATATCTTCCTTCTTCCTTCTTCCTGATTCCTTCTTAATATTAAGAAGCAAAATATTTACCATATAAACTTGGATATCTTTCTTTTATCCAACCACCTAATCCTTTTCTTGGATCTCCCTCAAGTTGACGTTCAAGAGCAGCAATAATACCCTCATCCATTACCTCATCTATTAAATCAAAAATAAAGATATTACAATCTTCTCCTCGTCTAGATTGAAATTTATTAGCATTCAAATCAATTCCTAAATAAAAATCTATTGCTCCCTCTGTCTCAATATCACTACCTACACCAATCATTAAAATTTTAATCTCATCTTGACTATTGATATTAGAACAAGTTTTTCCAATAACATTAATAAATTCTTTACTATCATCAATTTGACCATCAGTATAGATAATTATAAAAGCACCTTTATCATCAGTTCTATTAGAAAACCACTGAGATACTGCCTCATTTAAAGTAGGAGCAATATAAGTAGAACCACCAGGTCTATTTTCTTTAAAAGCAGCTTGTACTTGGGCAGCATCTCTAAGGTAAATAGTTTTAGTCGGTTGTTGATTTCGATTGAAAAAATATAAAGTTACCTCATCACAAATTATTCCATAATCATCATCTTGCTCTGACAGAATTTCAAAGACATGACCTTGTACAGTTTCTTGAAGATATTGCCAACGATTTTTGTTTCCTGTAGTAGCATCAGATATTGTCATGGAACCACTACGGTCTATTAAAATAAAAACATCGCGATTGTAAATTTGTGGAATTGGCATATTTTTATCCTTTGGTAAGATTAATTCAGCAGGTTTTTGATAACTTATATTTTTGCAGATATATCTACATATTTCTAATATTTTACCAAACTTTGCTACTATAAAAGATATCAGTAAATTAATTTATTTCATCCTACGTTCATTAAAATTAACAAAACTCAAAAAGGTAGTAAAAATCATCACCGTTGTTGAGAAAAGCATCATAAAAAAAAGGAAAAGTCTTTAATTTTTTTGACTCTAGTAATATAATATCCGGTTGAATATTTACATCAGTTTTCGAGTTTTGGAGGTACAAAGTTTTATGCTTTTAAGGAACAGATCAAACTGGATATGAGAGCTGGGAATGAATAAGAATTATGGATTAATCTTAAACTGTACTTCACTATCTTAAAATTTGCTGTATAGTAGTCGCCATTACTGTATTTGACATATCAAAAGCTTAGAATTCAGACAATGAATATTTTTCCTTCTTCCTTCTGCTATATCATAATCTATTAGGAGAGAGTTGGAAGAATAGGAAGGATATTTGCTCTGGGAAATAAGGAGAGGTTTTTCGTTCGACTGCTATGCTATAGGCTAATTAAGTATAGCAATACTTTTGAGAATTGGTATTAGTCCCGTTAAACAGACTTGATATACAATTTTTAGTATGGTTTTATATTAGACATCTCCAAAAATCAAAAATCAAAGCAATTCTGATCTATAAATTGTCAATTATTTATTCCTGTTCCCTGTTCCCTCTTTTCTGGAGATGTCTATTAAGATCAACATTTTCTTTCGTATACATCTGTACTATTATTGATAATAAAAAATAGAAATTATCATTAAAACTATAGTGCTATACTAAATATCTAAATATAATGTGAATAGCTATAAGGATGGGTTAAGTTATAAACATTTAAGTTAAGTAAGAGGTTATTTGTAATGACATCCTCCACTGCAGCAGAAGTTATTTATCCAGAGAGTGACGGTTTACCTTTTGCTGATCACACAATTCAATTCCGTTTGATTACTACTATTGCTGGTATGTATAAAGACAACCCCAATGTGTTTGTTGTCGGAGACTTATTCTGGTATCCCAAACAAAAATAACCTTGGATCAAACAAACTGCTGATGTGATGGTAGTTTTCGCTCTTCCTCAAGAAGATAGAAGTTCCTATAAACAGTGGGAAGAAGATAATATTTTACCACAAGTTGTGTTTGAAATTGTTTCTCCTAGGAACAGTATTACTGAACTGGAAGTAGCAAAACTAGAGTTCTATTCAGAATATAAGGCGCAACAGTATTATGTTTATGACCCAGACACAGGGAGATTAAAAGGATGGTTGTGTCGAGGAGAAGTTCTCACTCCCATAGAAGTGATGGAAGGTTGGATAAGTCCTCGAATCGGAATTCGCTTTGAAAAAGAGGGTAGGGAATTACAAATTTATCCACCCGATGGAGAACGTTTTGCCACTTATGTAGAAATTCTCGAACAAAAGGAGCAAGCAAGACAAAACGCCGAACGAGAAAGACAAATAGACATAGGCGTGAAAAAGATATAAACTTTTTGCACATAGCAGGCAACAGGCAACAGTTCCGGAAAGCAACAGGGAATAGATTTTTAGGAAAAAGGTACGAAAAATGATTTAGGGAACTGACTTTTACCGAGAAATTGTGGGTATGCGCCTCCCCTTTTAAGGGGAAAAAAGAAAAAAATTTTTCCTTTTAGTCAATCCTCTTCTTTTCAAGGAGAGGTAATAATTAATAATTAATTATTAATTATTAATTGTTGAAAACTCTAGCTTATGTTAAATAAAGGGTAAGTTTATTTTCACCAGATGTCTAATAGCTCAACAAGAAAGACAAAACGCCGAATGAGAGGCAAATGCACGTCAACAAGCTCAACAATAACGGAACTTAATTGCTCAACAGCAACAAGAAACTATTCCTCGGTTATTGAGCATGGGTTTAACTACCAAATAAGTTGCAGATGCTCTTTCTTTACCTTTAGCGGTAGTAGAGAAATTCAGAAATTTGGAGATTTAGTTAATTTCAAAAAAATTTTTTACTCTTCTGCTGCCAAGGGTTAGTAATATCATGTCCGGATAAGATCGCGATAGGACTCCGTTCCGCGCTCCGCGTTTTCGGTGCGGAATGCTACGCTTGACCTGTCGCGTAGCGTTAATGTGCGTTGTGCGCCAGCTAAACAAAAAACTTTCTCCTTTTTCTCCTCTTCTTTCTTGCTTCTTGCTTCTTTCTTTCCTCCTGACTCCTGAGGACTGACTCCTGACTCCTTCATCGTTTTATTTATAAGTATTCAACCGGACATGATATATAGCAATGTGCGCTGACATATCCACAAATTCAGGAACTGTCCAATAGCTAAAAGTCTTATATTATTCCTTCGGAATGCTCCGCAAACAGCTTTTTATTCCCCCAGATGAGCTGTTGCCTCTCTTGGTGCGCATTCCCTTGCGACTGGCGTCGTCGCGGGGTCGC
>NZ_RCBY01000070.1 GCF_003838195.1 Okeania hirsuta
AACCAATTCTCATCCACAATGGGACATCTCCATCATTCGTACAAATTAAATCCATCATAAATTGTTTTAGATCGGGTCGTTTATCTCTCGAATATCCAGAGGTAATTTTAATAGTTTTTGGTTCTATATCTTCCGTGGATTCATCCTCATATGTGTGATCATCTCCATGAACATGAAATGATGTAGAATCTAGGTGGACTGTGCTTATCTCTAGCTGATAACTTTTCACTGCTTCTAACACCACAGACATGAAAATCTGATTTAATCCTCTGTGATACAGTTGGTCTAATACCCGACCTAATTTATCATCATTAAAATACTCTGTTTTTACCCCTTTGCCAATTAAATGTTCTATAGCTTTTCCATCAAAAAATTTACTAAATAAATATAGTGGGGATGAAACTAATCCTAACCCATTTAAGAGCATTCCTTTAACTACTTAACCCCCTGTTATTTTTTCTGGTAACTGAACTCCCGCGTAGTCGATTAATTTTCTGTTCTATGCCAATCTCGTCAATAATTCCTGCTACCAAACCTAGATGGTCTACATTAGTTACTTCTATTGACATTTTCTCCTCTTTTTGATCTTCACTTAATTATCTAGAATTAGAGCTGATTGATCAAGTAAAGATTAAGGCGCTGAATCACTTGCTATACTTAGGTTTGAGGAGTTATTATCAAGTATTACCCTAATTGCTAAAAACTAGGTAATATCAGACTTTTAGCTAAGTTTACAAATCAGCTCTTACAGTTTGAGGTTTTTTTTTCTTAAGTCTAAATACTTACTCAAGTTTGACCATCTTTGCATACTACATTTTGTCGTGCGGAATGTGGGCTAAAACTAAGTAAGGAGGTAAAGATTGTTCCGAAAAATCTGATTTTAATCTTAAAAGTAGGGGAATAAGGCAGCATTTTTCAATCTTTTTCCTGTGTTATTACCTCTATTCCACTCCCGACTCGTAACTCAAAAACTTAATCGTAGGCAAAAATACCAAATAGCTTCTATGAAATAGAGGGGAGATGGAAGCATTTTTCTACCTTTTTTCTATTTCTGAATTTCTTTACTTTTGAGGACTGAGTTCTGAGGAGGGCAGCCAAAAGCACATACCCCGTGCAAATATACCATAAGGGTTCTATAGAGGTCTTCCATAGTTACTAAAATTAAGGTACTATAGTAGTCTGTCTATAATTATCTATACAATAACTTTCATGGCTGTACCAAAGAAGAGAACTTCCAAGTCTAAGACAAATATGCGAAAAGCTCAGTGGAAGCGTAAAGCAAGACTGGAGGCACAGAAGGCGCTATCTTTAGGGAAATCAGTTCTTACTCAACGTTCCCACAGTTTTGTATATCCAAGTGCTGAGGAAGAAGAGGAAGAAAATTAATCTATCAGAGAATTGGGAAAAATAATGTCCAATTCTCAAAATATTTTAACCATTAGACTAATTTATCCTAGCAACTGGCAAAATGAACATCGCATCACCAAAAGAATAAAAGCGATATTTTTTGGCAATCGCCTCCTGGTATAAGCTAAAAAGGCGTTTTCTCCCAATCATTGCACTTACAAGCATCAGCAGACTGGAGCGTGGTAGGTGAAAATTAGTGATTAGACCTTCTACTATTTGCCACTTGTAGCCTGGATAAATAAATATATTGGTATAACCAGAAAATGGTGAGATAGAAAGCTGTTCATTACTATTGTTCTGATTAGCTAGCGCTGCTCCCTCAAGAGCTCTAACTACTGTTGTTCCTACTGCAATTATACGTCCACCTTGGGATTTTGTTTGATTAATTTTGTCTACAACTGATGGTGAAACCTCTATCCATTCGTAGTGCATATCATGCTTCGTGATGTCTTCAGTCTCAACTGGCCGAAATGTACCAAGACCAACGTGTAGTGTGATGAAAGCTAGTCTAATATTTTTTTGTTCTAGTTTCTCTAGTAATTCATCAGTAAAATGTAAACCAGCAGTAGGTGCAGCTACTGCACCTAAAATAGTACCATATACAGTTTGATATTGTTCTGTGAGAGCCTGTGAATCTGTCACATAAGGCGGAAATGGCACATGACCAAATTGGTCTAATAAATTGATTAACGAAATTCCTTGAGGTAAGTTAAACTGTAAAAATCGCCCACCAGTTTCTCTATCTGTTGATAATACTGTTGCCTGTAACTTATAATTACAGTTAGATGAATTAGGTATAAATTCAATTGTTGTACCATTGCTAAAACGTTTACCAGGCTTGACTAAAGCCAGCCAACAATCATTTTCCACTGGTTTGAGCAACAATATTTCTACCCGAGCACCAGTAGTTTTGTGGCCATAAAGCCTCCCAGGAATAACGCGAGTATTATTTAAAACTAGTAAGTCTCCTGATTCGAGTAAATCTGGTAAATCTCTAAAAATACAATTATGATGTGTAAGTGAATCTACAACCATTAAATGAGAACTATCCCTGGGGACAATGGGGTTTTGAGCAATTAGCTCTTGGGGCAGTTCATAGTCATAAGCATCAATAGACCAATCTACCTCAGTCATATTAGTGATATATAACTCGTAATTGGGTAAAATCCCCCAGATAAATTAGGGTAGTTTTCCCCTAGTGATATGCTACACATTAAGAGAAAATATAGAGTATATAAGTACAGAATTAATTTTCAGAGTGTAGAGCAGATGTATCTGTAGTGAAAAATAACAGATTGATCGTCTAGTTCAAAACTCTAGACATTCTAGAACATAAACCTAAATTATTAACTAGGAAGCGGCAATATCCGCCCCGCTCCCTACAACCGTTTTTCATTACCTTTAATTTTTCCTCTGTAGTAGCAAAAGATTTAGAGGTTAAACCGAGGGAAAAGCAGTAGTTTTCAGCGGTAATAGTTAGATTGAGATGGAATACCTTTACTTTATAGCAAATACTAGCCTCTGCCTGAGAGTAGTTGAATACCTATGCATTACTCATCAACTACCGCTTCAATTTATGACTGTGATTCATCAAATTGATGGTTGGGTAGTAAAAATCAAAATGAGTCACTACTTAACTCCTCAACAACATGGGGATTTTAGGGCTTTTATGAATGAATTAGGAATACCTTATCAGCCTGATATCCGTATCAGAATGGCATTGTGGAGTCTAGAAACTGGACAATCACCTTTAAGTGTGATGAGACGGTATCAGGTAGCAATAGTATCTCATGGCCAGCCCAATCAGGAGGAAATAGAATCATTCCGTACCCAATTTGTCAAGGGTTTAGGGTATTGTCCCGAAACTTTAGGTTGAGCTATAGTTTTACTCTTACTTTAATTTGTACCTGTACTTGTACTTGTACATTAATCATATTAGTACCGGTACAACAAGAGTAAGACACACTTAATTTATTCTTTATAATTTAACTTACTTTTCTAATTTGCACAGCATTCTACAGTTGAGAGCCTTTTGGTCATAAGGAATAGAAGTAATTTGCATTAAAATTGGTTTCTCATTCCAGCCTACAAAAATATCAAAGGAAGAAGAAAGCTAGGCGGTTTTAACCCTTGGATGAAAAATGAGTCACGGAATTGATTCTGTAGTCTGATAGTCCTTTTTTTAAATTAAAGTTTAGCCTATGGATGTTCCAGACTTTTGCTTAGTGCTTCTGGTGGCATAGGCAAATTATTGAATACCTCGCATTGCTGAAAAGAGGGATGAATTTTGGAAGTAGGGAAAATATATAATGATTGTATGATCTATGTTCTATCTGGATATGAAGCAAACAGAGATTTAGTACCTATAACCCTACTGACTACTAAAAATCATACTGTTATTCAACAACGCCTAATACCTGATTAACTCTAAACGAGTTTAATCCAGGTCAGAGGCAGATATAAAGGCAGAAGGGATATAATTTTGTAAGACAAGTTGATAACCTGCTAATTCTAAAGAATGTCCCACCTTAATAGTTAACTTAGATAGTTGATCCTGTAATGATAGAAATTTTGATTGAGGATAATCTTTTTGAGTATAATTACACTTGACTAAAGCTACATCGAATCTACAAGAACAATCTGCTAATTCTGGGCGATCGCTTAAAAATATTTCTGCAGTTTGCCATGATTTTGCTTGTTTTGCTTCTGTAACTGCGAGTAAACCATTTTTATCCCAGTTACCCCGACTACGAGTTTTGACCTCCACAAATATCAGAATTGGAAATTTTTGAGCTTGGTTATCTTCCAAAGGAGAAGTTTTTAGGGCAATAATATCTAACTCTCCCCAGCGACATTGCCACCGTCGATGGAGTATTTGCCAACCTTCTTGAGTTAACCATTTTGCCACTAAATCTTCTCCCAAGAGACCTCTGTCAATTTTTGAGGAAGAAGCAGATTGCCTAGTTGACATCCTCCCGACGCTGCTCTACGAGACAGGGCGAGATTCCTCCTTCATCGTTGATAGGGGCTTTCTGTTTCCTCCTCCGGAGGAGCTGCGCTAACATAGCACCCGCCTTCCGGGATTTACTCCCTTCAGGTCTTACAGTCGCTCCACAGATTGAAACTGCGAGTCCCGCAGCCTTCTTGGTGGGTGTTCCCTTGCGTCTATCGCCGACGCGGGTTTCCATCCGCAAAATATTTATACTTGCCTTAACATCGCGGTCATGGTGAGTGCCACACTCAAGACAATCCCACTCCCTGATATTTAGAGGCAATTTCTCAACCACATGACCACAATTAGAGCAGCGTTTGGAACTGGGAAAATATCTGTCAATCTTGATTAACTTTCGGCCATACCAATCAGCTTTGTACTCTAATTGCCTGACTAATTCTCCCCAGTTAGCATCACTATCCCCCCCTCTTGCTCCTCTCCTGGGAGGGGATAGGAGTGGGTTGTGGTTCTTGACCATGTTTTTAACTGCCAAATCCTCAACCACTATCGTTTGATTTTCACGAATCAGTTGTAGGGGAACCGTCAGATTGGCGACGTATGTTAGCTTGTGAGTATAGTCAAGCCTTGAATCTTTTATTTTTCCGTGTATTCTAGCTACTTTTAATTTGGCCTTTTGATAGTTACTTGAGCCTTTACTCTTACGCGAGAGTGACTTTTGAGCTAACCTCAGTTTTTTGTGTAACTTGTTAAGATTCTTTGGGTTAGTTACTTTTTCCCCATTAGTAGTTAAGAGACTGGTGATTCCTAAGTCAATACCTAAGAGTTTTTTGACTGCCTTGAGTTTTAAATCTGTGGTGTCATTAATTCTCAAAGAGACAGACCATCTACCACTAGAGTCCAGTTTGACTGTTATTGTGGTAGGTAAACTATCATTAGGTAGTTGCCTAGTCCACCTAATAGGTAATGGTTCTACACATTTGGCTAGATATACTTGACCATCTTTCCACTTAAATGCTGACTTTGTGAATTCAGCACTACCACCATTTCGTTTTTTCTTAAAGTTAGGATATTTAGCACCTCCACTAAAAAAGTTAGTGTTTGCGTAGGATTCCGTAGAAAAAGCAGTCTGTAGATGTCTCAAACCTTGTTGTAACGGTACACCGTTAACTTCTGTTAGAAAATCTAAATCTTCCTGTTTTTTCCAACAAGTAAGCATAGCTGAAGTTTGTTTGTAGCTCAGTCGTTGTTGCAGTTCATACCAAGCTTGAGTTCTAGCAGCTAAAGCTTTGTTGTAGACCAAGCGTACACAACCGAAAGTTCTCCGCAACAAGTTTTCCTGTTCTGGAGTCGGGTAAAACCTAAATTTATACGCTTTTTCAACCATCTACTGTTAGCCAAGTAATTTTTAAAGTCTAACATATTGTGTGTGAGATATCAATATTGATTGGTTTTCGCGAAGGAAGCTCCCACAGGCCGGAGAGCGCGGCTCTCCAACCAACGTTGTGATCAAGAAAAGCTCATTTTGGTTTATTCTTCTTATTATGGTTATGGACTGCCTGGAGTAAATTAGACAGAAGTAGTATGAATTTTAGACAACAAAAAACTTCCCAAATTTTAGTCAGCTTCGTCTTTTCACTAATAGTATATCTCATTACTATTGGGGCAATAACTGCCTTAATATTTACTAACCCAACACTCACTCTAGCTGATGAGTATAACAAGCAAATATTAGTGGGTGTTGATTTTTCTGGTCGAGACTTAACTAATGATTCATTTACTAAATCTATTCTGCGTAAAAGTGACTTCAGTAACTCAAATTTAACTGGTGTTAGTTTGTTTGGCGCTCATTTAGAAGGAGCTAATTTAGTAGGAGCTAATCTGAGTTACTCTACTTTGGATAATGCAATTTTTAACAAAGCAAATTTGACTAATGCTATTTTAGAGGGTGCTTTTGCTTTTCATACTCAATTCCGTGGTGCAATTATTGATGGAGCAGATTTTACAGATGCTTTTTTACGAGCAGATACTCAAAAGGAGCTATGTAAAATAGCTCAAGGTACGAATCCTATTACAGGTAATGACACAAAGGATACACTCTTTTGTGATTAATTTTATTGGCTTGATTTGAAGTAATAAGGTAGAGGGAATGAGCAGAAGTAAAAGTGAAGTACATTTATTTCGATCTTCCCTTTTTTATTTTCAATATATGGGAGTAAATCCTATTTTTGATTGGTATTTTATTAGATAGATAACCACACAATAATTCAATAGTTGTAGTAAAAAAGATTAGATAGGGTGTGTGACAGTATGCTTACCATTTATGGAATTACGGTCGGTTTTACACTTGACCATGTGCTGGAGGATAGTGCGTTATTTCACACGCTTCGTACCCTATGTTTTTGATATTTATCTGACAAACACTGTATAAGTTACACCGTTAATCTCATCAATTAATGCTTTAGTATAGCCCTAGGAATATGAGAAAATTTATTGATTTTTAGACCTATTATTCCTTGTTATTTCTTGTATCTTGTATAGCAGAAGTAAGAAGGAATAATTTTGTGTTATCTGAGTTTTATAGCCATCGAAGCCAAGATTATGACATTTCTAAATTATCTAACTCAATTATAGATTATTTTTGATTTTTGTCTTGCCCATAGCGCTATAAGACTATCAAATTATTTAATATTAATTAAACTTATACTTAATTAATTAACATATTTATAATTTAAACTAATTTTGACAAAAAAAGTTGAAATGAGCTATCGAAAGCCAAATTTTAGCGAAAAATCGCAATTTTGCGCCTGTATGAGCAACCTTTTCATAAACGCTACAAGTCTTGATATGCAATAAATACAGAGTTTTTGCTTCTCAGCCAATTTTGATGTATATTGATAACAAATTATTCGCTCTGCGTAGGTGCTTATTAAAATGAATCATGTTTTTATTAATTATTCATAGTATAGCAGTCGAAGCAAAGGGCACGGACGTTAAGCGAAGCGAACAGCATCATCAACTCTCCATAGGAAAATCTTTTATTGTTCCTTTTGACTTTCTGACTCAGTTTTTAATGGGAAACCATTGACATCCTCCCGAAATTGCGCTTACGCTACAACGCGGGATTTCTTAACATCAATAACTTTTTGTCTTAAGTCGTAGCTATAAGGAGCAGGCATAATCTTTCCTAGATAATTTTTCTCTATTAGACATCTCCAGAAAAGAGAGAATAAGGAATAGGGAGAAGTAATTGATAACTTACGGATAAGAATTGATTTTATTTTTTTTTGGAGAAGTCTATGATGTCCGCGCTCTTTGCTTTGACTGCTATAAGCTTTTAATATGTCCGTGCATTTCCTTCAATTGCTATAAAATCAAAACATTATTTTGTACAGCTTCACATCAAATTGGTATCAGGAATTTTGGCGTTGGTGAATCAAGCGATGAAACCTAAATTTAGCGAAATATAAAATGCTTTTCAGTTAATAGTTAGACAATTGCCATTAAAGCACAATCATAGCCACGTATTACCAACGCTTGATTTTTTTAGTTAGCTAATTCCCCTAAAGGTACTTGTATTAAATCATAGATAGTGGTGCTTCTTAATCTCTCCAGTTCCTGAATCCACTCTGATTCAGAATAGAATTTTTCTTGATACTTTTTAGCCAATTCAAAGTCTGTCGATAAATCAGTTTTTTGCCACATACTTAAAACGGTGCTACGACGTTTTCTACACATAATTAATTCAATAGTTGCTATTGTAGAACGGATTTCTAAAGGCGCTCTAAGAAGATTTTTCTTTGCCTTTTCATCTAAATGAAAAAGATGCTCTACTTCTGATAGTTTATCTGGAGCATCTAAACAACTATCTTGCAATTTTGAAATTAAATCATCTGAGTCAGTAATTTGATATTCAGACATATTTTCTACATCAATAATTTGTTTCCACAAAAATCGATTGTGAGACAAACTAAACTGTAAATCTCTAGCCTCCATTGCATCTTTCACATCTTGACGATATTTCGGACAATGTAAATAAATACGCAGTAATAAATATTCTGCTTCTTCTAATAAACCACGCTCTCGAGGTGGAGATAAAACTTTTTGTGAAGTATTATTTTTCCCTTTAGTAGAATTTCTACTATTTTGTCGATAATATTTTAACTGTTTTGCTACTAGCAATGGTACTGATAACAACTCATCCTCGCCTAAGAGCTTTTTCCAATGAGTAACAACTTGGTTCAACAAATTTTCAGTAAGTAATGAAACTCTACGAGAATCTCCTTGACTCAAAATATCTGCACAATATTGAAGATAATAAGTAAGCTGATTATCGTTAGTTATTTTCGTTAAAATTTTAATTATTTGTTGAGTTGCTTGACCATACTCATCTGCCAAACTCAAATTTTTATTTGCTGCAATATTTTGAATTTGCCAGTCAATCCATAGTGGAGAATTAACTAATAATTCCTGATACCTTTCAGAAGAATAATTTTGCAAATATTCATCAGCATCTTTCCCATCAGGAATATTCAATATTCGTAGTTGAACTTCCCCTTTATAAGCAAGATTTTCTATTTCTACAATTGCCCGGTTAGTAGCTTGAATACCTGCTCGGTCAGCATCAAAATTTAAGATAATTTGTTTAGACTCTGTATAACGTAAAAGTTGTTTAATTTGAATAGAACTTAATGCCGTACCTAGAGAAGCAACAACATTATTAATTCCCGCAGCATGGAGAGCAATTGCATCAAAATATCCTTCCACAACCACAGCTTTATCCAGTTTTGAAATAGCAGTTTTTGCCTTATCCAAACAAAATAAAGTTTTACCCTTATCAAATAATTCAGTTTCAGGAGAATTCAAATATTTAGGTTGTTCATCACTCAAAGTTCTCCCACCAAAACCAATAACTCTACCTTGCGCATCATTAATAGGAATCATCAAGCGATCGCGAAATCTATCGTAATAACTATTACCTGATTTTCTAGGTAAAATTAATCCTGCTTTCTCCACTAACTCTACAGGAAAACCTTTTTGTTCCACCAAATAACCATAAATAGTTTCCCAACCATTAGGAGCATAACCCAGTTGAAATTTTTGAATAGTTTCTTCTGTAATTTGACGTGAAAATTTTAAGTACTCTAAAGCAATTTTTCCCTGTGATTGTCTCAAAGCGTGTTGATAAAAACTATTAGCCATTGCCAAGATTTCATAAAGTTGTTCCCGCAGAGAAATTTGACGTTGAAACTCTTGTCTATTTTCTGGTGATTCCGTTTTAATTTGTATTTGATAACGTCTGGCTAAATCTAACACTACATCACTAAAAGAAGACTTACCAACTTCCATCAGAAATTTCAAAGCATTACCACCTGCACCACAGCCAAAACAGTAGTACATTTGTTTGCTGGTACTAACAGTAAAGCTAGGAGTTTTTTCTTCATGGAAAGGGCATAATCCTACATAATCTTTACCTCGCTTTTTTAAGACAATATGCTCTGAGATAACATCATAAATGTCAGCTCTTTCCTTCACTTCTGTAATAGTATCTTGATGAAAACGAAAATTATTCATAAATTCATTAAATAATTGATTGTCAATGATTTTGAGGATTTTTTATCTGTAACCTGTTTGGCATTTACACTCTGATAATGCCATTGCCTTTTCTATTCTTAAAATACTCTTCTATGAAGTCATAAAATTCTCATCCATAATTCTGATTTTATCTAGTTGAAAGATATATAGCCATCCTAGATAGAAGATAAATATTAGCTACAGAGCAAGATAAGTAACTCTCTGTATTTAGATAACTAAAATTTGTTCAAAACCTATTATATGACAACTATAGTATTTCCATTTTAGACGTAAACATAGATGATGATTTTTGACTACAAAAAATTTTATCTATCAATCATCTTCCCCTATCCTTTGTTCTCTCTTAAATGTAAATTCTATATATCTTTCATATATATCTCAGTTCTATTCTGCCTAGCAAAAATTTACAACTTAAATAGAACTACTGGAAAGAAGACCTTTTGCAAAAGTCAATATTAAATCTTTTTTCCTTTCGTCCTTTTACCTTCTATTGCTCCTGCTCCCTGTCACTTATGTGGCGAAGTCTACAGTTGAGAAAAAGAGACAAATTGTTTTACCATATAAATCTATCCAATATCATCTGGAAATCAGCCACGGCTCTCAGTCCAATCTCAGTCCAATTATTATTGTGGACAAGTGGTAGAAAATATATCTGAATATTTTGGATGATTAAAATCAGTTCAATTTTGATTTGAATTTACATTTGCAACAATTATTGACAGTTGTTAATAATTGTAAGTATTCAGAATAAAAAATATAAATATTAAATTAAAAAAAATTGGTTTCAAGCTAGATCAAAAAATATCTAGCAATTTACGAGGAAATGGGTAAACAGTGTTCAAACGCATAAGGCAGGATTTAAAAAACGACCTAATTGCAGGCTTACTGGTAGTCATACCATTAGCTACAACAATTTGGTTGACCATAACTATTGCTCGGTGGGTAATAGATTTTTTGACAAAGATACCCAAGCAAATCAACCCCTTCGATGGTTTACACCCAGCTTTAGTGGGCCTACTAAATTTCTTAGTAGGACTAGCAGTACCATTGCTAAGTATTCTAGTGATTGGGTTAATGGCTAGAAACATTGCTGGAAGATGGTTATTAGATGTAGGCGAGCGAATACTACAAGCTATTCCATTTGCAGGGTCAGTCTACGGCACTCTCAAACAAATCTTAGAAACTCTACTCAAGGATTCTAACGAAAAATTTCGCCGTGTGGTACTTGTAGAATATCCACGTCAGGGAGTTTGGACTATAGCTTTTGTCACTGGTACGATTAGTAGTCAAATTAAATCTCATCTAGGAGACTCAATGCTAAGTCTTTTCATTCCAACGACTCCTAACCCTACATCTGGTTGGTATGCCATAGTGCCAGAAAAAGATGTGCTTAACGTTTCAATGTCAGTGGAAGATGCGTTTAAAGTTCTCATATCAGGTGGAATAGTAACTCCAAATCAATCAGTACGTCCAGAAAAAAATTCAAATGATCAACTCAAACCTCTACTTTTAGATAGAGAAGACTATCAAAAATTTTCCACTGAAGAGGATTGAACGAGTTATATTGAAAAAGGCAGAAAGCAGAAGCGGTGCGACCCCGCGTCGGCGTCAGACGCAAGGGAATGCTGACCAAGATAGGGAATGGGCACCAATAGAGGCAAAAGGTAGAAGGTTTAATTGCATGGGGATAGTCAATGACTGGCCACTCTGTGTCTGATAACCCCGAACAATTTTCAGTACCCCTGTTGACGATGGGATATTAAACCTGCCACTTAAAAGATAAAAGATGATCAAAAATTATGAACAAAGCTCCTCGCTCCACAGCTCGTGAACTAGCTCTGCTTGGTCTAAGTCAATTACCAACAAATTCAGGCAGTCTAGAAAAAAAGCAACTTCAAGAAGTCATACTAGCAGCAGTTAGGACTCTCAGAGCTGAAGTCCAAGATATTTTAGAAACTGCTGCGGCAGAATTACAGAGAGGGAGCGATCGCCTCCTTAATAGTCAAATTAGTGCTAGTGATGTTCAAAGTGCAAGTTCGATGGTCCACGAAGCAGTGGAGTTAGGCCAAACAGCAATTAATCGTATTGGCACTGCTGTGGAGTTACCAGAACTAATTCAACTAACTAATCAATTAGAAGTTCGCAAGTACGCTTTAGAAATTTTGACAAAGGTGAATGACAATAAAGAAGAAATTGATAATTTATTGAGAGAATCAATAGTAGATTGGCAAATAGAACGTTTGCCTAGAATAGATATAGATATTCTCAGAATTGCAGTGACAGAAATGATGTTTATTGGCATTCAAGAACAAGTGGCAATTAATGAAGCTGTAAAATTAGCCAAGCGTTACAGTAGTGAAGATGGATATAGATTTATTAATGGGGTATTGCGAAGAGTGCTACATAAAATTAATTTAGCTTGAAGAGTTATAAGTCTAAAGTAAAAATCAAAATTAAGGTCTTTGTTGTGAATAGAAGTAACTAATGTAGACCATCTAGGTTTGGTAGCAGGAATTATTGACGAGATTGGCATAGAACAGAAAATTAATCGACTACTTAGATTAAGAATCAGAAACTTGAGGTAAAAACAGGTAGAGGGCCAAAATAATCAACGATTGAATCATAGTGTAGAATTAACCACTTGGCAATGATTAAGATGCGATCAAACTCCGTTCCGCTTCGCGTTGGCGGAGCCTAGCGGCAGCTATATCGCGAAGCGTGATAGAGAAACTTTGGCAATTTTTGGAGATGTCTATTGGTAAGTTCCGGCAACTGATGATTTGCGTTGGCGGAGCCTAGCGGCAGCTATATCGCTTCTTAAACCATACTATCAGTCTAAATACTTACTCAACTTTTACCATCTTTGTATACTACATTTTGTCGTGCGGAATGTGGGTTGAAAATTATCAACATTTTTATTTTATGAGGCTCCTGAAAAAAAATCGCGCGTCAAAGGATTTTCGGTTGCATCCTCACAAAAATTGTGATATGTATATACAATGAGTTATTCTGTTTGCCTATACGCATGACTTTTTATTCAACTAAAAAAATGTATAGTCAGCGTGATAGAACTCAGTGTAAAAGATAGCAAATGGTTTCTATATAATTAGTGTATTGTCATTATTTTTGTTACCTACAGCAGTGGGAGGAATATGCCCCTGTTCCAGGAGTCCCTTGTTCTTGTATACCATTAAGCGAGGAAGACTACCCATTCTTCTACCTTTTTCCACTATTGTCTAACTGAATATCCTGACTTCTGACTCAGTAATCTTGACTCCTGCAGATAAAAACATATACCACGAGCAAAGATACCATAAAGGTTTTGTAATCAATAACATATTTGTAATGATTATTGGTAGGCAAAATTACAACTCATGGAAATCGTAAATTACAATTCCTGTCTCCGGATGGTTATCCACACTAACATAACCAGTTTTAAGCATTTCCTTGAGAGCTTCTTCTACTTCTAGAAAGCTAGCTCCTGTTGCCATGACACCCTGACTAACAGATAACTTTCCTCCTTTAGTAGAAGCTGACCTGAGTAAAGCTACCATTAACTGTTGACGGGTTTGTGGAGGAGAAGCTTTCATAGAGACCGCCCCATTTGATTGATATAGTGGTACTCCTTGGGATGAAATACCTAATTTTGCTTTGACTTTAGTATTGTGTTCTTCTACCATATTGGGAATTAACAACAAATCAATAAATTGGCCTATTCCAAATAAACCCCCAGTAAAGAGCCAAAGTAGACCAGTCAAAATTTTGCCATTGTATAAACGATGGCATCCGTTAAGACCTAGGACGCAAGCCCCCCAAAATAGGTAACTGTATCTTATACTATTCATTTAGTCCCAAAAATTATTTTTCTGAAATTAATATACTGTTTTGCCTAGTTACTTAATTTTCGTTATGGGCACTTAGTATTATTACCATCTTAGTCCAAGAATATAATGTGGAAAACATTAATAACTCTAAATATACTGAGAAGTAGGATAATAATGGGCTATTTCTTATAGGTATAGATACTTTGCAATTCTTAACAAAAACTATGTACTTCAGTCCCCTAGACCTTGGTAAACTATATAGCGTGGAAAATATAATACTTTCTTGCTCATTCTCCAAACCAGGCATAGATTGATAAATTAAGAAAACAACAAAACTTATGGTAGATTCTCTAAAAAAACCAGATTTTCAAGAAATGCGACCAGGGGTTAAAGTTCCCTCAAAAGAAACTATTCTAACTCCTAGATTCTACACAACAGATTTTGATGAGATGGCTAAAATGGACATCTCAGTCAATGAAGATGAATTAATAGCTATTCTAGAAGAATTTCGTACTGATTATAACCGCCATCATTTTGTTCGGGATGAAGAATTTGCCCAATCATGGGATCATATTGATGGGGATACTCGTAGGTTATTTGTTGAGTTTCTAGAACGTTCTTGTACGGCGGAATTTTCTGGTTTTTTACTCTACAAAGAATTGGGTCGTCGTCTCAAAGATAAAAGCCCTGTTTTGGCTGAATGTTTCAATTTAATGTCCAGAGATGAAGCTCGTCATGCAGGTTTTTTAAATAAGGCAATGTCAGATTTTAATCTATCATTAGATTTAGGATTTCTGACTAAAAGTCGTAAGTATACTTTCTTTAAACCAAAGTTTATTTTCTACGCTACTTATCTATCGGAAAAAATTGGTTATTGGCGCTACATTACTATCTATCGTCATTTAGAAGCTCATCCAGAAGATAGAATTTATCCTATTTTCCGTTTCTTTGAAAATTGGTGTCAGGATGAAAATCGTCATGGAGATTTCTTTGATGCTATTATGAGGGCACAACCACAAATTTTAAATGACTGGAGAGCAAAATTGTGGTGTAGATTTTTCTTACTTTCTGTATTTGCGACTATGTATTTGAATGACATTCAAAGAGCTGATTTTTATGCTGCTATTGGTTTGAATGCTCGTGATTATGATAAGTATGTAATTGAGAAGACTAATGAAACTTCAGGACGTGTTTTTCCAGTAATTTTGGATGTAGAAAATCCTCAGTTTTATGAAAGACTAGAAGTTTGTATTAAGAATAATGAAAAGTTAACGGCGATCGCTAATTCTAATAAGTTAGGTGTTGTGAAGCTTTTCCAGAAGTTACCTCTTTATCTGTCTAATGGTTGGCAGTTCCTGAAACTATATTTTATGAAGCCAATTGAAACTGCTACTATGCAGAGTTCTGTTCGCTAAAGAAGTTTTTAATAATTAACCTCGCTTGATAGCCTTGTGATATTTCCAAGGCTATTTTTTTATTTGTTTTATTTAGGGTTTGCTGAAAAAGTCTTATGGTGATGATAGGCAACAGATCATCTGGCAACAGGCAACAGTTTAGACTATCTGCTACGGCCAAATTTTCGGCATTTCAGCGGAAAAGTATTAGCATTTTGAGACTACAACAGCCAAAAACCTTGCACTTTTTCATAAATATTTAACCCTGGAAGCCTTTACAGGTATTAATTACAATTTTATTCAGCAAACCCTATTTAAGAAAAGAGGGAGTAGGGAGTAGGGGGGAAATAATTGATAATTTATGTACTATGATTGGCTGTATTTTGGATGATTGGAGATGTCTAATATCAAATCCACTTAATTGGATATAAAACAATGTTTCATCTTCAACCAGAGCACAAATCTTTCTAAATTCTCTTCCCTCCTGACTCGGTCTTTCCCCTGCCAGGAGGGGAGGGGTTAGGGGTGGGTTGACTCCTGACTCCTCAATTCAAAGACTCTAAAAAAGTCTGAACTTGACCATCTGGTCTCAAAACCAATCGAATTTTAGCAGTCTTATCGCCCTCAATATTAGAGACAAAAACTTGGTCTTCTAAAGGCATCTTTGTATTACCATAAAACTCAACAGATGCTAGACCAATTGGAGTTACCTTTTTCACCGAACCATCACCGTTTAATAACAAACTATACTGCAAATTCCTATCTAAATCTGATGGCGGTTCCCAACTTTTTTCAAAATATTCTCTTACCTCTGCAACTTGGGGAATTCGATCGAATAATGTAGATTTCGGTTTCCTGCCAGCATTTTCACTAGGTTCAACCACAGATTCGCGATCGCGTAAAGCAACTGGTTCTACATCTTCCAAGGTCGGTAAATCAATTGCTCTAGGAACATTGACCGGAATACGACTCACATCTACATAAGGTCTTACCCCACCTCCTCTATTAAGTGCTGGTGGTAGAGGTCGGTTTGGTGCAGGTGGAATTTGTAAATTTGGGGGCGGTTGTACAGGAGGTCTTGGTTGTACTGACACCCCATAGTTAGGTATTGCTGGTGGAGGAACTGGTGGCGGTGTCGTTGGTGGTGCAACAGGAACTGGTGGCAGTATTGTTGGTTGTGCGGGAATAACTACTGTTGTAGCATTTCCCTGATTTTGAGGAGGACGAGAAAAATCATTCAGAGGTGGTGGCAAGTTATTCGGAGCGGGTGACGCTGGGTTTTGTCTAGGAAATAGAGGAGATGGTGTAGGAATTGGAGATGGTCTAGTAATAGTTGGTGTTGGTAGATTTGTTGGTGGTGTTGGTAATGGTGATAGAGTTACTGTTGGTGTTGGTGTTGGTAAATTTGTTGGTGGTGTTGGAATTGGTGAACTATTGCTTGGTGGAGAAGCAATAATATTAGGCTCATTTTGTGGTTTGCGACTAATTGCGTAGCGGTCATATAATTTAATGGCGCTAACTGTTAGACCAGCGCTGATGATAATTAGTACCGCACTCCGCAACCATTCAGGAAGAGGTGTAACTTCACTGTCAGACTTAAACTGAGGTAATGTCTGTATATCTGCTTCACATTCATCTAGAGCAATCGCCAGGTCAAATAGTTGCAACATACTCATGGTAATAAAACTTCCTGACTCTTTAGTCGCTAGAGACCCCAAAAATAGATCGTGGTTTAATAAGTCTCGTGGTTGTAGATAAATAGTTTGACCGTTTATTGGAGGTGGGGAATTAGGTATCGAAAGTTTGGCATCAGCAACTTCGGTGATCTCTTCCTGAATTTTTGTTTGTGAGTTTGACTCTGTTGCAGTGCTATTGTTTTCTTCTCCTTTATTATTTTCATTGTCTAGAGGTAATTCAGGAGATTTACTAAGAAATTCTTGTACATAAGTGGTAACAACTTTGTGGAGAGCGTCTAATTCACTGCGGCCACCCCTCAGTGTAATATGTTCTGTTTCTGATACCCTGGGATCATCAAAACTAAGGCTAAAGCGTTGTTTTCTGGAAATACCGATCCATTTTAAGACCGCTAAACCTCTAGCTGTAAATTTTAGCGTACAAGTTGGGGGAGTATAACTTCGTGAAGGCATTTGAAAACATTTGATTGAAGAAGGAAGAAGGAAGAAGGAAGAAGGCAGAAGGCAGAAGGCAGAGGGTAAAATTGCTTATGGATAGTAAACCACCGACCGCGTGCATGTCCGATCGCCCTAAATAATTTTAAGCACCACCTGTAAGGTGGTGTATTAAACCCGCCAGAGAAAAGATTAAATTATCTTAATCTACAGCTTTAACAATAATTTCCTCATATCAATTTAATTATAGTTGAGTTATATAGATAAGTAGCCAAGAGGTTAAGATATCATCATATAATTTTTTTAATTTAGTATACAGGGATAAATTTTATCTCAAAAAATCAAAAGAGAATTAAGGTATGAAACAGTTTAAATTATCTGAAATTTACCGTTTACTCAATCATTCTTAATTCTCTACCATGCTTAAAACTTTTTTAATCAATCAATTGATTTTTTTAATTTTTTGTGAAATCAGTATTTTGAATTCTGCTTAAGCGTTTTGCTTCATACTAAAAATTTAGTATGATTTCAGGATCTAAAATTTCAGACTTGACCAAAGACGACTACACCCTTGAGGAGAACTATAAAATAACAAATTCACTAATAATTTTAGAGCTAATTTTTCTGGGTTATCCTGGGAAGTATTTTCAGAGTATATGTGATATTGTTTATATGCTTTTTTAAATTTCTCAAGATATTCTCTTAATAAAGTAACTGATTGAGGTTTAGTATTTTGAGCAGCCACTTGTTCCATTAATGCTACTGCACGACGAATTAATGCTTGGTTTTGTTTTGCCAAGTGACATATAACTAAAATGAAAGATTTCGCTTCCTCTGTTTTCAGAGGTTGGTTTGCCGACATTCCCCGTTTTTCATCTACCACTAAAGTCAGTTCATCAGCTAACTTGGGAGATATATTCAATTTACTCGCTACTCGCAATATGCTGTCTGAATTAATTCCTGTTAAAACATTTAAGGCTAATAATTCCATGTCCAATTTTGTTCTAATCTGGTTTGACCGAACTTTTTTGGCCACAGTAGGCTGGGTATAATCTTGTCTCGAAGGCAGTATAAAAACTGAGGTATTGCCGGGAGCAGCAGATGTTACCATATTATAGACCTCTTAAAAATTTATTACAAGCACGTCTATTGTAGTCGTACTTTGCCAAATTGTGTCTACTATTCGGAAAACTTTATTTGACAAAATATTTATTAGACATCTCCTCCAAAAGAGGCAACAGGCAACAGGGAAAAATAATTGATAATTTATGGATAAGAATTGATTTGATTTTTGATTTTCACGCCTATGTCTATTTACCAATATTTTTTTTGAAAAATAATTGTTTGATTTCTGAATCAGTTAATAAGTATAATTTTGGCATTCAGACCATTATTCCGTAAAACTTTTAATAGTTGATCGGCCTCAAGACGACTACGAAAAGCTCCTGCCTGCATTACTGAATTACCATTAATATTCGTGGAAAAAGCATCTGGTACAAGCGATCGCAACTTATAGGTCTGAGCAGCATTATTGACATTAACAACTACTCGATAACGTAGACCCAAGGCCGCAGCACGACTTTGAGAATTACGACGTAAGGATAGTCTAGGCAAAGGGTTGGGATTAGGATTTTGATTTCTGCCAATACCAGGAGGTACATAACCCCCACGACCAAGGGGAATATTTGTGCTTGGTACAGATAGTAAACCAGGAGATGCAACTGGGGTAGTGGGTTCAAAACTTGGGTTAGTGCTGCTTGGAGGCAAATTTCGCCATCTTTCTAAAGTTCTGCTCCCTGACTCTGGTGGCGATACTGGTATTTCAATTGCTCGTGTATTCTGATAATTAGGATTAGTTTGTAGTAGTCTTTGTAAGTTGCCTTGATGAGTTGTTGTCTGGTAGGAATTTCCCCTAGACCTTGTAGTTTCTGGAGCTGGGACAGGGATAAGAATTGTCGTAGAATTTCCCGGTCTTTGTCGTGAAATAATACTATCAGAACTGTTCTGCCCCTGTAATTTTTCTGCTGAAGCTGAAATATTTGATTTCTTTGGGGTTGTCTGAATTTCTGGTTCAGTCGATGCAGTTTCCGTAACAGACTTTTCCTGGACAGACTCTGTTTCTCGATTTACTGTAGGGGTAGTTACAATATTCGGCAAAGGAGCAACTCGCGGGGGTGGAGCAATTTTCCCAGCAATGTCAATACTGCCATAATTACGACCGCCTCCTAAAGAATTTCCATAAGCAGGAAGAGTTTGACCTTTTACTGCATGATAAATATTATACCGAATGTTATTACGAATAGTATTACGACCAGGTTCTTGAGAATTACCTAGATCTGGTAATGATTTAGCGATCACTGCTACTCCATCCTGTCTATTACCCTCAATATAATTACCCCGCAAAATTGGGCGTGCATTTCCTTGAATAATAATCCCACTTTGATTTTCAATCAGACGGTTTCCCACTACTTTTGGAGCAGCATCATCAGATATTTTCATTCCAATACCAGTATTTTGAAACAAATTATCTCTAATTTCCGGCTGAGAATTATGATAAATTGTGATGCCACTTACGCCATTTTCATAGAAATTATTTTCCTGAATAATTGCTGTATTACTACCCGCTATAGAAATGCCATTTACAGTATTACCACTCAAAGTATTTTTACTAATAACACAACCACTAGATTCTATCCATAAACCATAACCTTGAAGATTAGGATTTATGACTGTTACGCCACTTAAATTAGATTCATTAGCAGCTACTATTGTAATATTTTTCCGATTTAAAGTCGGACTATTAAAATTACCTCCACCTTGAATCAAAACATTTTTTCCACGGTTAAAATAGTTACCTTTGATGGTAATTTTTGGCTGCAAAATTAAAGGGAATTTTTCACCTGTTCGTCTATTGTAAGTTCCAGGAGCAAGTAAAATTGTTGTGTGAGGTTGAGCAATTTTCAAAGCATAAGTAATAGTTTTCAAAGGAGCTGTTTTAGTACCATCTCCAGAGTCACTACCAATAGATGAACTAACATAAAGTACATTTATTTGAGAATTAGCTGGAGTTTCTGGGGATTGGGCTACTTGTTGTGAAAATGGTACTGCCAAACTTGCAGAAGTAAATACCCCTAGTAGCGCAGTGGCTAAAATAGGTGATAAAAAGTTGATTTTACGCAGTAAATTTGTTTGATTATTTTCCTGCGAAAAAAGGATAAATATTTGTTTCACGGCTTTCTTCCTAGGAAACTGTGACAGACAATTTAGTTATTATATTTTGTCAAGTATCTCTTATTATAGATGTTTTGAACAAATATTTTAATTTTTGTAAAGAGTAGGTTGATTTTTAAGGATAATGGATACCGCTTGAACAGTGATAAATAATTAGGCAGGAGTCAGGAGGGGAAAAAAGTTCTATCACGCGCTTAAGTGACCAGGTTATAAGTCTTAATGTATCTAGCAAAACTTATTTTTAGAGATAGAAATGGAACTTTGCAATTACCCAAAATTATTTACTCTTCCCACTCATTTTGCTCTTAATAAACTCTACTATTGCCTGGTTATGGATACTATTTAGGAGAGTTTCATCATAATTATTTTTAGTATTAACATCTGCTCCTTTATTAATAAGTCAAGCAGTTATTTCCTGGGTTTTAGAGCTGATTTATAAACTGAGCTGAAACTATGATACTATCTAGGTCTCAGGAATTTATGGTTTACTGATCCACAATCGGCAAAACCTTTGTCCTGTAATAAATTCAGCCTCTTAATATTTACTTTATAAATCAGCTCTTACCTGCATAATAATGTAGTGGAGTATTCTCATGGTTTTTTTGTTCCCACTAAACGATGCTTCATTCACAATTAGTATATCTATTACTTGAGATTTATTATCCTGAGTAGCATTATGTCATCGAGTCCAAATGTTAGACTTCCTCTGTGCTTACTGGAGTCATCATATTCAGACCAGTTGCTTATCCGGTAATTGGACTTGGACTGATTCAGATATAGAAATGTCCTTATAGAAGCTATTTGGTCAAGTGATTAATTTCCTCTTGAGCTGATAAGATATGAAATGAAAAATTAACTTCATAAATTATCAAGGAAATAAATAATCATGGCTATGATGCAAACAGGTTCTGTTGACTTAAACTCCCCTGGAGACAATGCTACACAAAGCGGTGACATTAGTGGTTTTACACAAGTTAACTTTCCTACACCATTTCCAGAAGGAACAACTGTAATTGTTATTCCTATGGTTCAAACCTTTAATGGACCAGAGACCCCAGGAGTCCGTCTTGCTGAGGTTACTACTACTGGGTTTAAGATCCGAATGAATGAATTAATTGGAAAAGGTGCATCACTCTCAGGTAATGCCCACACTACTGAAACAATTGGATGGGTGGCTTATTCTGTTTAATCCTGTAGAGTCTATACTTTAGGGTTGTCTGTAAATTTAACGGCAGGGTTGCTATTCAAAACGGTCGCACATTTATCTTGTGCGATCGCAATTACGATCAAGAATCTACAATATTGTTATTTTCTGAGAAATTAAATAAAGCCGAAACTTAGGATAGCCCTCAAATATATCCACTATTCCCTATCAGGATTAACTAGCAACATAAACTTTAACTCAACCCCGAAAATTAAGAAGTTACTCATAGCGATCGCTAAAATTTGTCTATTATTGCTATCCGCTAATTACATAAACAATTAATTTAATTTAACGAAAATTTCTACCCTGAGAGTCAACATTTTTTCTAAATATGGCCTAACTAAATATTTTGATCTTGACCCTACAGTAGCAATCCTGATAGCTAAACTATTTCAGACATTAATAGTTAACTTCTGTATTGCAGGCAATATTATACTATAAAACGATCTATATTAATGGCAAATGAGAAAATTTGTCATAATCTGCCCTTCAATATTCGAGAGAGCAGGATTATAGTTATGTTGGCAATTTAAGGATTAAAATTTATAGGGTAATTATTATGAACGATAAGTATAATTGGGGTCAAAATGTACAGCCTGGGGTTCGCCGAATTCTGGATGCCAACCTAGATAGGGCGAGAGAAGGTCTAAGAATTATAGAAGAATGGTGCAGGTTTGGCCTCAATAGTATACATTGGGCAAATGAATGTAAACAACTACGTCAAGAGATTGGGAGTTGGCATAGTACAGAATTAAGAATGTCCCGAAATACCCCTGGCGATCCAGGTACAGAATTGACTCATCCACAGGAAGAGGAACGTTCAGATGTTCAACAACTGCTACAAGTTAACTTCTGTCGCTTAGAAGAAGCACTACGAGTTTTAGAAGAATACGGAAAAATTTATAATTCTCAAATGGGTTCCGCTTGTAAACAAATGCGTTACCGAGTTTATACTATAGAAAGTGGACTTCTCGCCTATAGAAGATATCAGCAATTACAAAACTCCTACCTTTATCTAGTTACCTCACCCAACGATAAATTAATCAATATAGTAGAAGCAGCTCTTCAGGGAGGGTTAACTCTTGTCCAATACCGCAATAAAACAGCAGACGATATAACAAGATTGACAGAAGCTCAAAAACTCTGTCAACTCTGCCATCGCTACGGCGCTCTATTTATTGTTAATGACCGAGTAGACATGGCGATCGCTGTGGATGCAGATGGAGTTCATCTAGGACAAGATGATATACCAGTTCAACTTGCTAGACAACTGCTTGGCCCTCAGAAACTTGTAGGTCGTTCCACTACAAACCCACAAGAAATGAAGCGAGCTATTCAAGAAGAAGCGGACTATATTGGAGTAGGGCCAATATATGAAACTCCTACTAAGTTAGATAAACCAGCAGCAGGTTTAGAATACATTAGTTATGCTGTGAATAATTGTACTATTCCTTGGTTTGCCATTGGTGGAATTGATATGCAAAATTGTGATGAAGTTCTATCTTCTGGTGCGGAGCGTGTATCTGTAGTTAGGGCAATTATGCAGGCAGAGCAACCAACTTTAGTAACTCAATATTTTCTTTCTCAACTAAATCGTTATCAAGCCCTACGCTCTCATAATATATTACCAGAAAAAATCTAAATATTACTAGAATGTCAAGTCAAATTACGCTCAAAGTTAACGGAGAAACCCATACTTGTTTACCTCATATACTTTTACCTAATTTTCTGGAACAGTTGGGGTTAAACCCTCGGTTAGTAGCTGTGGAATATAATGGTGAAATTTTACATAGACAATTTTGGGACAAAACTGAAATACAAGCAGGGGACAAGTTGGAAATAGTTACTATTGTGGGGGGTGGTGTTGATTGAAGTCAGAAGTTAGAAGTTAGAAGTGAGATTTGATAGGCTAAAAACGGGGATTTATATTTATATATGGTTATAGGTAGTGGTGTACAAGTAGTGATTTTTGTAGTTTTGTTTCTGGCAGTGAAAGGGATTTAATTATAAATATCACTAGATCTACAGGACTACCTGATTATAGTAACTAAAAACTATAGTGCTATATATTTTAAGACTTAGACAAATATACTTGACTAAAAAATAAAGAAAATTCAGTATTTCAAGCCTCCTACCTACTTTAGTAGGAGGTACTGTTAACTGATAACTGAAATAACCTAGTGCAGGATGGCGGAAATAACTGACCAGTTACAAAATCGCGCGAACAATTACAAATCAAAAATGATTGACTGTCAGATGTGCGTCTTACATTCTGGAGGGGCTGTGTGCGGAATTACTTCCGCACTTTATACACCCCGTAGGAGACGCCAATTAGCACTCGCTTTTAAATGCATGACTTCCGCGTAGCCGCACTAGACTGTAACCTCGACTACATAATTTTTGATTTTTGATATTTTGTGATTCAAGTACGGATATCCCAATAATTAAACACCAAGCTTTGATTGCAAAGTCTAGAAAGAAAGCTATACATTAAAGAAAGAAGTATAGAAATAATAACAATTATTTATGAATAAAAAATTGCTTTCACAGATCGTAAAATCTGTCTTTGTCATCGGACTAGTGTTTACTTTAGTCTTCAGTCAAGCTGATGCAGCTTTAGCCGCTCGGAGTGGAGGTCGCATTGGCGGTGGGTCATTTAGAATGCCCAGTCGCACCTATACATCACCTACCCGTAGTCCTGGAGGTGGTTACTATCCTGGGGGTGGTATTGGCTTTCCATTTTTACTACCTTTCTTTGGTTTCGGTGGGTTTGGCAGTCTGTTTACAATTTTGATTTTTATTGCGATCGCTAATTTCTTAGTTAGTAGTTTCCGAAGAGCAACTCAGGGAGATGAGTTTGACAGCTATAGTAATAATCCTACAGTTTCTGTTGCTAGCGTACAAGTTGGTTTATTGGCAGAAGGTCGTAGTTTACAAACAGACCTTGATAGAATAGCGGAAAATGCTGATACTGGTTCTGCTGCGGGTAGAGCGCAAGTTCTCCAAGAAGCTACATTATCTTTATTGCGTCACCCTGAATATTGGGCTTATGGATCTGCCCAAAGTGAACAAGCAAAGCTAGACTCGGCAGAAGCAAAGTTTAATCAGTATGCTCTGACTGAACGCAGTAAGTTTTCTGAGGAGACTCTTTCTAATTACAATAATCAATTAATTGATAAAAACCTTCAAACTTCTCTACCTGTTAGTGAAACTGATGGCGAACTGGTAACTCAGGAAACTGAAGCACCAGGGGAATATATTGTGGTTACTATTGTTGTTGGTACTCAAGGTAAATTACAGTTGCCAGTTATTAATAGTACAGAAGATGTAAGACGTGCTTTAAGTCAAATGGGTACTATTTCTAGCGAGCAGTTATTAGCTGTTGAAGTTTTATGGACACCTCAAGCGAGTGGCGATACTTTGACTTCTGAGGATATGGTTGCTGAGTATCCAAATCTTAAATTGGTTTAATCAAAAGAAGGAAGAAGGAAGGAGGAAGAAGGAAGAACCGAAGTTGTGATTTTTTGGTCAGGGTATAGCAAGTGGGAGTATCTTGCTCCGGTTGTGAGTATTGCTTGTCTCCATTTATAGCGCTGTGCACAGGCAACAGGCAACAGGCAACAGGCAACAGCGGTGCGACCCCGCGACGACGCCAGTCGCAAGGGAATGCTGACCAAGAGAGGGAATGCGCACCAAGAGAGGCAACAGGGGGAATAAATTGCCGATAATATAAGACTTTTAGCTATTTGGCCCCTGCTGCAATTTGTAAATATACCAGCGCTCATTGCTATACCATTACGCCTGCAGGACTACCAATTACTGTACTGTTTGTTAAACTGTAATATTCTCCATTCTTAATTTCTGTAAGGGTGGGGAATATTTATTTTTGATTTTTGATATATTACTGATTTCCTGGAAGATTGATGAATTTGCAGTAATATCATGTCCGGTTGAATACTTATAAATAAACGATGGAGGATTCAGGAGTCAGGAGGGAAGAAAGAAGAGTAGGAAAAAGAGAAAGTTTTTTGATCACTAACTATCCAGACATGATGTAATACCATTTCTCAAAAAAAATGTTACGAATAAATAAGTGCGATTAAAATATTTTATAGGAGATGTTCCTTTGACAAAAAAAGAGAATTTATGACCTAAAACCTGGTATTGAAGCCATTAATTCTGGGTCCTGTACGTCGCCAATCCGACGGCTCCCCTACCGAATAAAGAGGCTAGTCATTTGTAGCAAACATTTATCAAATTGGTATAAGATTATTCCGGAATTTATCAATATTTGATTGTAACTTAACAATAGTAGCATAGCCAGGATATATTAGGTAAAATTTATTGCCTAATATATAATGTGAATAGTTATTATCATTTTCTTTGTGGGTTTAATACCCCACCGTCAACGGGGGTGTTCAAAATTACTTGGGGGAGCGAATCCCCATGTAATTTTCCTCCTGTCTCCTGCCTCCTGTCTCCTGTCTCCTTCTTCAAATTAATCCATATATTTCACAAATTAACTATCAGTTATCTCAGGGTCGCATCTGGTAAAAAATATCCTCAAACTTAAAATTTGAATCAATAAGTTTGAGGTAGTTATAACTCGTACACAGATGCAATAAAGAATTAGTGATGAAGAACTGCAACCAAGCAATTAATTCCAGAGAATACAAATTAATTCTCAATATTAATCAATTTTATGACCGTACTCATACTGTAGAAAGATTTGGCAATTTAGTTGAGTCATTGACACAACAGTTTAAAGGAAAAGTTATTAGCCAACAAACTGAAGAAAAATATAGACAAATTTATTACTTAGATACACCAAATTTTGATTTACGTCATCATGGTTTTATCTTGAGAATTAGACGAGAAAAAAAATATCATCAACCAGAATATCAGGTGAATCTCAAACATCGTGAGTCAGACCGCTATTTATCAGCTTCACAGGATTTGTCGGCAACAAAAGCAGGTAAGACTAAGTTTGAAGAAGATATAATTCCGCCATTTCAAAGTAAATTTTCTCAGTCAATATCTGTAACTAGAGATCGGCAACCTAACTTTGAAAATATTAAACAAGTTGCGAAATTATTTCCTGGTTTAAAAGCTCTTGATATTCCCGAACAAACTTCAATTGAGTTAGTTAATAATTTTCATGCTTTTGAAGTGGTAAGGAAACTAGCAAATTTACAATTTGGAGACAAACATATTGTGAAAACCGATCTAAGTTTCTGGTATTTAAATACAACAGATAATTTACCGTTAATTGCAGAATTTTCACTTAAATATCGTCTACCTAAAAAATTGTTAGAATCTCCAAAAAAATTAGAACAATTTCCTATGCCAATGATTCAAGGAACAAATTATTTGTTTAAAGCTTTGCAACAACAATGGGAATGGATAAATTTTCACCCTATGACTAAAACTGCTTATGTTTATGGCCAAGGAAATCAATCTCAAAATATGTTTTTGGCAGAAAAAAAATCTCTTTTGGCTGCTTAATTTAGTAGGGTGCTGTTAGCGACAGGGTAACTGAGCAAAACTCAACGGTGCTTCATTAATTGATAATGGATAATGGATAATTGATAATTACCTCTGGTTAAAACCGTTCTTGATTGAATATAAGGAGATATTATTTCTTCTCTTGGTTGATTGGATATGGCGAGGAGACCTCGCCATCCCTCAACCGCTTTTTTCCCCTTAAAAGGGGAGGCTTTAAACCTGAATTATTTAATTATTAATTATTAATAATTAGGTAATACTATACTCCACTTCGTTCCGCTCACATACCCTACTACTAATAAAGAGGTAATATAAAGTAGTGAATTTTTATTGATATTGTTCCCAAGTTTCATCCTTTAATTTTTCGGCTAAATCTGTAACATCATTCACACTACCAATATAAAAGTATCTTTTACTGCTTTGCATACCCCCAGGAGTAGTCTTGCGAAAATTAGTCGGATGTAAATCAGCTAATAAAAATACTCTTGCTGGATACCATGAATTATCAATATAGCTACGACGGTTTCTAGCAATTTCAACTAATTCTTCATCCGATTTATCAACGTTTTTCCACTTAATAGAATACTCATCTTCTGACTCAATATCCACAACTGCTTCAATCTTAGCTACCCGGTCTACTTGTTTATTTCTATAGACTCCAAAGTACAAACTGCGACGATGACTATACTGACCACCTTTTGCTGTACAAACATATATATTATGGTTAATAACATCATCATAAGTTCCAGCACAATTCACAACATCTAGACGATATTTCCAAGAAGGTAACAAATTTTCTTCATCAAAATACTCTTCTAAGTCGGCGATCGCATCGGCTAGACTTTTTGATAAACCTTCCACTTTTATTGACTCTAGAAAATATTCAAAACTAATAGGTAAAAATAAAATTTTATCTGCTTCAGCAATCTTTTTAACATTGGAAAAAGCCGGATCATTAGGTTCATCTTGTTCATAGTTAGCAAGAGCAATAAGAACTTTTGCCCCTTGCTTTTGCTTGAGGCTTTCTAGATGACGTAATAATTGTCCTTCATCAAAATTATTTCCCCTTTTAGTTTCAATAAAAATAGAGAAAGGTTCTTGAGTAATTTCTCCATCAGGAGTGCTTTGTTTTCTTCTTACTTGTTGAGTGAATTTGACTCCAACTTTTCCAGATAAACCTTCACCTAATAGTTTACTCAAAACTTCCGATAAAAATTTAGGATTTTCTTCATAGAGCATTTTGAGAATCAGGAGACAATGGTTTGTAGTCTGATTTTCTCTTTGAGAATAGGAGGGAAAGAGGCGAATATTTCGGCTCATTTTCAATCAATATTTTGACGAATTCCTAATAGTTTAGCACTATAGCACTTTAATTCTGTCTCCTGACTCCTTCTTCAAATTCTCTCTTCAGTCACAAATCACTCAGATTTTTCCGAAAAGTTGCGCCACAATATAGGGAGAGTATAAATTACTAGACACTTGATTATTTTTGATAAATATGGTAATGGAGCAACTTTCACAAAATTATCTATCTGAAACAACTGTCAAACCAAAATTAGATTACGATTTAGTTATTGTCGGTGGGGGTATCGCTGGTACCGCTCTTGCTTGTGCTTTGAAAAATTCTGGCTTAAAAGTGGCATTAATTGAAAGTCAACCTAAATCTGTAGTTGCAGCTAGAAAACTTGCTTATAATCTTTCCTTAACGTCTGGCAGAATATTAGATGGCATCGGAGTTTGGCAACAAATTTTGCCTAAAATCACTACATATCGGCAAATTAGTCTTTCTGATGGTAATTATCCCCGTACTGTCCAATTTTATCCTGATGATTTGGCTATTACTGGTAAGAGACCAACTTCAAAGGAGGGATTGGGTTATGTGGGAGAACATCAGGTGATGCTGACGGCAATGCAGGAATTTTTGGCAGACTGCGAACAACTTACTTGGTTATGTCCAGCGGAGGTTTTGCGGGTAGATTATAAATCGGATTTTGTGGAAGTTGAGCTAAAGCAGAAGGATACGGACAGTTTGTCTGGTGAAAATGAAAGTTTGACTGTCCGTTCTCGGTTGGTGGTAGGAGCAGATGGGGCGAGGTCTCCTATTCGTGAAGCTGCTAATATTGGGACTCATGGTTGGAAGTATTGGCAGTCTTGTGTGGCAATGACGATTAAAACTGAAAGGTCTCACAATGATATTGCTTTTGAGAGATTTTGGCCGAGTGGCCCGATGGGGGTTTTGCCGTTGCCGGGAAATCGCTGTCAGGTGGTTTGGACTGCTCCTCATGCTGAGGCGAAGGCGTTGCAAGAGTTGGATAAACAGGAATTTTTGGCTAAGTTGGAGTATCGCACTGCTGGAAAGTTGGGTAAGTTGGAGTTGTTGAGCGATCGCTACGTTTTTCCGGTACAGTTGATGCAGAGCGATCGCTATGTTCAACACCGTTTAGTTTTAATTGGGGATGCTGCTCATTGTTGTCATCCTGTGGGTGGTCAAGGTTTGAATATGGGTATTCGGGATGTAGGGGCGATCGCTGAGGTGATTAAGTTTGCTGATCAGCAAGGTGAGGATATTGGAGATATTCGGGTATTGAAGCGTTATGAAAGTTGGCGCAGAAAGGAGAATTTCGTAATTTTAGGGGTTACTGATTTTCTGGATAGAATGTTTTCTGCTAGTGTGTTGCCTATAGTAGCGGTTCGTCGTTTAGGTTTGTGGGGTATGGGAATAGTTCCGATTTTTAAGTCTTTGTCTTTGCGAGTGATGACTGGTTTATTTGGTCGTCATCCAGAATTAGCTCATACTGTTTCACAGAAGTTATAACTTAGTAAGTCAAAAGTCAAAAGTCAAAAGTCAAAAGTAAGATTTTATCGGCTCAAAACTAAGTTATAAGTCAAAAGTCAAAAGTAAGATTTTATCGACTCAAAACTTTGATACTACAGTAATTTATGGAAATCAAAAGTTATAAGTCAAAAGTCAAAAGTCAAAAGTAAGATTTTATCAGCTCAAAACTTTGATGCTACAGTAATTTACTGAAGTTATTTAACATTTAAAAGAGGGAAACTATTTGTGACATCTTTAAAGTGAATTGGTACCAGATTTTGTTTGTTAATTAGGGTTTGCTGATTAAATTTCAAATAATTACCAGATAAAGGTTTTAGCCTTTTTAGGTATTGAAAAAGTACATGGTTTTCAGCTCTTCATGCTCAAAAAGTTAGCATTTTTAGCAAGAGTTGGGCAAAAAAATTCTCCCCTACTCCCCTACTTCCCTACTCCTTAAAAAAGACTTTTTCAGCAAACCCTAATTAGAGGAGTCAGGAGTCAGCAGGAAAGAAGGAACAGGAGAATATGGAAGTCAAAAGTCAAAAGTCAAAAGTTAAAACTTAAAAGTTAGTTATCAGTTCAAAACTTTGATGCTACAGTAATTTATGAAATTCAAAAGTCAAAAGTCAAAAGTTAAAACTCAGACAACGGAAATTTCTTCCTTTTCCCTTCTTCTTTAGTCTTGTAAAACTCAGACAAGGGAATATTTTTCCCTCTTTTTTCTTCCTTTCTTCTTCCTTCTTCTTTAGTCCTGTAAAACTCAGACAACGGAAATTTTTTCCTTCTTTCTTCTTCCTTCTTCCTTCCGATCATGCTCTTTGAATTTAGTTACTCTCCAACTCCAGAAATATTAGATTGGTTAGCATTAGGGCGATTAGGAGATAGATTAAATCGCTCTATTAGATTGTGGGTTTTATTAAAATATTTTTATGGAAAACCAAATAATTTACCAGCGGAATTACCAAAATATTTTACTTATATAGATTTCCGCAAATATTTTTTTTCGCCAGAACATCAATTGAGCGATCACTTAACTACAGAACAAATAAAAACAGAATGTCGAGACAAAAATTGTATTTGTAAAAAGTAAGTAAAAGAATTAGTTAAAACTGCAATTTTTCCCCAATCAATTAAAGAATGGGAGCAAAAAATTACAGATAAAATGGGTGGGGAAGTTATCAAAATACAACAACGTCCTTTTGCTACAGTACACCGTACAATTAGAGATGATTTAAAGTATTTAGCTAAATTAGGATGGCTGAAAAAATCTCAAGCAGGAGAATATTACTGTCTACAGCAAAAAGACTGGCCTCAACCTCCGGTATTTGAAACAGAAAGATGGAATATTTCAGAATTATCCTCTAGTCAAACTTGGCAATTATTAAAGATTTTAGAGTCAGTTTCATTTGTACAACCAAACTTGGAATTAGTCGTCGAATCTTTGTGGGAAAAAATAACTCAACAACAATCAATACCAAATTATAATAATCAACAACAACGCCGAATTTTTATACATTTAGATTACATTTTATCAGATGAAAATCAAGAACGGGTTGATAATTGTCAGCAACAAATTGAGGATTTATGGCATCAATCATTGGGTAGAGTAATCAAGTTTAAATATTGGATAGCTTCTACTGAAAAACAAGTAGAAATAATAGTTTATCTAGTTTGTCTACACTATGCACGTCGGGCTAAATATTTAACTGCTTTTGGCACAGACCCTTTTGGTAAATTTGGCTGGTATAATTATCGTTTAGACAGAATAGTATCCGAACAATTAACTATTTTAAAATGGGGTAATTCTCAGATACCTAAAAAATCATCTAAATTATGGGAAAAAGGAAAATTACCAACTGTAGAATATATGGAACAAGAACTAGAAAAAGCTTGGGGATTTAACTTTTATTTGCTTCAAGATTTGTTAGTAATGATATTTGAATCTAAGTTTGCCCGTTGGTATGTGGATGATACTCTACGAAATCCTACATTTAAGCCGATAAAATATGAAAATTTATCAAAGTTAGTGCAAAAAGAAATAAAAAATCTCCAAGAGAAACAACAGTTATTGAATATTATTAAGGCACGTTATCCTCAAGATGCTTATTATTATGGATGGATAAGAAATGGAGATATTAATGTCTTAATGCGGTTGAGAGATTGGCGGCCAAAAGGGGAAGTTATTGCTCCTATTTCAATTCGAGAAAAGTTGAAATTAGAAGCAGAACAAGAATTAGCTAATTATCATCGGTAGCTTTGTTTTGTCGGGTGCATTGCAACGCACCTAAAAATTCCGGAAAAGTAGAACCCACATTCCGCACCACAAAATGTAGCAACCGAAGAAGGAGTCAGGAGACAGGAGACAGGAGACAGAATTTGAGAAGAAAATCATAACTGCCGTGATTGAGTAATCAATCAAATAAGTATTTGTGCTTAATTATTTACTCGGAATTTGATGAACGAAAAAAGTAATTGAGATGATTTGCATAATATAAATACCTACCAAAATACAAATTTATATCCCACATTCCGCACGACAAACATACTACAGTACCTTTTTCCACGAAGATGGTGGAACACAGATTCTAATATTAAGAATTATAGTCAATAGTTAATGTAGTATGTATTTATACTTAAACCTTGCTCGTAATGCCTATCATGTAAAAATCTGAGCAATAAATACCTGACACTACAAGCTAGACCTGCGGAATGTCGGTTATATACTACTTTTAATGATACGCTCTTGAAGTTCCGAATGTGGGTAGAGCTATAGCAGTTGAAGAAAAGGTTAGGACAAATCAAAAGCTT
>NZ_RCBY01000700.1 GCF_003838195.1 Okeania hirsuta
CTATATCGCTCTAGATGACCATACTCTATATATAGTGTCTTTGCGTAAGTCCTGATAGAAATATTTTAAACCTAAATCAATGCCTATGACATTGCCAGTATAATTTCCTAATTCTTTTCTATCAGCGTCTAAACAAAATTGACAATAATAGCCATCTGCACGTCTAACTATTCTCACCCGGTTAATTTTTAACCTAAATAAATCTTCTCTTGTTTCTGAATTACAATACAGAGAAAACTTACCAGATTTAAACTAGAGAGTGAAAGTAATAAACATACAATCATCTGATAATTTCCAACCAGATTGTTTATGTTCTACAGACTGACAATGCTTTTTAAATTTGGGATAGCCTTTCTTCCTTACTCCTTCTTTACAGCGACGATAAAAGTTACTAATCGAAGTCCAAGCTACTTCTACTGAAGCTTGTCTAGCTGATGAATTTAATTGATTGACAAAGGCAAACTCACTAGCTAACTCTTTACTCAGTTTGTATAAACGCGACTTATAGCAATGTGCGCTGGTATATTTACATACTACATACAAATCTATAATAGTAT
>NZ_RCBY01000701.1 GCF_003838195.1 Okeania hirsuta
ACAGTTTCTGATTTCTATTGACTTGATAACGAATGATATGACAATCACGAGGAATGACCTCTCCTTCTCGTTCAATTTTCTTAATTTTCTGCTTCATCTTACGGATTAAACTCTGAATTTGTTTCCCTCTAATGGTTGCTGATTGAGTGGTTTGCTTGGATGTTGTTGTAGACATGAGACTGAATAGTTAAGAAAGGATTTAGATTGGCGTAAAATATACACTAACATTCAGAGGTGTATTATTCACAACCATGGAAAATCAAGAAAACAGTCAGTCCATCAAGGAGTTTTTATGCTGGAGGGAAAACCTCTATCATGGAGTTAATGCCAGAAAAGAAACTGTTATAGAATTAGTAGATGCCCTCTCATCAAACTCCATCGCAAGTTCGGTAGTAGAATTGTCTGAACATCCTTTATTTCGACGAGATTATAACAGTTTATATAAAGGAATTCAAGAATTTTTACCTGATAAAAATGATGATAATTACTCACAACAAGTTATTCAACTCCGGATGTCCAACATGAAGAAAATTGGTTTAAATTAACACTCATT
>NZ_RCBY01000702.1 GCF_003838195.1 Okeania hirsuta
ACCAAATCAATAAATATTTGCGACAAATAGCTAGGATGTTTCTTAGGAGTCAACCATTACCAAATATCTCCCCATCTCTCACACTCCCCACACTCCCCACACTATGAATCTAATTACACCGATGCTACCGGATTTGATATTACGGGTGGGTTGACTCCTAAGAAACATCCTAGCTATTTGTCGCAAATATTTATTGATTTGGTATAATATGAAATCCGGTTATACAGTTGTCGCACTCTATACTTCTATTCAATGCAGACATAAAATGCCGGAATATCCCCAGATAATTCCCACTCTCATCCTTCCTTTATCCTTGATCCTTGATCCTGACTCCTTGATCCTTGATCCTGACTCCTAAATGATAGGATAACTAATTATCCGGATACTATATCAGTCCAATACTCTTAACTTTTGCCCAAACTACCTCGCTGCATTTGCTCTCTTTCTATAGCTTCAAATAAAGCTAGAAAATTTCCTTCACCAAAACCTTGAGCTTGCATTTGTTTACCATTCACCCAAGCAACCCTGCGTTCAATAAACTCAAAAAATACA
>NZ_RCBY01000703.1 GCF_003838195.1 Okeania hirsuta
ACACTTCCCACACTTCCCACACTTCCCACACTTCCCACACTTCCCACACTCCCCCGCTCCCCCACTACTGAAAAGCAAACTCTATTTAGTTAAGACATAAGCGATCGCCTCCTCTAAATCTTCTTGAGTTAAGCTAGTTAACATAAACACTTCTTGAACAGTTTTTCCTTGTCTAGCAATAAGTTTAAAACCACCTCTAATAGGCACTGAAACTTTTAACTTCATGTGGGGAATATGACTTTTGGACCTGCTGATAACTCCTGGAGTAACAGTTTCAATACCCTGACGTTGAGTTAATTTCTCTAAAATAGGAATCAACCCTTCAATATGAGTAGAATGATTCCAAACTAGACGACCTTTAGATTTTGATGATTTTTTCATAGGACTTTCTCCATCTGTATATCCTCAGTCTACTGAAAGGGAGAGACTAGAGGCAAAAAAAAATGGCCCGATACATAATTTGGTTGTGGTGCATAGTAATGGTAGATAGAGTGTGGGAAGTGTGGGAAGTGTGGGAAGTGTGGGAAGTGTGGGAAGTGTGGGAAGTGT
>NZ_RCBY01000704.1 GCF_003838195.1 Okeania hirsuta
TCACCATTAATAAACCTCCTCAACGCAAAGTCAAGGACGGAGAGTATATTATGATGACGGTCCGCAGTCATGACCAATATAACACCACGATCTACGGTCTGAATGATCGATACCGAGGCATCTACAATGAACGCCGAGTAGTATTAATGAACCGAGCGGATATGAAAAAAGAAGGCTTGGAGAAAAAATCGGTGGTCAATCTAGTGGGAGAGCACGAGGGTCAAACAAGACGAGCAGAGAAATTCCTGGTAATCCCTTATGATATCCCGAGTGGTTGTGTAGCAACTTACTTTCCTGAAGCCAATGTATTGGTCCCTATCAATAGCTTCGCCAAAGGAAGCAAAACTCCTAGTTCTAAGTGGGTTGCGATTCGCTTGGAAAAAGCAAATTAAACGTGTATGTCAGAGCAATTTACCCATCTCGATGCCTCGGGCAACCCCAATATGGTGGATGTAGGGGAGAAAAAAGTAAGTAGACGATCAGCTAGAGCTCAGAGCATCGTTGTTTTGGATGATAAGATCATGGATTTGCTGGAAAAGGATGAAATC
>NZ_RCBY01000705.1 GCF_003838195.1 Okeania hirsuta
CACAGACTGCAGCAAACTGTACAATTCGCCAGATGCGGGTGCTTATCGGATAGGTTTGGGCCATCCAGGATTAATTGTGGTGCATCAAAAAAGCTTTGAGAAATTCATCTATTTCTCCAGATAATACGGCATCGGTTTGACTGGTCTGATGCTGTGTGCGATGGTCCTTAACACGGCGATCATCCAGTACAATAACTACGGATTTGCGATCCCATTCAATTCTTCATTTTCCCGGCTTCCACCTTTTCGCGCTCAGCTCGTTGTCGTTCCAAATCGCGTTCATACAGACGGGATTTCAGCATTTGAATGGCCTTATCTCTATTCATATGTTGAGATCGCTCCTCCTGACATTCTACCACAATCCCACTGGGAAGGTGGCGAACGCGCACTGCCGATTCCGTTTTGTTTACGTGCTGTCCACCGGCACCACTTGATCGAAAGGTATCCCAATCCAAATCTGCCGGATTAATTTCAATCTCAATCCGTTCATCCACCATAGGGTGGACAAAAACGGAAGCAAAAGAAGTCATACGCTTACCCTGCG
>NZ_RCBY01000706.1 GCF_003838195.1 Okeania hirsuta
GAAGAAGGAAGAGGGAAGAAGGAAGAAGGAATAGGGAAAAAGTTGATAGGTACTCAAACTCCAAGCAATTGTAAACATTCTGTAGACGGCGGAGTATTAAACCACAAAGAAAAAGATAAAATTAACAACAAAAATGATAAATTTTCAGCACAAAAAAATAACTCAGATAGTCAACTTACAACAACTTTAAAAAAAGGTATAGTTTGCCAAGTTACTGATGAATTTTTTCAGCGACGAGACGGTTCACATTTTCCCGTAGAATATGTAAGCACACCTATTTTAGAACAGGGAAAAATTATTGGTGCAGTTGTAACATTTAAAGATATAACAGAACGTCAAGCAGTCGAACAGATGAAAAACGAATTTATTTCTGTTGTGAGTCACGAGTTACGCACTCCTCTTGCTTCTTCTTTGTTGTTAATTTTATCTTTTTCTTTGTGGTTTAATACTCCGCCGTCTACAGAATGTTTACAATTGCTTGGAGTTTGAGTACCTATCAACTTTTTCCCTATTCCTTCTTCCTTCTTCCCTCTTCCTTCTTC
>NZ_RCBY01000707.1 GCF_003838195.1 Okeania hirsuta
TAATGAAAGCTTCGGTTGCGATTTCCCAAGAGGTACAACTCGACCGCCTCTTGGCTAAACTGATTCATACAGTAATTGAACATGCCGGAGCAGAGAAGGGCTTTATACTTAAAGAGGATAAAGGGGAATGGGAGATCATAGCTATGGAGGGCATACGATTACAAAATCAACTCCCTATTAGACTTTAAAAAGTGACTTAATTCCATTAAACGTCTTGCAATATTGTACATCGTACAAAGGAAATAGTTGTTTTGGAAAATGCAGAACTCTCTTCAGATTTTGATTCAGATCCTTATTTCCAATTGCAAAAACCACTATCACTTTTATGTTTGCCGCTTATTAGCCAGGGCCATATCGTTGGCTTGATCTACCTTGAGAACAATCAGCTAAGAGGGGCATTTAGTAAGGAGCGGGTAGCTGTTTTGGAGATGCTTTCTTCCCAGATGGCAATTTCATTGGAAAATGCTTCTCTCTATGGAAATCTGGAAAAGAAAGTCCAGGACAGAACGGAGAAAATCGAAGCTCAGAGAGAAAAAAT
>NZ_RCBY01000708.1 GCF_003838195.1 Okeania hirsuta
CGGCGGGGTTAGATCATGCCTCTGGTGATGCGGTGATTCCGATTGATGCGGACTTACAAGATCCACCGGAAGTCATCCCGCTGATGATGGCAAAATGGCGCGCCGGGGCGAAACTCGTCCTCGCCAAACGCCGCGACCGGTCTTCCGACAGCTGGCTCAAGCGCCTAACGGCCAATGGCGCGTATTGGTTGTTCTCAAAGCTCACACATCCGCAAATTCCTCAGAATGTTGGGGATTTTCGCCTCATGGACCGCGAGGTTGTGGACGCGGTGAAGCGCTTGCCGGAACGCTCTCGCTTTATGAAAGGGCTTTTCGCCTGGATCGGATATGAAGCCGAGGTCGTCGAATATGACCGCGAAGCGCGCTCGGCTGGCGAAACCAAATGGAATTATTGGAAGCTTTGGAACTTTGCGCTGGATGGCATTACGTCCTTCTCATCGCTTCCATTACGGGTTTGGTCGTATCTCGGCTTTGGAGTCAGCGTCCTGGCGATGGCCTTTCATAAAGCGAGAGCGATCCGCACGTGAAAGTGGTCAA
>NZ_RCBY01000709.1 GCF_003838195.1 Okeania hirsuta
CACTGGGAAAACTACCAAATAATTCAGTCATGGCAATATCAACTTCGCGATCGCCCCAATAAGTGGCCGGGTCGAAAATTACTGGCTCCCCATCTACAGTTACTCCAGCATTTCCCCCCCATAAGTCACCGTGAACCAGAGAAGGTTGTGGTTGATGACCTGCCAATAACTCTGGGATAATTTTTAGTAGGCGATCGCGAAGTTGATATTGCCATGACTGAATTATTTGGTAGTTTTCCCAGTGCTTTTTATCGTGGTTATAATCAAGCCTGGCCTTTAGATGATGGTTATCAACAACGTAAAAGTCTTTATAATTTGTATCATATTCTCAATCATTTTAATTTATTCGGTGGTGGTTATGGTTCTCAGGCAGAACGTATGATTCAGCAACTTTTATCATAAATTTTCTACTCACTAAACAGTAATTTTTGGGTATTATTGCTAACGGAAATACTCTAATTTACAAATTTCATTCACCGAATAATTAATAATTAATAATTAAATAATTCTGGTTTAAAGCCTCCCCTTTTAAGGG
>NZ_RCBY01000071.1 GCF_003838195.1 Okeania hirsuta
TAGGTAACCATAGTGCAGAAACATTTATGGTACTATGGCAGACTATTTCCTGGTGGCAATGTTACTTTTGGGTGAGGGATGGTAATCCAGTTTATCGCAAATGTATTCCAGCAGGAGATCAGATTGTCAGCAAGACTTACATGACTGGTGTAGAGGGAGAAAATACACCTTTACGTCATTACTGAGCTATGTTAGATGGCAAAACCTTGTGCTATTCCAAGTCTGTTGAAATGTTAAAGCACTCAATTGACTACTGATTCATTACCTTAAGTTGAAAGAAATCCCTGTTCCCACCCTGTCCCTATAATTCATCCTTTAATCTGACAACGCCCTATAAATAGATTGTAGTGTCACCATTAATTCAATTGCCACATTCATTACTGTATAACTATATACATTTAGATGCTCCTCTAAGCCCAGTCTTCCTTTGATTCAACCATTGCCCTATTACCTCTGGAGATAACCAAAATGTCAAACTCCCCCTCTGTTTTAAGTACACATCATATTCATACCAGTTGCTGAGGAGGTACTTTAGACTGAAACTTGGACTTGGAATTACTCATGTCTACGTTGATGTAGGTTTTTTGTGCCACGCACTGTTATTTTTACCCTATTTCCTTTCTTTGTGCAACAAAGCCCTATGAAGCTTTAAGTATTTATTCTGGCGAGGAAAATAATCCTAATAAAGGACCTAGAATAGCTCCAAAGACAAAGCCTCCAGCATGAGCCCAATAAGCTATACCACCTGCTTCCATGCCAATATTGGCTGGTGCATTAAGACTAGCAACACCATAAAATGCTTGCTGCAAAAACCAAAAACCTAGGAAAAAAAATGCTGGAATACGAACGGTGGTAATAAAAAATCCTATGGGTAATAATGTGAGAACCTTAGCTTTGGGAAATCTGAGAATATATGCTCCCATAACACCAGCGATCGCTCCACTTGCACCCAAGGTGGGAATAGCTGAACCGGATGAGAAAAACCACTGGGATAAAGATGCTAGTACACCACAAGCGAGATAAAAAATTAAAAATTTCACATGACCTAAACAGTCTTCTACATTATTGCCAAAAATCCAGAGGAATAGCATATTTCCACCCAAATGCAACCATCCTCCATGTAGAAACTGAGAACTGAATAAAGTTACCCACTCAGGAAATTGGGAAGTTGGCAGTGGAACTGAACAAGTATTGCTGAGTTGACAAGGAACTACAGCCCAAGAATAAAAAAACTGCCTAAGTTGAATATCTGACAAACTAATCTCGTACAAAAATAATAGGACATTAGCTACAATTAAGCCGTATACTACAAAGGCTGTTTTGCTAGTAGGGTTTTCGTCGTTTAGTGGAACCACAGTTATCTTTCCTGTTTTGCAACTTGTTAACTAATAATAGTCGTGTCTATACCACTATGTTCTTCTTTCCTACTTCTATATATCAGGACTTACCTAGAGCTACTGTATCTGATAGGGGTGAACGGCCGTTCCCATCTACAGATGGTGTATGATTTGATATTTTGCGCAAGTCCTGTATATTTTAATTTTCTTGAAACTTTTTAGATAGAAGTTAAAAGTATTTACAATTATTAGACATCTCCAATAATAAAAAATAAAATCAATTATCCCACATAAATTATCAATTATTTCCCCTTACTCCCTACTCTCTACCCCCTTTTCTGGAGATTTCTATTTGAATTGAAATTAATACACCACTTTTTCTTCTCAACTATCAATTGTTGAGTCTTACAATCTACATCCTAGGCTATAAGTTGTAAATAAACGAGGGCGAAGCGCTATAGTGATTTAAGGAGGGTGTTTTTTAATTTGTCAGTAAGGATATTAGTCTGAAGTTTTCTAGAACGATGTCAATTTTGTTCAACCCCTTGTGCTCCCCAAGCAGGAGCTTTTTGTGCAGCTCTCAAAATAAATGCGCCCATCTGTTCTACTTCAGCTTGGGACATCCAGTTTTCGGTAACTTGACGACAAAAATAAGTATAATCACTACCGTCATATATCATAGGGTCTCTGAAGAAAGCAACTAAATTATTAATATTATCTCGTGGTGGTGTTGCTCCTTCTAAGTTTTTGAGGGATAGAGATATTGGAGGGTTGACTAAATTTGCTCCTCCTACATGACAGTTAAGGCAATTTTTGGCAAAAATCTGTTTGCCTGTGGATAAATCTTCAGCAGAAAATTTCTTTGTTTCTCCTTGTTCATTCAGTTTAATTTCTACTGGTTGTTTAGCGTCTAAATATCTTTTTACATAGGAATCTACAGCAGCTTCGGCTGATTGAGTATCAACAATTATTACTTGAATAATAATTAATATAGCTAGCAGAAAACGAATCAGTAATGATTTATTTAACATACTATTTTTCTAACTTTAATTAAGTACAAATCTAGAATAAAAAATAATCGATTTTAGATTAGGGTTTAATGAAGAAAAAAACAATTTTTTTGTCTCCCATCAAAAAACCAATAATCTAAAATCATTAGTCAATATTTCAAAGAAAAAGGAATTTTAACGGAAGATTTTGCCGCCGCCCCATTGTTTGCCTAAAACTTTAGGCTGTACGAGAATATAACCAGCGATCGCATATAAATCATCCTCTGTGAGATTTCTCATTTCTGGATAAATATCGGCACTCTTTATGCTGGGGTGAAACTCAAATATCTCAACCTCCCCATCATAGGTAGTAGGATTTATCATGTAGTCTATGAGACCTTCTATGTTATCTCGTGGCGGATAGGCCAAAGCTAAAGCTTCTGGACCAAGGCCAATATCAGGATTAGTTTTGGTTATCCCTCCGACATGGCACTGGGAGCAAACATTATTAAATTCGCGCTTGCCTCTGATGTATTCCTTAATACTCAGTACAACTTTTTCACCTTCATCATTCAGAGGTAGAGTCCGGTCGTTATCTGTTAATTCGGCGGCTGTGGCTATGTTAACGAACGTTTGAAACGTCAGAAATACAATGGCAACTACAGCTATGAAAAATTTTTTCAACATTCTTCTCCTTAAAACTGGCAAGTTAATCAACTAACACAGATACATTTATTACTTCAGATTTACTGAACTTTGATCTAATTTTTATTTATCAGTGGTCATGTGTCAATTCGTCAAGTATTTATCAACTCCGATCAAGAATTAGATTTTTGTTCTTGGGCTAATAAATGAGACATGATTGCTTTAGCATCCTCTAAGGCCAAACGGGTCTGAGAGTGTTTATAAGAAATTCCCATTTGGTCACAAAGACGAAGTACCTCGTCTACATGGACATTAAAATCTTCTGCTATTTCCTGGATTGATATATCTGCGAAACCCATAACATTTCTTCAATTCATAAATAATTAAAAAAAATCCCTTGAAGCACTCAAAATCTAATTCTGAGGCATAGTTTGAATTTTATTGTCATTTGTAATGGAATTATGTTGTTCTGCCTGAAAGGGTAAATGGCAGTATAGCCCTGCTTCTAATGACTTAGTAGAAGTAGGAGCAGCAGGATGAATTTTATGAAGGCGAATTAACTGAGCCAGAGTTTTCTTTAACTGAGTACGAGGTACTATTATGTCTATAAAACCATGTGCCAATAGATATTCAGAGGTTTGAAAGTTTTCAGGTAGCTTTTCACGGACAGTTTGTTCAATAACTCGTCGTCCCGCAAAACCTATTGTTGCCTTTGGTTCAGCGATAATAATATCTCCAAGCATGGCAAAACTTGCAGTAACGCCACCTGTAGTTGGATGGGTTAAAACTGGAATATATAGCAGTTTCTCTTCTCGATGACATTCTAAGGCACCAGATATTTTGGCCATTTGCATCAGGCTCAACATTCCCTCTTGCATTCTGGCCCCACCGGAAGCACAAATAATTACTACGGGTAAACGCTCTTTAGTCGCCTGTTCAATTAACCTAGTCAGTTTTTCTCCAACAACTGACCCCATACTTCCTCCCATAAATTGGAAGTCCATCACTCCCAAAGCTACGGGTTCAGCTTCGATGTTGCCGATACCTGTTTGTACAGCATCTAAAAGTCCTGTTTTTCTTTGATATCCTTGGAGGCGATCGCTGTATGCTTTGCGATCGCGAAATTTTAAAGGGTCTGTCCCTCTAATTTTTTCGTTAATTGCCATCCATGTGTTACTATCTATCAAATGCTGAATCCGCTCATTGCCGGATATTTTCATGTGGTATCCACATTCGAGACAAACCATTTGATTAGCTTGGAGGTCTTTTGTGTAAGTTAAAGCACCACAAGCTTCACATTTGATCCAAAGTCCATCAGCAATTTCTCGTTCAGGTCTCTGTTGAGAGTTCTGGGCTGATTTTTGACGATTTGCAAACCAATCAAATAGAGACATTAAAATAAATTAGAGTTAATTATTAAGTGATTAAATTTTTGCTAAAGCGTTGTGTTTTTCACCTATTCAGGTTAATAAGTATACAATATAGAGCTATGACTATCAGCTAATACAAAATAAACTAAGGTCGTTTTAATTCAAAAAAATTCTGTCATAGTTTAAAAAGTTTGGCTTTAAATTCTGGTTATTCTACTTAATTTTTGTCTGCTTAGAAAAGTTTTAGCCCTAAATATCTATACTTTACATCTCCTGAGTAATACACTCTATCTAAGAGTAATTGACTTCATCCAGAAAAATTAGGATGAGAATCCAGGGAAAAATAGATTGAAGTAGGTTGATAATATACCATCACCCCACATAACAGTCAAACCTGCTCCCATTGCTAAAAAAGGCCCGAATGGCATTGGTTGTTTTCGGTCTAGCCAACCTAAAGCGATCGCTCCTCCACCTACAAATGCTCCCATAGTACAGGCGAGAAAACAAGTTAATAGTAGATATTTCCAACCTAACCAAGCTCCGATCATGGCTGCTAATTTGGCATCTCCTCCACCCATAACTGTTTGCCCGAAAGCTATTGAACCGAATATAGAGATTAAGTCAAACAACCATAAACCCAGGACTGCGCCGATAATACCAACCATTAAAAAATTGATTAGATTATTTTCTTGAATATTTGTCTCTAATATGGTAAGCAACTGGAAGCCTAAACCTAAGACTAATCCAGATTGTGTGAGAGGATTGGGTAAAGTCATGGTGTCTAGGTCAATCATAGATAGAGCTAGTAGCCAACTAAAAAAAGTCCAATAACCTAAGGTGGGAATTGTAGTTCCAAATTTCCAGAAAACGAGCAAAAATAAGAAACTTGTAATGACTTCTACTAAGGGATAGCGGATAGAAATTGGACTGTCACAGTGGCCACAACGTCCACATAACCATAACCAAGCAAATATTGGGATATTTTCCCAGGGTTTTAATTTACTTTGACAACGGGGGCAGTGAGAGGGAGGCAAGAGTATAGATAATTTAGAAGGTATGCGATAAATGACGACGTTGAGAAAGCTGCCAATGGATGCACCAAGGGCAAATACAATTAGGGTAAGAGGCCATATTCTCAGTAAGTCCATATTCGGTTAATAAATTTTTGATTCAATTAGTTCTACAGGGACGAAAAATTCACCTGGTAATAAAATTGGCTGATGGGAGAATATTAGACTAGCTCTGTAACTTACAGGACTAATGGCTACACCAAAGGGATGTCTTAGCAGATCAGGATGAGTTTCCAGATAAGTGCGATAGAGTAGTTTAGCCAATTTCTGTAGGGACGGGGGAAGTAATAAAGCAATAGTTGGATCTAAGTATTTTACTGGTCTTTTTTGTGTAGCTTTTACCACGAGGAACCCTGATTTGAAGAAGTAGTCAGTAGGACTGATACTGTTTCACAAGTCATCCATCGAGTGTGTAATTCTGAGGTCCTTTTTCTTTCGGAAATGCTACGCAAACAGAATATAGGACACACTTCATTACAGTCATGGATTGAGATTATACAAACTGAAAATTTTTATTGACACTAATCTTGAACGATTATTTCACCGAAAAACTGGTTCTGAAGTCTCGTCCTTTGAGGGCGACTTTTCATTTACTTTTGGTTTGATAAATATGGTATCATTTCGTTAGTGCACGAGTTAAATTATGAAAGCTCAGATATAAGTATCGTATTTATCCAAGATGAATAGTAGTTCTGTAAAATCGGCAACTGAAATTGATTATTTAATTACAAATAAACCATATAAAAGTGTGACAGGAGAATGGATAGTTATATGATGGCCGGTTGAATATTTATAAATAACGACGGAAGAGTCAGGAGTCATGAATACCGAGTCAGGAGTCAGGATAAAAAAAGAAGGAAGTTTTTGATCACTAATTATCCGGACATGATATTACTACTTTTTCCCAGAGAAACTATATCGAAAAATTTTATAGAGAAGCGAAGGGTTGGTTAGGTTTAAGAGAGTATCAAGTGATAAATAAAACCAGTTTAATGCGTCACTTTATTCTAGTTTTTACTGCCTATAATTTCATCCTGTATCAACAATTAATGGGAGGGCTGAGAAAACGCCCGTGCTCATAAACCTTTGACAAATTTTACAGAAACATGATTAAGCATTTCTCACAGGTATTTCTGAGGTTGGAATAGTGGAGATTTAGTATCTTTCATTGAAACTGAGGAAGTAGGTAGAGTTAATCCTCTCTCAAAATCAAATAGTTTTAACTTCCCAGTGCCAGGACAGAAAGCAAAAAGTGTTCATGTGAGCAAATTAAAAGTTGTATATAAAAAAGACGGTTATACCTATACATTTTGTCAACAGTTGTCCATAAATGTCGAGAAAAATGCCATCTAAGACTTAACAGTTTCTTACAGACACGAAGTAAATATATTGTATTGATGGTTTTAGGGAGTAGGGAGTAGGGAGGCCGGGAAGGTGGGGAGGCCCGATATCGAACAAGCAAAAAATATTTACCGATTTAATTATAGCACATTAATCTCGAATATGCTGTAACTATTCAACAAACATAATATTAAATTTTGTTGATATTTTTCTTGAGCCACGAACCAGCAAAACCAACTACTAATAATCCAATTAATACAGAAGGTTCAGGAACATCTTCAATTGATTGAGGATCAATAGGTATATCTGAAAAACTATTTGCCTGGATAAATACAGCAGAATCGAGTTTCGCATCACCAGCATCAGCGATCGCTAATCTAATACGATGACTTCCAGCACTCAGTCCTAATGCTTGGGCAGTAAATAGATTAGTAAAACCATCATATTCTATATCAAAAAATGGCCCCCCCTCACTAGGGTCATTGTTATTGAAAAATTCCGGGTTACTCGCTTTAGTTCCTAGAGGTTTTCCTCCATTAACTGTATTGATGGCAACTGGAGTAGATGTACCAGGAATTAGAGCAATATTGGTTCCATTTAGGAAGAAACCGAAGACATCATTAAATTCAGAGTTTGTCCATTCTACATATTCTTCAGAAGCAAATACATAATTGAAGTAAAGGTCTCCTCCTTCACTTTCAAAGTCAAATTCCAGAATTGTTGCATCCTCGGTAGTGAATCCAGGAATCAACCCATCCAAATCTGAATCTCCAGGCAATTCATTATCGGTAGTTTGCTCATCTGAATTATTCGGACCTTCGGCATCCGTAGCTGTACCTGTAGTCAGAATAATACCGCTATCGATGCCAATACCAGATGATAATCCATTGGTGAAAATTCCTGAAGCACCTCCTGTACCTATATAGTTGATAGAATCTGGTGCAATGGTAATCCCACTGCCTAAGATTTCATTAACTAAATCATTGCCGTTATTGGTGGGAGTTATGGAAATTGCCTGAGCTGCTGTGATGCCACTGAGAGCAGCGAAAGCTGTTCCAGCAAAGGTTGCTGAAAGTTTTTTGATGAATTGTGAAATAGTCATGATTAGATTGACCCTAAAAAAGTAAGATGTTGACAATACATAGTTGAGTTCTTTGTTTGTTCCTCAACATATTCTTATTTTCAGTAATTTTTCGGGATTGTACTGTGATCCGGATCTTGAAGAGGTGGTGATATTGATTTAGTAATATCTGTGAAGGCAGTTCAACAATTAATAATTAATTATTCATTATTAATTATTACCTCTCCTTGAAAAGAAGAGGATTGACTAATCATGAAAATTTTTCTTCTCTTGGTCGATTGGATATGGCGAGGAGACCCGAAGAGTGCAGACCCGCTCCGAAGATCGCCATCCCACCCTACGGGAAGCTGCGCTAACGACCGCTTATTATCCCCTTAAAAGGGGAGGCGGATACCCACAATTTTTCGGTAATTAGTATTGGGAATGCGCTCCAATAGCTAAATTGATGGAATAGTGATCAATAAAGAACTGTATCTAGCTACTAACTCCCGACTTCTTCTTCACATACTGCAAAAGTAGTAGATAAGTATTCAAGGCAACATATGCAAGACGACCATTTTTTTTACCTACGACATATCACTTACGACATATCACTTACGACATATCATTTACGACATATTACTTAGTTTTCTTCAATAATCACAGAGAAGTCGATCGCTGTTTATGATATTAGGATTAGTTTGCAAATAATCATATACTTGTTGACAAGCTTCTATTAACAAATCATCTAGATTCAAATTCCATAAAATAATCTTGCCATCGGAACCAAATGAAAAACGCTCGCTCCTGAAACTACGAAGCGATCGCTCTTATCTAATATATTTATAACTTTAGTAATTCTATTTGCGCTTTAACTTGGAACCAGCACCAACAGCACCAACAACTAATAAACCTAAAATTGAAGCAGGTTCAGGTGTTGATTGAGATGGTTCAAATTGTGCAAAAGTGATATTATCAATTCCAGTTCCTGTATCTCCCCTTCCATTAACACTATAAACAATAGACAAAGATTTGATAGCATTTGAATTACCACTAATGCTGAAAGTATCAAGAGTTTCTGAACTTACCGGACCTGTGGAACCTAGAAAGTCCTGAGAATTAATAACAGTAGAAAAACTATCAGAAAATACTGTTACAGTCGCTACACCAGGACCACCGTTGAAAGATAACGCATCTAAATCTAGAAGGTCTATACTAACTTCTGATACAGCTTGACTAAATTCAATAAAGTAGTTACTAGCTCCCGATCCTGACAACCCATCTGTCAGGAAGAAATTGCCGATTTCAGACTGAAGACTAGCACCATCACCAAAACTAAAACCAGTTACTGGATCTCCAATCTCTGCAATTTCAGGAAGTAACGACCAACAAAAACAACAAAACCACCGTGCGAAATTTCTCTTCTGGCAACCTTTTTCTCAACCTACTACCAAGATTTATCCCTATAGCAACTGGCAAAATACCCACTACAGCAATACCTAACAAAGATGGCTGCAGCAATCCAATTTTGCCCAGTAGAAACAGCATAATCATACTTGAAAGGGTAAAAGAAAGATTGATCGCTTGTACAAAAGTTTCTTTATTTAGGTCTAAAGCGAGTAAGAATGGCAAAATAGGCATAATCTGAGAACCGGTGATACCATTTATTACTCCTGTTGTCAATCCTACAGGAACAGTCAGCCATGTTCTCATTTTCTCAGAAAGGATAATAGATTTTGAGCGCAATGCCCATAGAGCATAGAAAAATAAAATAGCTCCTAGAATAGCTCGACTAATTGTACCTTCTATAGAATTGAGAACGTATACCCCCAGAAGTAACCCTGGGAAAGTGGAGACATAGATAGGCCAAAAATTACTAAGTGCATCTTGAAACTTTCCAGTTTGTGCCATCACTAGGAGGTTACTTGAGAGGGAAGGTACAATAACTAAAGGTATAGCTATTTTCGGATCGAGAAAGGTTGCCATAGTAGGCAAACATATAGTTGAAAAACCTAATCCTGTAATTCCTTTGAGAAAAGCTGCAAAGAAAAATGATAAAAATATGGAAACCACTGTCTGGAGATTCATTTGTCATATCAAGTGTGGATAATTAGTTATAGCGCTATGCGCAAGTCAGAAGTCAGCAAAATTAATGTCAAGTTAGATTTCACAAATAATATTATGTCCGGTAGCATCGTTTGTGTATAAAATTAAGGTGACACTCTTGAGAAAACCTTCTGCCTCCTGCTATCCTAGATAACTAAAGCCTCCTGCCTCCTGCCTTCCTTCCACCAAAGTCTAATTATTCAAACGGACATGATATAAGTTGATCGCTCTCACTCACATTAGGATTAGTTTGTAAATAATCATATACCTGTTGACAAGTTTCTATCAACAAATTATCCAGATTCAAATTCCATAAAATAATCTTGCCATCAGAAGCAGCAGAAACTAACACTTTGCCATCAGGACTAAAACTCACACTTAAAACATTAGCCTCATGAGTATTCAAACTTTTGAGCAAAGTACCTTCAAAATGCCAAATTCTCAATATCCCATCTGTACTACCAGAAACCAATTTGTCGAGAGTTCAATACAAAACAAAATTCACCTGCTTTAATCCCTTGATCAAGCTCTTCATCAGCCTTTTGTCTGACATAACTAGAAGCATCATCGGGTAAACAGCCACCTAAATAATATTGGTAATTATTCATAAAAAAAATTAGGTGATAGCTACTGTTTTCCTATTTTTTTGTCAGATTTTTTTTACTAAAACTATCTCTATAACCCGTATAATATTAATCGAAACCAATTAATTAACTGATAATCATCTCACAAAAGTTGAATTGAAAATGTCTACAAATCTCTGGACTCATCGTCATATTTTATCTCTAGCAGAATTTACACCCAATGAATATAATATTGTACTACAAACAGCAGCTAGTTTTCAAGAAGTTTTAGGTCGCCGGATGAAGAAAGTACCTGCATTACAAGGTCTAGTAGTAGCAAATTTATTCTTTGAACCTTCTACACGCACCCGCAATAGTTTTGAACTAGCTGCTAAACGTTTGTCTGCGGATACTCTAAATTTTGCTCCTGGTACTTCTTCTTTGAGCAAAGGAGAAACTATTCTGGATACAGCAATGACCTATCTCGCAATGGGCACAGATATGATGGTCATTCGACATCGTGATGCTGGAGTTCCCGCAGCGATCGCTTCGGAAATGGATCGCAATGGTTCTGGAGTGCGAATTCTGAATGCTGGAGATGGTCAACATGAACACCCTTCTCAAGCTTTACTTGACCTATTTACTATCTGTATGTTGTTAGACTCAACTCAACCTAGAATAGAACTTTTAGAAGGAAAAAAAATTGCTATTGTGGGAGATATTCTCCACTCTAGAGTAGCACGATCTAATATTTGGAGTTTGACGGCTTCTGGTGCCGAAGTACATTTAGCTGGAACACCTACTTTACTACCTAAATATTTCGCCGAATTTGGCAAAAATAGACCGAGTAAATTATTTGTACATTGGGATATTAAACCAGCTCTAGAAAAAGCTGATTTTGTAATGACCCTACGTCTCCAAAAAGAAAGGATGAGCGAATCTTTATTACCTAGTTTACGAGAATATCATCAATTATTTGGTATTACACGCGATCGCCTCAAACTTTGTCAACCAGGAGTCAAATTATTACATCCTGGACCTGTTAACCGAGGAGTAGAAATTAGTTCTGACTTAATGGATGACCCTGAGTTAAGTTTAATTTCTCAACAAGTCACCAGTGGTATTGCTGTACGAATGGCTTTACTATATCTTTTAGGTGGAAGCAAAACAGAATCTTGAATATAGTTAAGTATTATATTGGTGAGGTACAAAATTACAGATTTTAGAGAATAAGGAATAAGCAACACAAAGAGGAGAAATAAATGTGTACCATTCTCTAAAAAATGCCATAATATAGCAGCAATATTTTCTTTTTGCAGAAAGGCACTTTATCGATTTTTTGAATTATGCTTCAGTTGATAAATACCAATATAGACTGCTGAATATAAACAATTATACTTAAATTATTTTAAATAGAATTACTTTATTTAAACAAGCAAAAATATATAAAAAAATAAAAATTGAAGCATTAAATAACTCCTGATTTTTCCTGAACATATATATACTTTGCTACGTTCGATATAATCTTTAACATGAGTGGAAACCAATTATTAACAATACTATGAATTCTAGTTTAAAAGTACCTTTATCTACCAAACTCAAACCAGAACAAAATCATTTTGCTATTACTATAGCTCCTTTATCTATTGCTGAAATCTACACTTTAGCGGATAATCCTGCTAATGGTGCTGTAGTAGTAATGAGCGGAATGGTTCGCAATCAAACAGACGGCAAATCTGTAGTGGCCTTAGAATATCAAGCATATCAACCTATGGCCATCAAAGTTTTTGAGCAAATCTCTACAGAAATTCGTAGTCAATGGCCAGAAGTCGAGACCGTGGTCATTCATCATCGAGTGGGACGTTTAAAAATTGGTGAAATAAGTGTTTTAGTGGCTGTCGGATGTCCACACCGTTCAGAAGCTTTTGAAGCTTCTCGTTATGGCATTGATACTTTGAAACATACAGCCCCTATATGGAAAAAAGAACATTGGGCCGATGGGTCAAGTAGTTGGGTCAGTATTGGAGCTTGTGAAGAGCAATAGAGATAGTAGAGTCAGGAATTGGGAGTAGAATCAATTTAAATAAAGAAAAAAAAGGAAGTCGAGAAAAAGTTATTTAACAAATTTCCTGATCGCTACTATCCCACATTCGGTACGTCAATTTGTAACATCAAAAGTAGTATACATTTTTGATTGTTGGTAAATATTTATACAGTATAAATTACTTCTCAAAAGTTAAATTCTCAGGAAAATATTAAGCATAAATACTTACTGAATTATTAATTCCTATTAACGACTATAATTTTTTTTCTTACTTTTGACTTTTGAATTTTGACTTTTGAATTTTGACTGTGGATAATTGGGAACTCTAGAAAAAATTTCTCGTCTAATTGGAACTAGAGCTAAATAACAAAATTATTGAGCCAGTTCCGCTGATGAATCAATATATATTTGTACCCTGGTCTAAGGTTGAACAAACCCTTTCGCAAGTGGAATTGCCACCTGAAAAACTCTCTAACTACGATCTAGTACTGCGCTGCCAACAAGGTCATCGCCCAGATCGTGCAATCTTTGCAGAACTTCTACATCGATACCAACTCCATGTAGATAAAATTTTGTATCATTTAGCCCCTGAATGGCAAGACCGCTCAGATTTGGCTCAAGAGGTTTGGATTCGTGTATACCGTAACATTAAAAGATTACAAGAGCCAGTAAAGTTTAAGAGTTGGCTCAGTCGTATCACAACTAACCTGTTTTATGATGAGTTACGGAAACGAAAACGAGTTACCCCTCCTCTATCTTTAGACGCTCCTCTGACTTTAGATGATGGTATGATAGATTGGGAGATTGCGACAAATACTCCAGGGCCAGAAGAAGAGTTAAGTACACAAGAATTTTATGATTATCTGAGGGATGCAATCTCTCAACTACCAGAAGTATTTAGGGTAACTATTGTCTTGAGAGAAATAGAAGGTTTATCTTATGAAGAAATTGCAGAAATTACTGGAGTTTCTCTAGGTACTGTCAAATCAAGAATTGCTAGAGCTAGGCAAAGATTACAATTACAACTCCAAAAATATCTAGATATTTGAATGATATACATATAATAAGTAATTTGATTTTGAGTAGAAATTTAGTCAAAATAAATCTCTAAATATTAATCAAATTTAATCGAGTAAAACAAAAATAATTCAATTAGCTTTTCTGAGAAAATATCAAAATTTTATGTAGCGTTGACTATGAATAAAAATGTTAATTCAAATAACTTAGATAATCAAATTCAGGGTGAAAAAAAATGATGGAACAAGAAAGGTTTGAATTAGTAAGTGCATATTTAGATGGTGAAGTAACTCCATCACAACGTAGAGAAGCAGAACTTCTACTTGCTACAGATCCAGTGGCAAAACACCTCTATCAAAGACTACTACAACTACATTCTGAATTCCAAAGGATACCAGTACCTCCAAAAGTAGAACCTGTGGAGATAATGGTTGATCGAGTATTTGATAAAATCGACCGTAGATCAAAACGGAAATTTGTCTTAGGTGGTACTGCTATTGCGGCTCTATGTATAGCATTTATATCGGGAATAATCTCAAATAGTCGGACTAATATTCTGCAGCTAGCTGAACATTCTAATTCTGAAACTGTACAAATTGCTTTAAATGAGCCTGTAATAGAAATAGTGAATCCTAATAATGTGATGTTAACTATAAACGATCCAGTACTTAAAATTCCTCAACCTCCAATTTCACCAGTGAAAAATCAATAATAAGATTGTAAAATTACAAGTAGTTAGCAAATTATATTCCTTTAATATGACTATATTTATTTATAAATTTTATTATACTTGGAAGTGGAAAGGTTTATCAAAATAATTGGGTTATTCACCACGCCTTTTAAGGCGAAATATTTTTGTAGGGTTACTCAAAATCCCCTACTTCCCCTCCTGGGAGGGGGAGGGGCGAGGAGTGGGTTAACTTCTGACTTCTGACTTCTGTACGTCGCCAATCCGACGGCTCCCCTATCTGACTTCGTCAATGGTTTGTCCAAAATCCACTAGGCAGTAATTTACCACCAAATAAATTAACCTTTTCTGGTAACATTAAGTAGCTCCAGACAGTCCATAAGTATTCTCCATTAATTCCAAAAGTATCAATTTTTTGTCTCTGGTACTCGTTTTCTGTTGGATGACGTTCAGGATGATAATCCTCTAATCGATCCAAATCTAGCAAAACGTCTGGATTTGTGAATGATAAGATAAATCCATATACATTCATATCTCCTCTAGTCATCGCTGGATAGCCAAAAGATAGTTCATACAATAGACCATTAGTTATTGCCGGAAAAGCATCCACAACATATTCAGCACAATAGGATTTGTAGTTTACCTCTCCTGGTTTAAGAGTACCGTAGACAAAGACTTGAAGATATTCCACATAATTACTTCTCAAGAAATTACCTTCTAAAGACAAGTAAAAACTACCAGATGCTGTGTAAAACAATCTATCTATTAGTTACATATCGAAGCTACTGAAACGGCATTTGCTGTTGAGTACTACGAATACTCTATAATATAATAGTAAGGTTAAACTTAAATAGAGTTTATGCTAAGACCACAAAAATTAATCAATCGTAATTCTTAATATCTGATTAAATGATTTTAGTAGTAAATATGATGGCTTTTCTACTCCCCCAGTTAACTTTAGGCGCTTTTTTACCAGAGCTACCACTTGATAGTTTATTTTCTACCCAAGGAATAATGGTAATGCTACTAGCAGCTTATGCTGTAGCTATGTGGATGTTTCTTACTAGCGCCCCGAAAGTTCACACAATCATGGTTTCAGATTTAGCCCTTGCTCAACAGTTTTATGAAGGAATGCTGGATTTACCAGTAGCAGAAGTACCTTTACATTATTATTATAATTATGAACAAACATTAGGTGCAACAGGTATAGATCCACTTTATCTATCAAGTGATTATTCCAGACCAAGCACTACTAACCAAGGAACAGGAGTTTCAGATGGTCTGTGGTATCAATTGATGAAAAACACGCAGGTACATATTATTAGTGGAGCAAGTCTTGGTACAAAAAATAATCAACGCCATGTTTGTTTTGATAAAGATTGTTTAGAACAAATATTAATGCGCGTACAAATGCGAGGTATTAAATACAAAATTAGAATTGAGAGACCCCTGAATTTATTAGTTAAAGACTGGAATGGTCAAATAATAGAAATAGCTGAAGTCAAAAACTAAAAATATAGCCGTTAATAACGGCTTTGAGAAGAAATAAATTCCACCTCAAAATAATATTAATAATCTTAAAATTATCATCCTTAACCTATTGTTAAAGAACCGTTCAGCACTCAGCACTCAGCTTTGTTCATTTTTTTTGACGTTTAGAAGGGGATTTCAATCAGAGCTGCTAAAAGCTGATAGCTAGTTAATTATTGCTCTGCTGATTAAATCTAAAAGTATTTACAGATAAAGGTTTTAGTCTTTTTGGGGTCGAATTGCATTGCCTAGTTTTTAGCTCTTTATGCTCAAAAAGGAGCGTATTTTAGGCGCATAGTTGGGCAGAAAAATCATTCTTACAATTGTTACTCCTACCTCCTCGCTGATCCCCATTTCTCCTGTCTCCTACCTCCTGTCTCCTGTCTCCCACCCTCACCCATAAGACTTTTTCAGCAAACCCTAATTATTGCTCTGTTGATTAAATCTAAAAGCATTGACATATAAAGACAAGTGCCTTTTTGGCGTCGAATTGCAGTGCGCTTGTTTCAGTCTAAAACGCTCATGGATGTTAGTATTTTACACAAGAGTTGGGCAGAACAATCTTGGGACAATTATTACTCCTAGCTCCTCTAAATTCCCCTAACTCCTGTCTCCTGTCTCCTGTCTCCTGACTCCTCCTTACTTAACCAATCTATAAGTGTTTAACCGGATTTGATATTATTTCTTATTTCCAGGCATTAAACGATAGGCACTCATACTTAAAGATGCTCCTAGAAGTTGAGAAACCCTGATTTCAAAAGAGCGAACCCCGTAATTAGGAAATTCTGAGCCAATATTAGATATAGGTTCAACAAGAATAGTAAACATTCCTAAACGATTTCCTGCTAAAACATCAGTAAATAAGCGATCGCCTACCATTGCAACTTGTTCTACTGGTAAATTCATCGCATCAACAGCTTTTTTTAATTTACGACGAGAAGGTTTACCAGCTCCAGCAATATAAGGTATATTAAGAGACTCGGCAATGCGACTTATTCTATATTGACTCAGATTATTACTTACTAACCATAGACTTGTGATAGTTCTAATTTCTTCTACCCATTCACTTAATTCAGGAGAAGTGTTACTGTCACGAATTGGTACAAGAGTATCATCTACATCTAAAACTAACCCTTTAATTTGATTTTTTTGAATAATTCCCGATGTTAGACTTAAAATTGAGTTTCCCAAAACTAAATTTGGCTGTAAAAGTTTACCCCAAGACATAAAATTAATATTTATTATAATCACAATAATTTTAAATAAATAAGTTAAAAGTCAAAAGTAAAATATTAGCGCAGTATAAATAAAATACATCAAAGTTATTTATTCATAAACTGCTAATTTTGACTTTCTTACTCATCAAAAAAAAATAAAAAAAACTACTAGCTACTGAGATGATAACATTCTTTCTACCTCTGCAATAGCAGCCTCATGTTCTGCAGCAGTACGACTGAAAATATGAGTACCATCATACCTGGCCATAAAATATAAATATTCAGTATCATCTGGATTAAGAGTTGCTTCTAAACTTGCTAAACCAGGACTAGCAATTGCAGTTGGTGGTAAGCCAATATTAAGATAAGTATTATAAGGAGAAGGAGTTTCAACCTGACGATAGGTAAGAGGTTTCTCTTTTGTTTGACGGATACCAAGGCCATATTCCACTGTTGGGTCTGCTGCTAACCTCATACCTTTCTTCAAACGATTATTAAATACACCGGAAATTACACCTCGCTCCTCAGAAACTACAGATTCCTTTTCTACAATACTCGCCAATGTCACCCACTCATGGAGGTTCAAATTTTCGGCATTATTCAGATTTTTCTGATATACAGGTAATGCAATTTTTTCAAACTGCCCTAGCATTTGATTAATAATAGCTTCAGGAGTATTTTTTTGTGCTTCTATCTTATAAGTATCTGGGAATAAATAACCCTCTAAGTGAGGTATATTACTTGGTAACCAGGGAAATTTATCATAAGGAATATTTCTAGTAGCAGCAATAAAATCAGCAGCAGGAAAAAATCCTTGAGCTTCTAAATATTCAGCCATTTGTTGAATTGACCATCCTTCACGAATGGTATAGCTGAGTTTAACTACATCTCCCTCTAGAATTTTATCTGCGATCGCGCTGAGTGGTTCTGTCGGTGATAATTTATAAGTTCCTGCTTTAAATTCTAGATCGGGATTTTGTATTCCCAACCATTTGACCCAGAAATTCCAAGCTGTTGCAGAACGAATAATACCAGCAGCTTCTAAATCTTCACCTATTTGTTGACCATAAGTTCCAACTGGAATTGTAATTGTTACAGCATTTTCTTCTGGAGACTGAGTAGATGATGTGTTTGTCACTAGAGGGCCACTAACCCAACTCCACCAGGCCCATCCCTGCCAAGCGAAAATACCACAGCTTACAGGCAGAATGGCCAAATAGAATAGGGCACGATTGGAAATTAGTTTAATACTGTTTCTCATTTGATTAGTTAATACTTTATCCTCAAGGTTCTCTTAGCTGAGTTTGTAGCGAAGATGATTCTTTAGGTTATTCTAGAGCATAATTTTAGATCTAAATATTTAATTAAATCACCCTAATTTGCTCAAAATTCCAAAGAGTCTATTCCATATCATGGAAAAGTTGATCTTCTAGCATTGATTGAACCATTGGCTGAATTTCCTGAAACTCTTCTTCTGAAAGCAATTCTAGTTTTCCATCATTGCTTTTACGAGCTGGAATTAAAAATGGATCTAATGGTGTATATATTGCGTATTTCTGGTCTTTATATAAAAAAGTGGCCAACTCTTCGTAATATTCACCTTCTTCATCATTTTCATCTACTTCATCTAGTTCATCTTCATCCCATTCTGGTAAATCCCCAGTAACAGTTAAAGTTATAGCTGTTCTTTGAAGTGTGAGGTTTTGTTCTTCAAGTACAACTTTGGCAGTATCAAAAATTCGATCAATTTCCATTTCATCACCTACAGGAATACTTGCTTGGTCTAAATCTCCTTGTGCCCAAGTAAAGATTTCTATAGGTAAGTCTACTGGTAGTAACATTACATACTCTTGGTTATCTAACTCCATAGAATACTCTACAGTACAACATAGCGATCGCTCTGCCTCATCAGTTAAAGTGACATAAGTTTCTGGAGATTGTCCATTTTCTTGTGATTCTGGGGATGAATACATTTTGGGTATTTTGATGATTTTTTCACTTTAGTAGTGATCTAAGTATAGATAAATTCTGTTCATTAAGCTTCAAACAAGGTCTAAGAGATGGAGTTTTTGTTGATTACCAGTAGGCAGATTTTTAGATTCTGCTAGATAATTACCATATACCTGCATACAATTAACTGTAAGTAGTATGTATTTCAATACTGAACAATTTTTCGATTAGCGGGCATCTTGCCCGCGCTACAAACATTTAATTGTTAATATTTGTAATTCATATACTTGGAATCTGCTGTAAAACAAAGACTGAAAAAATTAAAAATAGTCAGATAATGTGTAGATTTCGCGTTCATAAATAGTCTTAATATACTTGCATAATGCTATATTTATAGATATTATTATATTTTTTTATATACATCAATTTAAATTTATTTCTCTTCTATGTAATAGGTTTTTCTATATCTATCTCTATTGAATTATTTACTTGTGAAATAATATTTGGTTTTCTACGTTCATCCAGCCATTGCTGTAAAATCAAAGCTGCCGCTTTTCTATCAATTAAATGTTTATTCTGAGAAGGAGAAATATTTGCAGCTTTCAACATATCCTCAGCTTGAACTGAAGTCAAACGTTCATCAATATATTCTATAGGTAGAGCCAGAGCTTGTGACAATCTTTGAGCATATTTTTGTATTTTTTTCGCTTGAAAACCTATAGAACCATTCATAGAATATGGTAAACCTACGACCAGAACTTGTACTTGACGTTCTTGGACAATAATTTTTAACTGAGCTATATCTTCTTGAAAAGAGGTACGTCTAATAGTAGTAATACCAGTAGCAATTAAACCAGTACCATCACATCCTGCAACCCCCACACGTTTGTTCCCTACATCTAAACCCAGGGCTGAAATTCGAGATTGAGGCATTGAAAATTCAACTCCTTACTTCTACTTATATTATTTGTATTATTTGGATTTATGACACATCTCTAATTCCTTCTCTTGGTCAGTTGGAGATGTTCAAAAATTAATAACTAATAATTAACAATTACCTCTTCTATTATGAAAAACAGATAGGATTGACCAAAATAATTTTAATTTTCTTTTGTAAGCATTCAGCCGTTAGTTATTAGCCATCAGCTATTGCTTTTTTTTTAGTTCTAGATAAAATCTTTACTAATTGAGTCAGAATTAAATTTTACTATAAAAGCTGGCTGAAACAGTCTATTTTGATTAAAACTGCCTCATGAGAGCTGACAGCTGACACCTAACAGCTAATAGCTGAATGCTTAAATTATTTTTCTCCTGGTTCCGAAAGACTTCAAGCTGGAAATTATTAATTATTTGCTGAGAAAACTTCACTATTATCAGTAATCAATTAGCCTCCTAACGGAGGAACTGCGGACTTCAGTACCTTTGCAATAAGTAGGCTTGACATAAAGAATAGTCTCTTTTTTTATCCCTTTAAAAAGGGAGGCGCATACCCACAATTTTTCGGCAATTGATAATTTAACTTATAGATAATAATTGATTTTATAGCAGTTTGCACTCGTCTAGTTACAGATTTTATCTATAACAACTTTTGATAATAACTCATAGATTTTAGTTGTAAATATACCAAAACAAACTGCTATATATTTAATTGTTGGAGATGTCTATTAATATTAATTAGACACAAGTAATTCCTCATTTCTGAGATTTTCCATTATCATCTTCCTCTCCACTTGTTAAATTAGGAGAAATAGTTGGCGATGGAGAATTTACTTGCTCATTTGTAGCTTCCCAATAATAATTATTATGATTAGTTTTCAACTGAGAATTATTACTTTTACCATGTTTATTTTGCATCATTTTCAACAAAGAACTACGACTAGGAACTGGTTTACGAACTGGTTGCAGACCTTGAAGAACTTCCGAAAACTGGAGGTCAGAAATAACAGACTTAGACTCTCGAAGTTTATGCCAAACAGAACGAGACATCAACAAAGAATGTTCAATTTGTTGAGCTTTTATCTTTTCTAAATATGCTTCACGTTCAGGTTGATAATCAACAGAAGCAAGTTGTAGAGATTGATCGGGAAAATCTTGAGCCAACGTTGCCATTTGAGATAATAACTCTGGATACAACCAAGTATAAGCTGGATGTACAGTTAATTGAGCTATATGTGGTTGTGTACCATCACGACATAATTGTACTTGAAAGTAGCCGATCGCTGCCTTACGTTGGGGTTCAAATACATACCCACTAACCAATTCATTATGATTTAGCCATTGCCTTACTCCCTCTATTAAACTACTAACAAAGCCAGTTTTAAAATCTGGGATATGGCGGTCGAATACTTGCCGTACTAGAGGAGGCATAGATGCTGTGTCCAATTGATAGAGCAACTGAGCATCAGCATTACTCACAGGTAGTAAGTTTGGTAAATTTGGCTGAGAAAGGGCTAACTCTTGTAATTGTTGGGGAGTAATTGTCCAATAAGTAATTTGAGCTAATGGCTGAAAACCATTTTGGCGATAAAGGGCCATCGTCTCTTTATCGTTAACATTAACTTCCAATAACCATGTGCGTGCTTCCCAAATTTTCTCAAAGCAGTATCGTAATAGTTGAGAACCTATTCCTCTGTTAGTCCCTGTTTCTTCCGTAACTATTCCTTCTACCCGCCAACTGCTGCGAGTGCGGTTGCTAGGAGAGACCTGGATTGCCCCTTTAATTTGTCCATCTACTTCTGCAACATAGGAAATTAACAAATATTTGCAGGGATTAGGGAAAAGGCTCAATAATTTTATAGGCCAGTACCAACGACTAATTTGTGGTAATTTCTGGCTTAAGCTAATAGGAGAGAGGTTAAAGGTAACATCTCGATGGTTGTGTTGTACCTCTGGAGTTTCCCTACATAGGTTCTTGATAGCTTCTAGGTCGCGGTACTCTAGGGGACGGATGACCACCTGACTTTTGTTTTGGCGGGTTAAAGGTTTCATTATTTTTTCTTCTAGATTTTTAGGTGCTGATATCAAATAAAGTTTTGATTTTTGTGGAGCTGGAAATTTGGCTAAATTAGTTTTTAGTCATTCAAATAATTTTGAATGACTAAAATGGGCGTGAGTTTATAGTTGTTTAAGATTAGCTATATAAGCATTAGTAATACTTTATATCTTGCTCATTCCAGTAATCTTCACTTTTTTAGCCTTCATTTCCATCAACTTCTTGTTTTATGATGATGATGACCTGATCAAAACTACTGGGGTTTGTTCATCCGCGTTTCCTGCGGGATTACTTCTTAAAGCTTCCTCTAATAAAGAAGTAGATACGTTAGAGGTTGCTGCTAATATTTTAACTGCTTTCAAATCGTTAACATCTACTATTGCTGCACCCAGACCAGTTGCTTTTTGTATTTGTTCTACTAATTTTTGAGGATTTTCTGGACCTAAAACTATAAATTGGTCATAAGGAGGTAAAGTTCCGGTAACATCATCTATTAGTCTGGCTTGTTCTCCTGCAAATTGATAGAACATACCAGGTTTCCCTAATAATTTGGCTATGGCACCTCCTAAAAAGGCCATAAATACTTTGATTGGTCCAACAATATCTACCAGGGTTTGCATCCCACAGGCTGTTGCCAGACTTGAAGTGGGCAGAAAGAAGTAACAGATACGTTTGGCTACCCATCCCGGTTTAACGTCAGTAGGGTGACGAAAACGACCTTGTATTAAGGCCAGGGGTGTTTCACCGATGGTAACTATGTCCCCTGGTTGAGCATGAGGAACGACATAACGTTGGACAATTTCTATCGGATCGTCTAACTCTGTTAATAAATGAGTGCGAATGGGAAATACTGTTGCATTTTGCGCTTCTCGCTGATTTGGAGTAGCTTTAGGATCGGGAAATTTGAGAGGTACTACAATATGGCGAGTTTTGGGAATGCGACCTTGAGGCCCATAGGTAATATAATTGACTTTAATCCAAGCTGACTTGAGTTGGTCTAAATTTTCCCCACGAATATCTATTGATATCTTCAGTTTTGTCTTTTTTCCTACTTTAACGATATAAGCAAACCAATAGTTATCGGGTCTAGCTGGAGCATCTTCATGGAAGGGAATAATTTGAGTTTGATAATTTACTTTTTCTAAACTTGCACCAGACAGCAGTTTTACCTCTGCTTGTATTTCTGGCACCATAATTTCTAAGCTTTTGGTACGGTTGCATAATTCCATTTCACCCACTAATAGGTAATTTTCTGGTTCTGCAACTGCTAAATGCCATTCTCCAGAGGTTAGTTCTAAAGCATTTCCTGGACGACTACGATATTGTAATTCTAGTGCTAACCAGCCTAAACTTAGAAGTATAGTTAAGACTATAATTCCTGTTGTGAAAATTTCTATAATCACTTAATCTCCTGTTAATATTTATTTGAACTAAGTTTATACCGTTTCACAGAAGTCAAAAGTCAAAAGTTAAAAATAAGATTTTACAAGCTTAAAACTTTGACACTACAATAATTTCAGGAAATTATTTCACATCTAAGATTTGAAACTATTTGTGACATCTCTAAAGTGAATTGGTATTGCTTAATATAATTTCCTTAATCTTATTTGAAAATTCAGCTTATTTTAGAGGAGACTTTTTGCATAAGCTTAGAAACAGGGAATAGTTTAAAAACAAGTGTATGAAAAAGCATTTATATTTATCGTTCATCTTTTCCCTGATGGGTTTATAGCGCTTTTCATTTATAGCAGAAGGCACAAGGAAGAAGAAAAATATTGCGTTGTCTGAGTTTTAAGCTTTTGATATTTCAAATCAGGGATTACTTCTAACTTCTGACTTGCGCGTAGCACTATACTGGGCTATTTCCACCGCATTGTACTATGTTGATTCAGACGACTATGGTCGCCACAAATATTGACATATATCATACTTTATGATACAAAAACATACCTTCAATTTCTGAGAACTTATTAAAACAAATTTTAAAAATACAAAGTCAAACAAAAGATATAAGTTATTGGGGTTCTTTTTCTTGTAAAGATTTGTAAACTAATAGATAGTGTCTTGCTGGATTGGTTTCTAGAAAAAATTAGTCCCACTCAGAAAAAATACTTCTAACTCTCTGCTGCTGATGCACAGAATAGATTTGGAGTATTTTCGCAAGAACACAAAACTAGAAATTTACTGATTTTTGAACTCAGAAATAGGACTTTTATGAAGCAACTTATGATTGCCGAAGGCTATCTATTACTTGTACATATATTGTCAACAGTTTTTGGACTAGCAGGTCTGTTAATAGTTCTACCTAATCCTGAAATTATTATCAGTTTGCCTCCGGTAGGACAGACTGCTTTCCAATGGAGCATGGCAGGAGGAGGAGCAACTTACATTATCTTTGGAGCATTAGCAGTTGCCTTGTATAGCATGAGGAATTTAGGAATAGGTACAACTCTGGCTTTTATGCTGCCTTCTGTGTTTCTATCTTTGAGTAGCGAACTATTGGGCACGAGCACGGGTTTTCCTTTTGGGGATTATGCTTACCTGAGTGGCTTAGGATACAAAATTGCAGGTCTAGTACCTTTTACAATTCCCTTATCTTGGTTTTATATGGGATTAGTTTGCTATTTACTAGCTCGTTGTAGTTTACAGGTTAAGAGTTCTAGCTCTTGGTTGCGTCATGTAGGAGCGATCGCTACAGGAGCAATGCTTCTAACAGCTTGGGACTTAGTCCTTGACCCAGCCATGAGTCAGGCACCATTTCCGTTTTGGACATTTCAAGAGGAAGGCTCTTTCTTTGGTATGCCTTACCGCAACTTATTGGGATGGGTAGGTACAGGTGCAATATATATGTCTGTAGCTGCTTGGTTTTGGCGCAAGAAAACAATTTCATTGTCCCGCCAACATTTAAATCTGCCACTCATTACCTATTTAGTTAACTTTGCTTTTGGAGCAACAATTACTGTCGTTGCCTTAGATGCTAGATTCTTATTACCTACTTGTTTGAGTGTAGTGCTAGGGGTAATTCCAGCGATCGCCCTGTGGTGGATATCTCCAGCTAATCAATTGAGTGAGGTGGATATGTCCCTCGACAATGCTATGAGTGATGATCAGGTAAAAGTACCTGTGACACAGGTAAATATGGCTGTAAAATAACTCACAAGTTATATCAATTTTAGATTTTAGAGAGAACACCAGGGGCAAAGGTATTTGAAGGAATAAATTCTTGGCTTTGTTTGAGAGATAATATAAAATCTAAAATACTGCACGTTAGTCTATAGATTTGGACCAACTGGCACGGGGGCACAAACGCCGGAACGAGTTATGGCCAATGGTCAGTGTTTTCTGTGTCGGCGCTCGGTGTTGTCAGAGGTGGGGGGTTATAGCAGTGCTAAGGGTTCTTTTTGTGATGATGTAACTCTGGCTAGAAATATTGCTGCCCAAGGTTTTAAGGTGGGGTTTTTGGATGGGGCGGAGGTTTTGCAGGTCAGGATGTATGAGGGTATGGCAGAAACTTGGCAGGAGTGGGGGCGATCGCTTGACCTTAAGGATGCTTCCCCTACTGCTCAAGTTTGGAGTGACCTTTGGTTATTGTCAGCTACGCAGGGTTTACCTTTGTTGATAGTTTTGAGTTATTTATTGTTTAGTTTGTCTGTTGATGTTTCTTTATCTTCCAGGTTTTTATTGTTTGGATTAAATTTATTTTTACTATTAATTAGATTTGCTTTGTTATTAGCGATCGCTCCTTCTTATGATTTAAGTAAAGCTAAAGTTGGTTGGTTATTTTGGTTATCTCCTTTAGCAGATCCTTTTGCAGTTTTGCGGATATTTTTATCTGCTATAAGAACTCCTAAAAAATGGAGAGGTAGAGTTTATGATAATGGTTAATATACTCTCTTACTTGAGATTATTTTTATTTTCATACCTTGATTCAGCAACGCCATCAATTAAGATAAAACTTATAACTTTTCCCTAATAGACATCTCTACAAAAATAGGGAGTAGGAAGTAGAGGAAAAAATTGATGAATAAGAGTACGATAATTGATTTGATTTTTTATTGTTGGAGATGTCTAATGTCAACTTGAAAAAAGAGTGTTGCGAATAATAAGTGGGACAAAAGACAAGTGCAGGAAATGTTCCTTTGACAAAGCAATGCGACCCCGTGATGACGCCAGTTGCACATGATAGCGCACCAAGAAAAAAAGAGAACTGATGACTTAAAAACTGGTATTGAAACCATTCATTCTGACTCCTGACTCCTGACTCCTGACTCCTAAGAAATATCCTAACTATTTGTAGCAAACATTTATCAAATTAGTATAATGTCAACACTATCATCCCATCATGGTTGGAATATTACCGAAGCGCAAAGAGAAATTTATAGACAACGTTCAAAAGCATCTAGTCGTGCTAAAAAACAAGCCTTAAATGGAGAAGGGCAAAAACCTATTCATCCGATCAATATTCCCAATCTAAATCCTGAAAAACTGATGCCACAAATGCCTAGAAATAAATGGCGAACCCTGTCTTTATTTAGTGGTGGTGGCGGTCTTAACCTTGGTTTTGATCGAGCAGGTTTTACTCATATTGCCTCCTACGATATTCTCAAGGAGGCTGGTAATACTTTGCGTAACCTTCGACCAGATTGGCAAGTTTTTTCAGGTGAAAAGGGAGATGTCACAAAGATAGATTGGCGCTCCTATTGTGGAACAGTTGATATTATCCATGGAGGTCCACCTTGTCAACCTTTTTCCGTTGCTGGTCGCCAAAAAGGTCAGGAAGATAATCGTGATATGTTTCCCGAATTTATTCGTGCTGTGCTGGAAATTAAACCTCTAATATTTGTGGCAGAAAATGTTACTGCATTGATAAGTAAAAAATTTAGTAAATATGTTGAAGAAGTTATTGAGTTTCCTTTAGTTCCTCACTATAAACTCACGAAATTTATCTTGAATGCTCCAGATTTTGGCATTCCACAAATTAGAAAGCGGGTTTTTTTAGTTGGCTTTCGTGATGAAAAATGTTTAGGAAAATATCAACTTCCTCAGCCTACCCATTATTGGCATCATCTACCAAAAAATCAATCTAAAAAACCAATTCAACTTAATATTTTTGATAATTTAGAAGCTCCAGAAAAATTACAATGTTGTATGGGAACTCGTGAAGCTTTAGGATTACCAAATATTGGATTTGATGCTTTATCACCTACTCTCAGAAGTGGATTAACTGGACCCCGCCATACTACCTCTATTTTAAGTAGCGTTTCTGCACAAAAGGCTTGGGAAAAATTACAAATTTGGCCGAATGGAGTAGCTAAAAATAGAGAAAATGCACATTTATTTGTAGCAAAAAATAATCATTTTAGGCTATCTGTTCCTGACTGTGGAATCCTCCAAGGTTTTCCTGAATCTTGGCAATTTTCTGGTGCAGTTTATCAAGCATTAGGTCAAATTGGAAATGCCGTACCACCACCTATGGCTTATCAAATAGCAGTATCTATTTCTCAGGTATTTTCTTGAATAGCTTCTGTTACAAGTTCTCTTAAACGTTGAGCATGATTATTAGTTATTCTTTCCAAATCTTGAAAATATGAAGCTGGAATATGAGGATTATTTAAAGTTGAACCTCTCTCTATTAAATATTGACATCTATCTCTTAAAATTAAAAGCATTCTCTCAGGAGAGTAGCCAAATTCTAAATCCATTTTATTTTGATATTCTTGAATTGTGTATTGTCTTTTGTGCAAACGTTGAGCATCTTCGAGGGTATAAATCTCTTTTTGCCCAACAATTTCATATAATAAAGATATGCTAATCAGCTCTGGTATTAATTGAGCAAGTTTATAATCTGATGCGATATAAGCTGATTTTTCACTAATCCAAGAATTCATCATTTTAGGGGAAGCATACAAGCAATATTTTAGGTTTTTACCACCTTTGTCATAGAAACCAAATAACCAATGTTTTCCTTTCCACTTCTTAATATGCTCTGGTCCAAAATCTCTAACTGTAGTTACAGAAGTCTTTGTAGTTGACTTTAATTCAAAAGGAATTTTTAGTTTATTTAAAGTTAAGATGGCATCTGTTCCACTACGAGTTGAGTTAGCTGGTTTTTCTAAATTAAATAACTGAATTAATTCCTTTTCCCGACTATCGTCTTGGACTATCATTTATATACATACTAAATTTAACAAACCATATTTTATAGCAGAGAACAGGCAACAGGGAACAGTGGAAAAAGCTTTTCTCTGTCTCAGGTCGATCATCAATCTCTGTCCTAACCAACTCTTTCCTTGCTATATAATATCAAATCCGGTTAAACAGTTATAGAATGCTTAAGTCATTTCAGTTATCAGTTATCAGTTATCAGTTATCAGTACCTCAATGGAATAGGGAGGCTTGAAATACTGAATCTATTTTTTTTCATCCCCTTGAAAGGGGAGGCTTGAGACCTTATTTTTTGGTCAGGAGGAGTCAGGAGTCAGGAGTCAGGAGGAGAGAGAATTACAAAGATGAGCGTAGTTATGACGATTGGAGAATTTTTTATGTCCAATAAAACAGATTTGATATAAACAATAATTAGGGCTTGCTGATTAATGATCAAAGCATTGATAGATAAAGGTTTTAGCCTTCTGAACTTCCCTAAAAGTGCGCTTGTTTTAGTCAAAAACGTTCAAAAAGTTAGCATTTTGGGCAAATCAAGGACAAAAAAATTTAGTGACAATTCTTACTTCTACCTCCTCTAAATTTGCCGTGTCTCCTGTCTCCTGTTTCCTGTCTCCTGTCTCCTGTCTCCTACCCCTACTAAAAAACTTTTGAGCGCAAACCCTAATTACATCTGTCGTGCCATCAAATTAGCAAAGAACCCCTCCCGATTTGCCAATTCTGCAAAACTCCCATGCTGTATAACTTTTCCCCCTTGCAAAACATAAATTCTGTTAGCATTACGAATCGTACTCAACCTATGAGCAATAACTATCCGAGTTACCCCCAACTGCTCTAAACTCTCAGTTACTATAGCTTGAGTACGATTATCTAAAGCACTTGTCGCCTCATCAAAAATCAAAATTCTGGGTTTCAAAACCAACGCTCGTGCAATTAATAACCGTTGCCTTTGCCCACCAGATAAATTTCCCCCTCCCTCAGACACAATAGTATTCATTTCCATTGGCATTTCTTCGATATCATCTGCAAAACCCGCCATTTCAGCTGCTTCCCAAGCGTCATCCAACGTTACTAACGCCCCGCAAGCAATATTCTCAAAAATGGAAGCACTATTGAGTCCTACATTCTGCAACACCACCCCTAACTGTCGTCGCACTCTTGATACATCTAAGGTTGATAAGTCGCGTCCATCATAATAAATAGTTCCTGCTACTGGTGTTTCAAATCCTAATAGTAACCGTACAATAGTTGATTTTCCACTGCCAGAAGGTCCGACAAGAGCAATAAATTCTCCTGCTTCTGCTTCAATGGTAATATCATTAATAATAAGTGGAGTATTTGAACGATATCTAAAACTAAGACGATCTAGTTTTATCCTACCGGAAAGTTGCCCTGGGTCAGATTTGTTGATGTCTACTTCCGGTTTTGCTGCTAAAATAGGTTGAGCGCGTTCCCATAAGATTGTGATTTCTATAATATTGACGATGGTTTTGCTTAAGTTTGTCGCTCCACTAATAAATGTACCGAATGCAGTGTTAAAAGCTAGAAATTTTCCTATGGATAAAACTGTTTCCTCTGTTTGAATTAAATAAACAGTTAATGTAAACAGTAAAATAGAGCTTATTGTTGGTAAAGCTGTGTTGAAGGCAGTAACTAAGTCTTCAATGAGTTGCTTACCGAGCATTAGTCTTGTTTGTTGGCTGTATTTTTTTGCCCAATAAGCAAAAGCACGTTCTTCGGCACCAGCAACTCGTAGTTTTGAGACTCCACCAATGAGTTGCACTGTCAAACCGAATATTTCTCCTGATATTTCTTGAAAGGAGCGTAACTTGCTACGGGCGATCGCTCCTGACCATAGGGTGACAAAACTGGTGAGGCAAGCGATAGCAAAAGCGATGAGAGCAAGGGGAAAACTATAGATGAATAGTAATACTAAATTCAGTAGGGAGAAAAAGCTGGTGAATATTGTTGTGAGGATAGTGCTAGTGAGTCGGTCGCGAATTTGACTGATAGCAGAAACGCGGTTTTCTAAGTCTCCTGTAGAATATTCGCGAAAAAAGGCTGGTGTAAGTTTGAGGAGTCGGTCCCATATTGCTGCTTGAATGGTGGAGCTAGATATGGTTTTTAATCTGAGAGTGACAAAGCTGCGGGTTAACTGAAATATTGTTACTCCAAAACTAGCTGCTAACAAACCCAAACCTATTTCTATTAATAATTTTTCGTTGGCATCGGGAATTGCGTTATCAATGATGATACCTGTAGCTACTGGTGTCAACATTCCTAATAAGGTAGCTATGACTCCAGTGACAGCAACTGTCAGCAAATCTTTAAATCTACCTCTAAAAGCTAATTTGAAGATATCGAAGGCTAAAATATCTCTATTGGGAAAAGGGCGGTAAAAGGTGTAAGCTATTGATGCTAATTCTTGAGCTGTAGTCTGGTTGAGTGGAATGCGGGTAAATTCTATGGGGTCAAAAATTTCATAGTTTGCTGCTTTTAGTAGGGCAACTGGTCGATTTTTGACTTCGTTGTATGCTAATAGAGGTCCGCAGTCTTGTTGCCACCATTTATTTGTGAGGGTGACGCGACGGGTGCGAATGTGGGAGGTACTAGCGATCGCTTCTATGGGGTCTTCCCATCCTGCTTCTGTTTCTTCGGTTTCTATTTTTGGTATATAATTAACAGTTATGCCTAATGCTTTGGTTACTATACCGAAAGCAATTAATAGGGGAGTACCTGTTTGGGGTATTTGACTGAATTCCGGTTGCAGCACTGATGCTAATTCTATTAGTGCTTCTTGTGTCTTTTGTCGGTTTAGGTCTTGATTCATAGTATAGCAGGGAACAGGGAACAGGGAACAGGGAACAGGGAACAGGGAACAGGGAGAAATAATTAATAATTTATGGATAATAATTAATTTTATTTTTTGTTGGTGATGTAGACATAATCAGGACTTACGCAAATTTACCTTAAAAACACCATATGTAGGGGCGAATGGCATTCGCCCTCAGTCTATTTGTCTCCGTGCGTAAGTCCTGTAATTGCTGTTTTGCTCCAAACTATTGTTATTATACAATGATAGCAATCATTATTTAGCAAAACATCAACCTTAGTAGCAAAAAAAATCTAGAATATGATATTATTTACGTTAGCTTCTACCGCCTCAACTATAGTAGGTAGTATTTTTCTTTTTACTGGTATTGCCAAAATTATAGAACCTTGGAAATTTAGCCAACATATTGCCAAACTAGATTTAATAAATACTCAATTAATTATACCTATTTCCCTTACATTTACTGCTATTGAATCAGCTTTAGGAATTGCTTTAATCTTAAGAGTTTTACCAACCATAATCATGCCATTAAGTATTTTATTATTACTTAATTTATCAATGCTTACTTACTGGAGTACATCAACTGGTAAAACTGAAGATTGTGGTTGTTATAATGGTTTGTTAGAAATTACTCCTACCCAAAGTTTAATTCTCAATGCTATTTATATTTTTCTGTTAATATTTGCTGAATTTTTTGGTCTTTATCGACCTACTGTTTTGTGGCAATGGCTGGTAGTATTAATAACTTTTATCATTAGCTATGCTTTAGCTGCTGGCTCCCTAGAATATATGCAAGAAAATGGTCGTCCGTATCTTGATTTTACCCCTTTACAAGAAAACAGAAAATGGCGGTTAGAATGGCTGGGAGAAGATTCAGAATCTCTAATGTCTGGGTCTGTAATTGTGGTATTTATGAGTCCTGAATGTTCTCAATGTAAACATTGGTTAGGTGTGTTGAAGTTAGTGCAATGGCAAGATGATTTACCAGCCATAGTTGGATTAATCGATACTGATGATATTCAAAAAGGTCAATATTTTGTAGATAGTTATTTTTTGAATTTTCCCGTTGTTGCAGTAGATAAAAGGTTGTATAAAAAATTGAAGATAGAGGTAGTACCTACAGCAGTTGTTTTGAAAGATGGAGTTATTCAAGAAAAATGGATTGGGTTAATGCCAATGTGGTTTATTAATAAAATTAATCAGGGGGAGAATAGCTATAATCGAGTTTAGGAATTTATAGTAGATTGAAGGTAAATGAGGTACAAAGATGAATGTTAATTAATTGATAATTGATATGGATAATTGATAATTACCTCTGGTTAAAACCGTTACGGAATTGAATATAAGGAAATATTATTTCTTCTCTTGGTCGATTGGATATGGCGAGGAGACCTCGCCATCCCATCCTTCGGGAAGCTCCGAAGATCGACCGCTGTCTTGGTTGATTGGATATGGCGAGGGGACTAGCTCTTGACAGAGCCGCTCCGCTAACGCCATCCCTCAACCGCTTTTTTCCCCTTCAAAGGGGAGACTTTAAACCAGAATTATTTAATTATTAATTATTAATTATTAATTATTCGCTAAAGTGTTTGTATTGCGGGCATTTGGCCCGCAACTGGTGTACCTCACTAATATGAAATACGCTGTAAAAGCTATGATGAGTATCTTAGCCTCACGGGGTGACAAACACTTCAAAAACATTGTTAAATAAAGGTTTAAAGGCTATAGGCGAGTGTGAAAAATTGAGATAATTTGTGATCATAATCATCATTATTGGTGAGGGTGGTAGGTAAGCGATCGCTCATCCACACCATCACAGGGAAAACGCATCTAATTTTTTTGACAAATGACTAAAAACCCAATAATGCCCT
>NZ_RCBY01000710.1 GCF_003838195.1 Okeania hirsuta
TTAAAGGTATTTTAAATTATGGGTAGTCATCGAGAACAATATATATGGAAAAGAGGTGTTAAAATGGCTATTAATTGTTATCAAATAACTCAACATTTTCCCACTTCTGAACTTTACGGTTTAACGAGTCAAATTAGTCGTAGTTGTGTTTCAGTTCCCTCAAATATTGCTGAAGGATATGGCAGAATAAGTAAAGTTGAATATATACGTTTTCTCAGAATTGCTCTAGGTTCTCTCAGAGAGTTAGATACCCAATTAATTATTGCTAAAGCAGTAAATTTAGCTAAACCAGAATTATTTAATTCTATCATTCAAGAAGTTGATGAACTACAACGTCTCATTATAGCCACTATTCGTAAATTAGAAGCATAATTTTCCTCCTTCTTACTTCCTTCTTCCTTCCAAACTATGTTTTTTCACGAACAAATTTACCGCAGTTCAGAAGTTATGACAAAGCTAAAAAATTTGTCAATAACTATTTGTGGTGCAGGTGCTTTAGGAGCAAATATTACTGAAAATTTAGCTCGTTCT
>NZ_RCBY01000711.1 GCF_003838195.1 Okeania hirsuta
ACTGGATAACTTGCCATAACTTCTCAAAAGTTTGCCCTGGAGCGATCATGCTCCGCATCGCTATCGCGAACGCCAATTTCCCAAAGGATAATTCCCGGTTTCCAATGATTAACCACACAAGCTATTCCAAACAATCTGTTTTTTATTTCCCACAAACCGCTGTATTTCATCAATCTCAGTGATTTCAGGAATTTCATCATCCTGTGGTTCATCGGATAACTGTTGTGCCGATTCTTTTACCCAATTGATCATGGTAGTATGGTCAATTTCTGTAACTAGATGCGATGGCTGGAAATCCCATGCCGTTGAGATACATTTTGAGACAGAGTTTTTTGACTTCTGGATGATCAGCGTTATTACTTGGAGATTCAACAATCTTGTTGGCCACAATTTTGACATTGATGGCATTGTTTCCCCCGACGAAAACCTTTTTTTTTCAATCGAGATGATAGACATTTGGGACAGTGGATTGTTTTGAGCTTTCCTTGTGACACTTTAGATTTTACAGCATTCTCCACCCACCAAAGCC
>NZ_RCBY01000712.1 GCF_003838195.1 Okeania hirsuta
GTGGTCAATAGAACTAACAGAAGGAGAACTTGAGGATTTTTGCAGATTATTAGACCAGTTAAATAAAGCTATAAACCAGATGGCAGATGAGTTGATGGATGAAGAGAGAATAGTCTGCGAAGCTGAAAGTGATTTGCTCTGGATGCAGGTAGAAGGGTTTCCAGAAAGTTATACTGTTCAGTTCATTTTAAATCAAGGGCGCAGGGCAGAAGGAAAATGGCCTGTACAAGCTGTGCCTGGTTTAGTCCAAGCAGCACAAATGTTGAAAATTTTTTAACTCACATAGCAGAAGGAAGAAGGAAGGGTTCAACAATTAATAATTAATAATTATTAATTATTAGGGCTTTCTGATTAAATCTAAAAGCATTGACATACAAAGATAAGTGCCTTTTTGGGGTCGAAAAAAGTGCAAATTTTTCAGCTCTTCATGCTCAAAAAGTTAGTATTTTAGGCTCATAGTTGGGCATAAAAATCATTCTTACAATTCTTACTCCTACCTCCTTGCTCGTTTCCATATCTCCTGTCTCC
>NZ_RCBY01000713.1 GCF_003838195.1 Okeania hirsuta
AATCATGTCGAGGTTGTTTATAGTCCGGTGGGGAGTGATATTAAAGAATATCCAGAAAATGTTGATGTTTGTTTGGTGGAAGGAGGTATTGCTAATCAGGATAATTTAGAAATAATTTTTGAAGTTAGGAAAAAGACTAAGACGTTAATTTCTTTTGGAGATTGTGCTGTTACTGCTAATGTCCCAGCTATGCGAAATATGTTGGGTGGTACGAAACCTGTTTTAGAAAGAAGTTATTTAGAGTTGGCAGATGAAAATCAACAATTACCACATGCGCCGGGAATTGTACCAGAATTACTTGATAAAGTTCGACCAGTGCATGAAGTTGTTCCTGTGGATATTTTTATGCCTGGATGTCCGCCTTCTGCCGATAGAATTAAGGCGACTTTAGAACCTTTATTAAAGGGTGAAATGCCAAAAATGGCAGGTCGAGAAATGATTAAGTTTGGGTAAAAGAAGAAGGAGTCAGGAGACAGGAGTCAGGAGACAGAATTAAGCTAGGGTAGGTTGGGTTAAGCGGTA
>NZ_RCBY01000714.1 GCF_003838195.1 Okeania hirsuta
GCGACAAGTCTATTGTTTATTTGTAATTAAATAATCAATTTCAGTGGCTTCAGATATAGAACTATTATTGATGACGATAGCAATAGTTCTCGGACCAGTTAAACCTTTGGTTTCTACTTCTATGGTAGCTACCCAAACTGTTTGGGGTATATTTTGTTCTAAAGTTACTTCTTGAAAATCCTTTTGAGGTAAAGATAGAGCTATTTCATCTAACCTTTTTTATGATTGTTTTTTGCCAGTTTTTTGATTGATAACATTCACCAAACGATTTTAAGCTAAACCCCCTATATAGTTAAGTTCCAATCTTTCTAATTCCTGTAAAAATGAGGAATTATTTCCATAACCTCCATCCACTAAAACTATACCAGGCCGATGTTTTCTGAACAATGTTTTTTGAACTAACTTGATTGCTAAATCAGGTTTTTTGATAAATTCTTTATCATCTTTCCCCTCTGGTAAAGATGATGAACTTTGATATAATTCAACATCTAAAGGCAGACTTCTCACTCCATCAT
>NZ_RCBY01000715.1 GCF_003838195.1 Okeania hirsuta
TTTTTTCAAGCTTTTAAGCCTTCTTCCTTCTTCCCTCTTCCTTCTTCCTTACCTTCGCTATACAATACTGATGCTACCGGACATGATATTACTTCTTCCTTCTTCCTTCTTACCGACTCCAATCTTCAACTTCATACAAAAAACGAGTTCCACCAATTAATTTACGATTCACCGACGTACTCTGAACAAACACCACATATTTCTCCAAGTTATTAGGTTTAATTCGCACCGTTGTACCATGAGGCAAATCTAAAATTTCCCGCGCAGCTTCTCCCTGAAATAAATCTCCTGTTGCTCGAACCATTAAAATAATTTCTTTTTTCCTTTGAATAGTTTCGGTCTTCGTAAATTAATTGGTGGAACTCGTTTTTTGTATGAAGTTGAAGATTGGAGTCGGTAAGAAGGAAGAAGGAAGAAGTAATATCATGTCCGGTAGCATCAGTATTGTATAGCGAAGGTAAGGAAGAAGGAAGAGGGAAGAAGGAAGAAGGCTTAAAAGCTTGAAAAAA
>NZ_RCBY01000716.1 GCF_003838195.1 Okeania hirsuta
ATTCCTGATGTTATTGATTTGGATGAGTTAAATACTGGGCAAAGAAGGGAGGGAATTTTTTATTCTTTTATGGTTTTTTTGCAGAAGGTAGGGTTAGCTATTGGATTGTTTTTGGTAGGGGTAGCTTTGGATATTGCTGGGTTTATTGAAAGTGTTCCTGGGGAGACTCGACCTATTCAACCGGAGTCTGCTCTTTTGGCAATTCGGGTGGCAATTGGTCCGTTGCCTACTGTGTTTTTAATTGTTGGATTATTATTGGCTTATTTATATCCTATTACGCGGGAAGTACATGATGAAATATTGTTGAAGTTGAGGGAAAGAGGGGAGTAGGGGAGTAGGGGAGTAGGGGAGTAAGGGAGTGGGGGAGTAGGGGAGTGGTAAAAATAAGAATAATTAATGCTAAATAGGATGCCAATTATCAAAAAAATGATTTGGCTGATGCTAATTACTTAATAATTGAAGTGCTACCTAAGTATAGCATCACTTTTAGTAATTGGTATAATAAGAAGGTGTTAGGTTTTATGTTAAAACAAGTAACTTTGGAAAATTGGAAAAGTTTCCGCCATGCTGAGTTATATATTGACCCTTTAACAGTTTTAATTGGTACTAATGCTAGTGGAAAATCTAATGTTGTTGATGCTTTGGATTTTTTGAATAGTATTATGCAAGGTACTTCAGTAGAAGCGGTATTAACAGGCGATCGCTTTACTTCAGGTATTAGAGGTGGGGTTGAATGGGCAGTTAGAAAACCTGAAACAAAATTTAGTTTTCAAGTATTAGTAGATGGCGAAAATGAAGCGGGTGATTATCTTTATAAAATTACTATAGAAACTCAACCTACTATACAGGTAATATATGAATCTTTAACTTTGATTGATAGTCAAAAACTCTCAGATAGTAATTCATTTCAGCAACTTTCTTTTATCCCCTCAACTGTGGTACCAGACGGGGTAAAGTATAAGCTTTTTGAAGCAGATAAAGAATATATTGAAAAAATTTATCCCACTCCTAATCCTTGGTTGGATCGTTTTACAACACAGATTCCTTTCTATGAATTTGATAATGTTCATCAAATTATGCTTGCCGAAAGTATAGTACCAAATCTTCTCAAAAAGATTTTTATTTTAAATCCCATACCTTCCCAAATGCGGGATTATTCACCCCTATCAAAAAAATTAGAAAGAGATGGTTCTAATATTGCCGGAGTTTTAGCAGCATTACCCAAAAAACAGAAAGCTGAAGTAGAAGAATATTTATTAAAATATCTGGCACAATTACCAGAAGGAGATATGCGAAAAATTTGGGCTGAAACTGTAGGAAGACTAGGTCGCGATGCCATGCTTTACTGTGAAGAAATCTGGCATCCTAATCAACAACCAATGATAGTTGATGCTTGTGGAATGTCAGATGGAACTTTACGATTTTTGGCAATTTTAACAGCTATGTTAACTCAGCCAGAAAAAAGTTTAATTGTTATAGAAGAAGTAGATAATGGTTTACATCCTTCTCGTGCTGGATTACTTTTACAAATGTTAAGAGAAATTGGTGAGGAGCGCCAAATTGATGTTTTAGTTACAACCCATAATTCTGCTTTATTAGATGAACTAACTCCAAAATTTATTCCTTTTGTAATGGTGGCTTATCGAGATAAACAAACTGGAGAAAGTCAGTTAATTCCTTTAGAGAATATTGAAGATTTACCGAAGTTAATGGCATCAGGAACTTTAGGGAAAATTGCCAGTAAGGGTTTAATTGAGAAGAGTCTCAAAGCAGATTAGAGAGTATGAAAAAAGTGCTAATTATTGATACTTCAATTCTCTGTGTTTATTTAGGTGTGCCTGGGAAAGAAACTTGTGGTTCTGAAGGTAATAAATGGGATAAGGTTAAAGTCTATGAAATTTTGGAAAAAGAGGAGAAAGCAAAGACTATTTTTGTTTTACCTTTAGCCACAATTATTGAAACAGGTAATCATATTGCTCAAGCAAATAGTAAGCGTTATGAAATAGCTAAAGAGTTAGGAAATTTGATGAAACTAACTGCAGATAATCAAACTCCTTGGGCAGCATTTATAGAACAGTCAAAGTTATGGGATGCAGAAAATTTGAAGGATTTAGCTGATGAATTTCCGAAAATTATTACTAAAATTTTGGGAGAATATTCTAGATTACCCTATGCTCACGGTAACTTAGAACGAAAGTTTATTGTTGGTGAAGACCACAAAAATTATTTATTATTAACAGTAGGATATTTAAAAGGAAAAAGAGTTCATGGTTGTGTAGTTCACTTGGAAATTATTAATGAGAAAATTTGGATTCACGAAGATGGATTAGAAGATGGAATTGCGTTAGATTTAGTTATGGCAGGTATTCCTAAAAATAAAATTGTATTAGGTTTTCATCCGCCAGAAGTTCGACATTTGACAGAATTTGCAGTGAATTAATGGTATAAGTAAGAAAGAAGGAAGGAGGAAGAAGGAAGAAGTGAAGAGGGAAGAAGGCTTTAGTTATCTAGAACAGAAGACTTAAAAGTCCAAAAAAACTTAAATTTTTTGTAGATATTCACTCTTGGGTTTACACAAACGATACTAGCGGACATGATATAAAATTAACTGGAACCGCTATTTTTCAGCATTCTTTTTTCACCCTTGGTACAACAGGCAATGAAGAAATAAACCTTTGAATATTTTTACTGAAGCAATGGATGCTTTTTGTACAGCTATTTCTCTCCATTTTTTTTTGATTAGTTGATATAACAATACTGATGTCTTTGCCTCTGAATAAAGATAATTTGGGTTATAGTCATTTAACTTTAGATTGAGACAAAGCTTTCTTGCTATGAGGGAGTTTCAGACGAAAAAACGTCTCATCTTTAAGTTAAACTACTATATATTGAAGCTCAAAAGTTGTGCAATGTAATGTCCCGATAATCAGCGATCAAAAAACCTTTTCCCTTTGAAGCTTTCTTTCCCTACTCCCCCACTCCCCTACTCCCCTACTCCCCTGCTCCCCCACTCCCTCCACCTAGTCACACTCAACTAAATTACCAGCAGAAACAAACCCAGACAAAGGAGAAGTAATTTCTACCCACTTACGTTTTTCTCCATTTCGGTCGGGAATTAAACGATAATTTTCCACAAGGGTAAGCTGACTATTAACAGGAACTTTTCCTTTATATTCGGATCGTCTAGTAGCATTTGTCCGTACTGCTAAACCGCGTGGTGCTTTTTTACTATCAATTTGACGACATAAATTTCGATCTACTTGTGATGTGGACTCATTAGGAGATGGTGTTTCTGTGGGCAAATTATCAACAGAAGTATTTTGATCGGAAGGTTCCGTTGGAGTTTCTGTAGCTACTTCAGAACATTCTATTAAATTATTTTCATTGCCTGGAAAACCTCTAGAAACAAACCCTGAAATAGGAGCAGTAATTTCTACCCAAGTACGACCTGCTGGACCTCTAATATTGCGATAACCTTCTATTAATTTCACTTGTTGATTTGCATCTACGGTGCCTACTGTGGGAGAATTTGGGGTCGGTCTTTTTTGAACGATTAAACCTTGTTCGTCATTAACTTGACGACATAAACTAGCAGTTTCTTGAGATGTTTGAGCTATTTTCATGGTTGTAGCGATCGCTCTTTTGGGAACACCGAGGGCGATCGTTAGTATTAATGTTAGCAATGCCACTGGTTGATGCATATTTATTTTTTAAGTCAAAAGTAATTTCAAACTTAGTAGGTTGGGTGGAGGAACGTTAGCGCTAGCTTATCCGTTAGGATAAACCCAACATATATAGGATATAGAAGCCATTTGGTATCTATTTAAGAAGTTACAAGTTCAATACCCATCTGGGTTTTATGATTCTGGCAGTCATTTTTCATAATTTTTCGGTTTCCTGAACCCTTATAGTTGTTAGGCTCCTTAAAACGGCTTTCCTGAAGCCTTTGTATTTCAATAAAAGATACGGTTAGGGGTTCTATAGAACTTACGCAGGTACGTTACTAACGCCTCATCCTACAGCACCTGGTGCATTAGGTGTAGAATCGACCATTATTTCAGTAGTGAACTGACACATATTCAATGGTGCGTTACACTGTCGCTAACACACCCTACTGGACTGACACGCCTAAAAATATAGGTTGGGTTTCACTGCCGTTCAACCCAACAAAACTTTACTACTGTTGGGTTTATCCATTAGGATAAGCTGGCGCTAACGTTACTCAACCCAACCTACACCTATTGCACTATTTTAGATGTGTCAGTCTACTAACCAATAGCTGAAAGCTGAGTGCTGTTTGCAGAGCATTCCGGTACGGAAAATGCTGATAGCTATTTAAAACTGCTGCAAAAAACGTAAGTCGCTGGCATAAACTCGCCGAATATCATCTATCTGATGCAACACCATGGCAAATCTTTCTACACCGAAACCAGCGGCAAAACCTGTATATTTCTCCGAATCATAACCTACTGCTTCCAATACGTTGGGGTCTACCATCCCACAACCTAATACTTCTAACCATTTACCATTCCACTGCAAATCTACTTCTGCTGAGGGTTCGGTGAATGGGAAATAGCTGGCACGGAAACGAATGGGTAGGTCTCCGAACATTTGTCTGAGGAATTCTTTGATGGTTCCTTTGAGGTCTGAAAATCTTAGTCCTTCGTCTACTGCTAATAGTTCGAGTTGATGGAATACTGCTGCGTGGGTAGCGTCTACTGTGTCACGTCGATAAACACGACCGGGTGCTATGACTCGGATGGGGGGTTCGTGGTTTTTCATGTAACGGATCTGGACTGAGGAGGTATGGGTCCGCATTAAGTTACCGTCTGGTAGGTAGAAGGTGTCTTGCATATCTCTGGCAGGGTGGTCTGGTGGTGTGTTTAAGGCTTCAAAGTTGTAGTAGTCGGTTTCCATTTCTGGACCTGTGGCCACTGTGTAGCCTAAGCCAATGAATATGTCTAGGGCACGGTCTATGAGGTTGTTGAGGGGATGGATTTTTCCTTGGGGACGATATACTCCTGGCATGGATACATCTAGGGTTTCGGCTTGGAGTTTGGCTGCTATTTCTGCTGTTTTGAGGTTTGTCCGCTTTTGGTCTAGGTTGCTCTGGATGGCTTGTTTGACTTGGTTGGCGATCGCTCCTACTTTTGGTCGTTCTTCTGGGCTGAGTTTACCCATGGCTCCGAGGATTTTGGATACTTGGCCTTTTTTGCCTAGATAGTTAATTCTTAGTTCTTCTAGTTTTTCTAGGTTTTCTGTTGTGGCGATCGCTTCTGTTGCTGTTTGGCGTAGTTCTGTTAGTTGGGTTTCTATTTCTGTTAGTTGGGTTGTCATAGTTTGTTATTTTTTTTGTGCTTTACTATTTTGTTATTTTTTTTGTGCTTTTCTATATAAAATCTTTTTTAGTTGAATAAAAAGTCATGCGTAGGGGCGAGTCACTCCTAATGTAACTATTCTATCTAATTTTTTGTTACAGTTCAACTCAATTTTTGAGTCGGCCGGGCTTTTTTTGGGTGCTCCTCGGGATGTAGTTGATCGAGTTGTTAGCGATAGTATGGTTTGTTATTTTTTTTGTGCTTTTAACTGTAGAGTCTTTTTTGGTTGAATAAATTGTCATGTGTATAGGCGAACTACTCCCAATACTATTATTCTATCTGATTTTTTGTCAAAGTTCAACCCGATTTTTCACTCCGCCGGGTTTTTATTGGAGTGCTGCTCAGGATGAAGTTTGTCAAGGCGTTAACCGTAGTTGTGCTGGAGTAGGTGGTGTATTTCAATCCCTAGGGATTTGGTTTGGGAAAGAGTTCCGATATAGAAGCCCCACACAGCAATGGTTTCAGACCCCCAATATACAAGCCTATTTTGATTAATTCGTCAATAAGGCAAAAGATAGAGAAGGAAAAATCTTGCGTTGTCTAAGTTTTAAGCTTTTTATCTGTCCACGCCCTTTGCCTCGACTGCTATAGAATTGTGTTTGGCGATTGAATAGTTCTTGCTTCAATCTTTTTTATTTTTCAAAAATCAATCCAAATGAAACTTTTAATTAGTAACGACGATGGCATTTTTGCAGAAGGTATCCGGAGTTTGGCTAATGCTTTAGCAGCGGTAGGCCATGAAGTTTTTGTAGTTTGTCCTGACAAAGAACGTTCAGCCACAGGTCATGGTTTAACATTACATCAACCTATTCGGGCAGAAATAGTCAAGTCAATTTTTGATGACACCGTCACAGCTTGGACTTGCTCTGGTACTCCTGCCGACTGTGTAAAACTAGCCTTATTTGCCTTACTAGAAACCCAGCCAGATTTAGTATTAGCAGGAATTAATCATGGTCCCAACTTAGGAACAGATATTTTATATTCCGGAACAGTTTCTGCTGCCATGGAAGGAGTTGTTCAAAACATTCCTAGTATTGCGTTTAGTCTTGGTAGTTATACTTCTAGAAATTTTGAAGTTGCTGTAAATTTTGCTCAAGATTTGGTGAAGAAAATTGAAAATGAACCTTTAGCTAATGTAATGTTGCTAAATGTAAATATTCCAGCAGTTAAAGAAACAGAAATAGCAGGAGTACAAATTACCCGTCAAGGAATTCGTCGCTATATAGATATATTTGAAAAACGGGTCGATCCACGAGGCAAAACTTATTATTGGTTAGCTGGAGAGGTACAGGAAGATGTGGAAGAAACCAACGACCGCTCCTCAGTAGAAAAGTTATCAACAGATGTCCAAGCAATGCGTGAAAAATATATTACGATTACCCCCTTGCAATACAATTTTACCTATGGTAAACAACTAGGCTATCTCCAAAAATGGAAGATTGATAATTTTCGTGAATAGTTAACTTTTATGCAGTAGAAATTAAGGCTAAACTATAAAAGAATAGGCAAGATAATCAAAATTGCAGATCAAAAAAACTCATCTAGGTGAGTAGTGAAAAATTTCGTTTATTGAATAAAAATAAGTATGAGCGCTCCCACATCTAAGAGTCATTCTGTTACCTGCCCAATTTGTAATCGCTCCAGTGCCACACGACCACTAGAAGTATTTAATGGGCTATTTACTTGTCCATATTGTCATTCTCATCTGGTAATTAGTTGGAGTGGCCATTATGTCAGAGACCCCCTCGCTCTCCAACAGCTAGATATTGGACAAATGCTGAGAAGGCAAAGTAGACCTTTGGCAAGATTACGTCGCGATTTGAGCAGGCAGTATTTACCTATAGTTGTGGCGATCGGGAGTGTCATATTGTTTGGAGGGGCGATCGCTTCTCTAAGTAAGTTTGATTTTAAATTGGGTATATTTGATGGAGTATTAGAGTGGGTGCAAGAAAAAGAACTGTTGAATAATCAAAACAGTCAGTAGTTATTGAAGAAGGAAGAAGAAAGAAGAAAGAAGGAAGAAGGAAGAAGGTTTAATTGCTTATGGATAGTCAACGACCTGAAACTTCGTGTCTTATAACCCAAAGACTTTTCAGCAGCCCAGTTGACCAATAAATAAGGTGAATAGTTTCCCCTTTTAAGCTATCCCTGATTAGGAACTCCTAAAATCATTTTCTGATAGGCAGTGGGGACTAACCCCATAATTAAGGACTAAATAAAGTTAATTTTAGAAATTAATATACTCATGTTAGAAGAAAATGAAATTGTATATGAAATTTTACAGGAAAAAGATTTAGAACAAACTATTAATTGTTTAGTTGATGTATTTCCTAGTTCAGAACCTATGTTCAGGTCGCTTAAAGTAACTTCTAGTGACTTTTATCCCTTTGCTGAGACAATTTGCGAAAAAGCTGTGGCAGAAGGATTATCTCATATTGCTAAAAATTCTGTTACTTCAGAAGTAGCAGGGTTTATTATTTCAGATAATTTATCAAGTGAGTTCTATGAAGAAATAAGCAAAAATATTCCTCAAAAATTTGAGATTTTTTCTCAAGTTTTAAAAGAACTACATCGGAAGTATTAGATGGAAAAAAAAGTCGTTAATGGCAAGATATTTCGTATCGGTTTATTGGGGTATAGAGAAAAGTATAGAGGCAAAAAGATTGGCAATAAATTAGTTGAAAATAATCTCAATATTACAACTCAAGCAGGATTTTCCACCGCAATAGTAGAAGCTAGTGGAAAGATATCGCAGCACATTTGTCGGAAATATGGATTTGAGGATAGAGCTTCTCTAGATTATCAGACTTTTGAATATAAAGGAGTTAAAGTATTTGAGGGAATAAAAGAGCATGAAAGTTGTATTTTAATGGAAAAAGTTTTCGGCGTTGGTGAAGCGCGTGTATGAAATTAATCTTAATTATTTAGGAGTCAACCCACCCCTAACCCCTGCCAGGAGGGGAAGTCAGGAGTCGTATGGGAATGGCTTCAATACCATTTTTCATGTCGGAAATCATCTTTTTTGTCAAAGGGAATATCCTGCACGTGTCTTTTTATTCCTCTTACTATTCGTAACATTCTTTTTTCACGGTTGGTATCATCCCTCTTTTTACCAACGTCAAGTTTTCTAATAGATACGGGGGGGGGGAATAAATAATAATTTTATCTTTTTATTTTGGGTTTAATTCCTCACTGTCAACGGGGGTGTTTACAATTGGTTTAAATTTGAGTCCCCATCCATTTATTCTTCCTTCTTCCTTCTTCCCTCTTCCTTATTCCCTATTCCCTCTTCCTTCTTCTAATTTTTTGAACTTTCAATTTTTGCTTTCTCTGGTGACTAATGCCCACCCTTTGACAGTATTCAAAACTTTCAGATTTTCTAGGGTAAGGTTATTCAAATTTGATGCTTGAACTAATAGATATGGTTGAGACTGACTTTGCCATTGTTGTTGAATTTTTTGTGGCCCGACACGTTTGATGAGGCGATCGCTATAAAAATTTAAAGAGGGACGGTCTTTTGTATCGAAGGAATAAACTATCTGACCGGGGGGTGTATATTTCTGAATCATTTCTCCGACTGGTTTGACTGGATAGTTTTCTTGTAGTTCCCAGATCCAATGAGGGGAATTAACAAACAGTAGGAGTGAAAGATATGTTCCCCAAATCAAGATTGACAAAAACTGACGGTCTTGTTGGTTTAATAATATGGTTGCTATTGTCATTGTCAGTGCAATAGTTGCTGAGATTAACCGTAAGTACAAATCTAGTTTTGTCTGATTTTCCTCTCCCAGATGAAAAATACCGCTGAAGTCAAGCCAAGCAACCCAAGCTAGTAAGGCGAGCAGTGCAAAAATGGCTACTACTAGACGGTGATAAATAGTAGGGATACCTTTAGGATGTTTTTTACTCTCACCTTGAGTATGAAGATATTGATAAGCTGGAAACCGAATGTATCCCAAATCTACTGGAAATTGATGCCAAATTTCTGTCAGATAAGTACCGACTGCTAGAGCAAAAGCGGGATAAATAGGTAGTACATACCAGGGAAGTTTGGTATTCATTAACGAAATAGCTAATAAATATATTCCGCTCCAGACCAAGACTAATTTTCCCCAACTGAGATTCCGATTTTTCCAACTCAGATATAATCCGGGAAACCAGAAAAGTTGCCAGGGGAAAGTATACTCTAAAATTTCCAATAAGTAATACCAAATAGGTCCATCGTGACTGCCTACAGGTTGCCAAATACGTTTGAGAGATTGATGGAAAAAGTTGGCATGGAAAAATTCTATTCCGTAATGGAAAAATTGAGCTGTGTACCACAGAAATACTGGGAGCATCCCTAGTAAGATACCGCCCCAAAAATATTTACAACGCAATAGTCGGGGAGTATCCCATAAGAGGAAGAATAGAGCGATCGCTCCTAAAAGTAATCCTAAAATAATTCCTTTTGTGAGGGAAAGTAGGGCAAAACTCAGACCAATAGCTAAAGAATAACGGAGGTTACGACGCGATCGTAAAACGCACCAAATCATTAGTAGAAAAAAACAAAGCACTGCCCCATCTAACATTGCTAAACGTCCATGTCGCACGACTGGCAATAAAGTTAAGTAGACTAAAGCAGAGAAAATGGCGTTAGTGCGGGGGCGAAATAATTCTCTAGCAAGACTATAAATTAATGGTACAGAAAATGCTGTGAATAAAGCAGGGAATAAACGTGCAGTTAATTCATTTACTCCGGCGATATTGTAGACAAAAGCGATCGACCAATGTACTAATGGTGGTTTATTCAAATAGGGAGTATTATTGATAGTTGGATAAAGCCAATTCCAATTTTTTCTGGTTATTTCTCTAGCTACTTGAGCGACTATTCCTTCATCCCAGTCTCGCAAAGGTAATGTGTCTAAATTAGTAGAAAATAGTAACAATGCTGCTAATAATAAGCTGGCAATTATAAGTAAATCTATATGGGTATTTTTGTTGGTGAAGATTTTGTTAAACATTTATTCAATTCAAAAGTCAATTTGTAAGTATGATTATTATTTTCAAAGCTTAACGCTGATTTTGTTAAACATTTATTCAATTCAAAAGTCAATTTGTAAGTATGACTATTATTTTCAAAGCTTAACGCTGATAATGATATAGCAATCTAATTTGAGTTGTGAGATATTGTAGATTTTAGGGGATAGGAAATAGGGAAAAGGGAATAAATGTCTAGGAAAAAAGTATTAAAAATGATTTTGTGAGGAAGTTATACAACTCTAACTTATGCTAAATAAAGGGCAAGTTTATTTTCTGGAGATATCTATTTTAGGGAATAGGGAGTAGGGACCTTGTATGTAACGTCTCTACAGAGTAGGGAGAAATTATCAATTCTTTACCCCTACTGCCTACTCCCTATGCGTGGAGTAGATGTCTAATTATCATTACATTTAAGCAACGCCATCTTTTTAGTCCAAGAGACATCTCCTATAAAGTATTTTAATTGCCCCTATTATCCGTAACATTATTTTTTCAAATTGGTATAATAGAAAATCTGTATTAGGATGAAATAATTTTCAATTACTGTATAATCGGATTTTATATAAATCCCCATCCATTTTTTCTTCCTTCTTCCTTCCTTTCTCATCCTTCCTTCTTACCGAAAAATTCAGGTATAAAGCCTCTCCATTCATAGAGAAAAAAGTGGTCGTTAGCGCAGCTTCTCGAAGGGTGGGATGGCGAGGAAACCTGCGCCATATCCAATCGACCAAGAGAAGAAAAAAAATCCTTTTAGCCAATCCTCTTCTTTATAAGAAGAGGTAATTATTAATTATTAATTGTTAATTATTGAATTCTTCCTTCTTAAAATCAATCAAATTAATATGAACTTACCTGTAATTTTAGATATTGCCATTGGTTTAATTTTTATTTATCTTATTTTTAGTTTACTAGCTAGTGAAATCCAGTCAATTTTGACAATAATTTTGCAATGGCGAGCCACTCATTTAAAAAAATCAATTGAAGAGTTAATTGCTGGTGAACCCTATATCAGTAAAAATAATTCTAAATCTAGTACAGAAATTGAAAAAGTGCAAAAACTAGCTAATTCTCTATATCAAAATCAATTAATTAAAAATCTTAACTATAGTGGTAGCAAAGGTCCATTAGAAAGAGGATTTCGGAGAATAATTCAGATGCTTGGTAATTTAAGTCGAGCTGTGACTGGAATTAATAATGTTTTTGATGCAGAAAAAACTGCTCCTTCTTATATTCCGTCAGATACATTTGCTGCTAGCTTAATTGATACTTTGAAACTTCAAGAATTAATGCAAATGATTAGTGAGGATAAATTAAGAGATTTTACCGATAATATTTTGGTAAATATCAAGAAAATATTAGAAAATTTGAAGATAGAAGATAGCAGTAAGCAGAAAAAGATTCAGGCTGAATTTGAGGATTTGCATCAAGATTTGAATCAAAACATTCAGGATTATCAAAATAATTTTGCTAATCTTGATTTAACATTAAATAGAACTTTAAATAAGCTAGATTTATACACAGAAAAATCTCTAGAATATTTACCAGATGTAGCTCATCAAGAATTTATTAGCCAAATAAATTTAGTCAAACAAGTATTAACAAATACCCATGAAAGAAAAGTTTTAGTAACTGAAATGGAACCAAGCGCCTCTAATTTATTGAAGTTTTTGAGAGAGGTAATGGAAATGGGAAAAGCTGTGCAAGCAGATTTGCAAAGTAATAAGGGGAAAATCAATCAAAAAGCTATTGAAATGATTGAATTATTGCCTGAATCTTTACAAAAAAGTTTATATATTTTAGCCAAACAAGCGACAACAAAAATTTCAGCAACAGGTAATGCTTTATATCAGTTTCAGAAAGAAATTGAGAGATGGTTTGATAGTGGAATGGAAAGAGCGACTGGTGTTTATCAGCGTAATGCTAGAGGAGTTGCTTTTTTGATTGGTATTACTATTGCTATAGTTGCTAATATTGATACATTAAATATGATTGATAATTTATCAAAAGATTCTTTGATGCGGGCGACAATTAATAGTTATTCCCAGGAATTAATCAATAATAATTCTAATCCAAGTGAGTTAGAAATAGGGGATATTCAAAATCAGGTAAATGCAGCATTAGATAATTTAGAATTACCTATTGGTTGGGGTCAAAAACAAACAAATAACACCTCAGTGAGTCAATCAATTACTTATTTAGAAGGATTAAAAAAAATATTGGGTTGGCTAATTAGTGGCATAGCTATTTCTATGGGGGGGAATTTCTGGTTTAATTTATTAAAAAAGATTTATAGTGTTAAAAAATGAATTATTGAGGAGACAGGAGACAGGAGACAGGAGTCAGGAGGGAAGAAAGAAGAAGAAAGGTAAGCATTCAGCCATCAGCTATTGCTTTTAATTTTAGATGAAAACTTTATTAATTGAGTCAGAATTTATACTTACTATACAAAACTGGCTAAAACAGTCTATAGAACCCATTTGGTATCTTCATAAATATGCGCGTTTTTTTAGCTAGGAGTCAGGAGAAAACCCACCCCCAACCCCTCCCAGGAGGGGAAGACAGGAGACAGGAGGTAAGAGGGAAGAGGGAAGATGTGGGGAGAAATAATACAAAAAATTCAACACTTCTTTTTCATATTTTTCCTCAAAATTGATGCGATAAAAGACTTGACTACCATAATTATATAGATCTCAAATGGGTCCTATATTCATTAAAACCCCCTTTATGGTATTACGACTCAGGCAACGCCAAATTTTTTTTCTTCCTTCTTCCTTCTTCTTTCTTCCTTCTTACTCCTTCCTTCTGCCATAACACAACTAAAAAATAAAAATAACTTGTAAGTGCCAATCTAAATCTTGACGAATAATTTCAATTCTACTAATAAATTCGCGTAAGTAAAATCTCCTTTCTGACTCTGACAAATCCCACCAAAATTGGGTTATGCAAACCGCTTTGGCAGTTTCTAATAAATTGACTGGCGGTAACTGGTTAAATTGACTTTGTAATTGAGAAATTTCTGTTCTAATTTTGTAAGTACGTAGTTCAGCAGTTTCTTGGTCAAGAATGCCATTCTCCGTGAGATTTGGTAGTTGAAAAAGAATATCTTGCTTATCAGAAATATCCTGTTTAATTTTACTTTTAATTCCATCCATATTTGGCATTTCTAAAGCAGCGATCGCCGATGCTAAATCTCGACAAATTATTTCTATAGTTTGTCCTAATACTTCTTGATAAGCTAAAGCTTTACATTTGGGTTTGCGGGAGCAACTTTTGGGACGCAAATATAGATATTCTTTCTCTTTGCGAAAAGTAGTAACTTTTGCCGTAATCATTGGAGACTGACATTCTGTGCAGACAACTAAACCTGCCAGAGAGTGGGGAGCGCTGGCAGTACGCGGTGGCATTCGGCGGTTGCGTCGGAGCAAACGTTCGACTTGAGCAGATTCTTCTCTAGAAATTATGGGAAGATGAGTATTAGAGATGACTTCATTATTTTGATATTGTAAGTCACCGCGATAAACGGGGTTAGTTAACCAACGTCGCCCAGTGGTAACAGAGATTTTCTTGCCGTATTTTTTCTGAATATGGCGCACAGCACCACGCAAGGAAGCAAACAGAAGGAAGTTTTCAAAGAAGTCTTTGACAACGGGGGCAGCACTTCTGTCCAGGGTGTAACGGTCTTTGCCTCGGCGATATCCGTAAGGTGCTTTACCTGGTGGGGGTATTGCTTTGATGCGGTTGCGAGCGTGGGCAGTGCGAATTTTGCGACTATGTTGATTTTGGCGAATTTGGTTGAGGAGTCTGAGTAGGTCTATTTTCCTTGGTGAGTTATTGCTTGGTGAGTTGGGGTTGATATTGATATCTGAGTCGAGGGGAATAATTTGGATATTGAGAGATTGGAGTTTTGTAAGGCGATCGCATACTTCTTCTACAGAGTCTCCTAATTCTTCAAGTTTACGAATTAAGAGATAATTAACTGCTTGAGTTTGGCAGTCGAGTAGGAGTTGTTGGAGTTGTTGGCGATCGCCTAAGTCGTGATAAATGCGGTCAACTTCCCACCCCCAAGTTATGGGGTCTGGGGCAGTTTCAAACAGGGGGTTTGTATATGAATAGGCAATAATTTTCACAGGTTATCTTATTGTTGACTTAATTCTATAATATTACCGTCGGGGTCTTGGGTAAATAGGGCAGGGCGACCAGAAGCACTCATTTTAATTGGGCAATTATTGGCTAATAGTTGTGATTTTGCAGCATCTATATCAACCACAGAAAATGCTAAATGTCGGTTTCTACCTAATTTTTCTGAGTTAACTAGATCGGGTATTATTTCCGATACTATCAGATGAATTTGGAAGTTGCCAACTTGATACCAAGTACCGGGAAAATTAAGGGAGCGGTCTACTTTTGGGAGTTTGAGAATTTGACCATAGAAATGTTCGGCTTTTTCGAGGTTTGAAACTAATAGAGCAGCATGGAGAGATTGAGTGATTTGCATAGTTTATATTATTAATAAATGGTTGGTTATTTATTAGACATCTCCAGAAAAGAGAGAGTAGGGAGTAGGGGAAAATAATTGATAGTTTCTGTGCGATAATTGATTTTATTTTTGATTATTGGAGATGTGTATTAATTGTTACATCTATATAATACACTTATTTAATTGAGAGAGCAAATCTATTTACTGATAGTGGAATAGATATGTTAGTCTAAGCAAAGGACGCGGATATATCAAAAGCTTAAAACTCAAACAACGCCTATTTTTTCCTTCTTCCTTCTTCCTTTGCATAAGTTCTAACAATGTTGATAACTTGCCGATCCCAATTACAGCACTTTTGAGGATAGTGAGGTACAGTTATAAAACTATTTATTTCTGTATTCCCTGTTCCCTGTTCCCTGTTCCCTGTTCCCTAGAGCAATAAACTTTGTACCTCATCAACTAGATAACTGCTGTAAGTAGAAATGAGATATTACTACTATTTTTTGAGGTTGTTGGTAGGACTTGCCGACGCACAAAAATGCTGTCTGTACGGACTCTAATCATCATTTAGTGCAAAAAAGCCTCCTAGTATTCTTAAAAATATCTAAAGTTTTTTAGACAAAAGACTACTAAGAGGTAAAAAGGTTATATTTACAACAAAGCGAGGGAGAAATTTATGGTAACAGCTACAAGACCAGAACAAAAAGCGAAAATTGGCCCCACTAAACTCCTAATTAATAACGAGTGGGTAGAAAGTGCCTCTGGCAAACGGTTTGAAACCATTAACCCTACAACAGGAGAAGTTATTTGTGACGTTGCGGAAGCAGATGCACCTGATGTAGACAAAGCCGTAATAGCAGCTCGCAAAGCGTTTACCAGTGGTGACTGGCCAAAAATGTCCGCTACCAAACGAGGGGAACTTCTATACAAGTTAGCAGATTTGATGGAAGAAAATATAGAAGAGCTGGCAAGACTGGAAACCCTAGATAATGGTAAACCACTCAGTGACTCCCTCAATACAGACTTACGTTTAGCGATCGCCTGTTATCGCTATTATGCTGGTTGGGCGGATAAAGTTCAAGGCAAAACTATCCCTATCAATGGTTCCTACTTTTGCTACACCCGCCACGAACCAGTGGGAGTAGTCGGTCAAATCATTCCTTGGAACTTCCCTCTATTGATGCAAGCCTGGAAACTTGCCCCAGCATTAGCAACAGGTAACACATTAGTAATGAAAACAGCCGAACAAACACCATTGTCAGCCTTCCGAGTCGGCGAGTTAGCGGTGGAAGCTGGTTTTCCTCCTGGTGTAGTCAATATTTTGTCTGGTTATGGCCCAACTGCTGGTGCTGCCATTTCCCACCATCACGATATTGATAAAGTTGCCTTCACTGGTTCCACAGAAGTAGGTCATTTAATTATGGAAGCTGCTGCAAAGAGTAACTTAAAGCGGGTGACTTTAGAACTCGGTGGCAAGAGTCCGAATATAGTGTTTGCAGATGCGGATATGGATGCTGCTATTGAAGGAGCGCATTTTGGTTTGTTCTTTAACCAAGGTCAGTGTTGCAATGCGGGTTCTCGTTTATTTGTGGAAGAGAAATGTTATGACGAGTTTGTTGCTAAGAGTGTGGAACGGGCAAAACGTCGGATGGTGGGCGACCCATTTGCCACTAGAACTGAACAGGGACCCCAGGTAGATGAAGAACAGTTTAATAAGGTGATGAGCTATATTGAGTCTGGTCAACAGGATGGTGCCCAGATGTTATGTGGTGGGGCAAGAGTTGGCGATCGCGGTTATTTTATTGCACCCACTGTATTTGCTGATGTGCAGGATGGGATGAAAATTGCCAGAGAAGAGATTTTTGGTCCGGTGATGAGCATCATTAAGTTTAAGGATATTGATGAACTGGTGCAACGGGCGAATGATACGATATATGGTCTGGCTGCAGGAGTGTGGACGCGGGATATAGGTAAGGCTCATGCTGTGGCTCATGCTGTTCGTGCTGGTACAGTTTGGATAAATTGTTATCATGTGTTTGATGCTGCTGCACCGTTTGGTGGTTTTAAGCAGTCTGGTATTGGTCGGGAGTTGGGAGAGTATGGTTTACAGCAGTATACAGAGACTAAGACTGTGACTGTGAAGATGTAGTTGATGATTAATTATTACTACTAGACATCTCCGAAAATAGTAGGGACGTTCCATGGAACGTCCCTACAAAAATATTTGGGGCTATCAACAGTATTAAAATAACTGTTATCAACTGGTTATTATAGGTTATTAAAAACAGGCAGAAAAATTAACAGCTTTAAATGATATTTTTTGCTGTTTTCTATCCCAATTTTTTTCTAAATTAAAATCTACTTTTAGCTTTTCTTTTCTCAAATAAGGTGGTAAATCTTTTTGTAAAAAGAAAATTCGTTTACCATCATCGGTAATTACAAAACCATGAGATTTATCTTGGGGTAAGTAATTAATCATTCCACTTTCTTGAGGCAGATTGGAATAAGCCTGTTTTTTCCAGTCTTTTTGACATAATTTAACTAGGTAATTAATATTTTTACTTTCAAGTTCAACAGTCTTTTGGGATTTTTCTAACTCTTGGTATATTTTCAAGTCTAGCTTTTGTAAATCTTCCTTAATTTTCCATCCTTCCTGTTCACGAATAGCTTTAGATAGTTCAATATTTCTGACAGCTATTTCTATATTTCCTGTATCTAAACTTAGTTGAGCAATATTCATGTATAGAGTAACTTTTGCTTTATATTCTCCTGATGCTAAAGCTGCACGACAACTAAAACTAATTGCTTGCTCTAGTTGATTTAAACTGGAATAAAAATTTGCTAAATTTTGCAATATATACCATTCTACTCTTTGGGTTAAAATTATCTTTTCTAATTCATTAATAGCTTGTTTTACTTTTCCTTGATATCCTAAAGCTAAAGCAGCCCAACGATAAAAATGAATTTCTTTTGGATATAATTTGATAGCTTCTAATGCCCATAGACGAGCTTCTTTCCATAATTCTAATTCTATTAAACTTTTGACTTTAGCAAAAAACCATTGTTCTTGTTTAGATTTTCCTTTGCCATTAATTGTAGTTTTATCTATATTTTTTGGCTCTAATTTATCACACCATTCTGATACAATTTCCCATTGATTTTTTTGTTTTGCTAATTTAACCACAGCCATAACTGTTAATTCTTTAGGCAATTTATCTGGTTGATGACTTAAAATATTGATAGCTGGTTCTATCAACTTATTTATGTGTGCTGCTTCTGAAAAATTCTTAATATCCCTGTCATAATAAGCCCAAATCAATTCATTTTTAATATAATTGTTATCGGGAAATTGTTCCTTAGCTTTTTTTCCTTGTCTGATGGCAGCACCAGGATGTCCTGCTTTCCGCAAACAAGATAAATAACGACTTGCAGCATAGCTATTATTTTCTTCTTCCCAAAATTTACGAAAAATTTTGCCTGCTGCGGGAAAGTTTTCCTGTTTAAAAAATTGTTGAGCTTGTTCAATTAGATTATTAGACATTGTTTTTAACCCTCATTAATAATATTAAAATGATTATCGTTAATTAACTCTGGAACAATTTTAGAATTTTTATTAGAGAATAAATGCAAATATTCTTGAGCGCGAGTTATCCCAACATATATTTTTCTCCTTGCTAATATTTCTGCATCAGTTTTATTTTTTCCTATAGAATCATCAAATTGTTCTAACCAAATTAATAAAACTGCTTTAAATTCTAATCCTAGAGATGATTCGCAAGTGATTATTCTTACTCCTTTTAAATTGAGATTATACTTTGCTTTACTTTTCCTATCTTTACTAACCCAATAAGTGGGTATATCAGATTGATTCATCATGGAAATGATTGATTTTAGCCTAGTGTTATAGCGGTAAATAATTGCTATTTCATTAAAATCTAATCCTGATTTATGAAGTTTTTGAATAGTTGGAATTATACTTTTGTCTTGCTCTTCTGAATTGATAGCTAAATGTAATTGAGGAGTTTCACCTTGCCTTACTGCTGAGGTAGGTTGTATTAGGGGAAAATTTATTTTATCATCAGAAGATGATGAACTAACTCGATCGTTTATTGGTTTTAAAATTCCTGAAGCTGCCAATAATATTTGTTGTGTATTGCGATAGTTTTTATCTAAATCAAATTTTTTGCTAATTGTTCGATAACCTACTGCTTTAATTCCTACATCTTTCCATGTAAAAGCACTACGTTGATAAAGACCTTGATTGCCATCAGCAACAATCATTAAATCGCCATTTTCACTATCTTTTAAAGCACTAACACAACACTTAAACCAACTAGGTACAAAAGTATGAGCTTCATCAATTAAAATAGCATCATATTTTTGCTCACTTGAATAGTTCGATAGTTGTTTTAAAGTTGCCTCGGCGATAAATTCATCATAGTTTTCACCTTGTTTACTTTCTGAATAACCAATAATTGAATTAGCCCAGTTATGAAAATTAGTAACCTCTATATTTTGATATTGGGGATTTTGTGAATCTTCATGTAAAACGGAGCGTAAATAAGCTGCAAGACTCACGTTATAGCAAACAACCAAAATTTTATAATTCTGGTTACGGTTAACTAAATATTTTGCCCTGGAAATTAATAGTAATGTTTTTCCTGACCCGGCAACACCAAAGAAACGTCTGTGACCATCTCCAATGCTTTTAGCTAATCCTTCTTGTCTAAAATCGAGTATTTTTAAGATAGTATCACTAGGTAAAAATTGAATATTATCAGGCACGCTATCAGGAGTTGCTTTTTCCTCTCTAATCACAATTTCCGGATATATCGAACCTTTGATAGTCGTAATTTGATCGGGTGTTAATTTCGGAAAATTAAATTGGATTTCAAACATTTCTTGAAAACGTTGAATAATTCTCTCATTTGGTACTTTTCCTTCTTCCCAGTTTAATAATTCATCTTTATAAATTACTTTTTTTATTGGTAATATCTGTTGGTCAAGTTTAGATTCAGATGCTTGTCTATTACTTATATTAGACATCACCGCCCCAACACCCACAGGAAAGCATAATTTTCCTTGATAATTACCCGATTGACGAGTCAAAACCGGGTGTTTTTTTAGTCGATCGAGTATCTTAAAAAGATAATCTCGTCCTTGACTTAGAGGCGATTTTTGTTTTTGATTTGTTTCTCTATTATTTTGCCTCCATTTAATCTCAAAATAGTCTGAGTTAGCTTTCAAAATAGAGTTGAAATTCCATCCTTTTACCTCAATTATTAACACTCCAAAATCAGGAGATAAAATTATAAAATCAGGATAACGCCCATCAATATCAGGTTCATACCAAACCGAGAAATCATCAGGTAGCCTAGATAAAATATTATACAATCGTTTTTCACCAGCACTAGCTTTTGCTGGAATCCTGTCAGGAATAATTTGTGCCATAATTAATTTGAATCGACCAATTAACTTGAAACTTATTTAAACTAATTGATATTCACTATAACACTACAATGTCAATTATTTTTGATTGGTAAATCTAGATTTTTTGCTAACCTAATCAGGCAGAAGCTTCTAGGAGCTTGAATTTTAAAATTCAAGTGATATTTATGTAATCACAGTAGCTATTTTTAGTCAATAAAGGGGTATAATCTACGGGGTTTATGACATCTGATACTTAAATATCTAAAGTAAAAATAGACAATAAAAAAAAACGTGTTTTACACAAAAATACTGATTTTTTTTATTAAATTGATATCAATATACTTAGTTTTTACTGATGTATAAAAAAATCAGACTGTACTTATCCTAAATTGATATAATATCAAGTCCAGTAATTTGGTGTAATTATTCAGTAATAATACTAAGGTTTAATCTGCGGAAATATATCCACAGTTATCGTATATTTTCCAGATCACCCCGATTAACTTTCTCTTAGAGTAATAAGGGTGTTTCAATCCCAACGGTCAAATACTTGCCAGCAGTAGCGCCGACGAAACAATTAAACTCTGGAACATCAAAACAAGAGAGTACATCAAAACCCTGAGAGTACCCAGACCTTATGAAAACGCCAATATTACTGGAGTCACAGGATTAAGCAGCGCCCAAAAAGCCAGTCTAAAAGCATTGGGAGCGGTGGAATATTGAACATAAGAATCTATGACATTAGAATCCGGTCTTTATCAAACCATTTCCGACTTTTTTTCAGCCCCGCTATTCAGGGAAATTATCACGCTCAAAAAAGTCAACTATTACTTTCAATACTTTCAAATATCAACACCTGGGTCTATTATCAAGGGGAAAAAATTTGTCTAAATTCCGAATTTTTTACTCAAACAACTTAGCTCATATTATGTTCGGTAGAACAGTTATAATTATGCTCGTAGTTGGGCTTTAGCCCTTACATTACTTAATATTAGGGCTAAAGCCCAACTACAAACAAATTCAATATGTAGTATTTTCTGCTAAAATACAAATTAACCTATCATCATATAACTCAGAGGAAGTATGTCGGATGTCACTATCAAAGATTTAGAAATAGTGCAAACCCTATTCAATGAAGCTGGTTTAGATTATCAATTAGAATTAGAAGGTGGAAAAATATCAGTTATGGGTCCATCAGATATCGTTTCGAGCGAAGTAGGCATTCGTTTAAGTGCCTCTCTTTATGCTTGGATAAACCCCCGTCGTCTGGGGCGAGTATTCGACTCCGCAGGTGGTTTTATCTTACCCGATAGCAACCTCAAAGCACCAGATGTATCTTTTGTCAAAGCCGATCGCTTGCCACGAAGCATCCGCTATTTTGCAGAAATGGTACCCGATCTAGCAGTGGAAATCAAGTCTCAAAGCGATAGAGTTCCCCCTCTGAAAAAGAAACTCCTAAAATATATCGAACTGGGGGTGCAAGTCGCAATATTAATCGATCCTGATGAAGAAACAGTAATAATTTATCGCCCCACAGGAGAACCCATTGAATTTACAGGGGATGATATATTGAGCATTCCCGAACTATTCCCTGGTTGGAAAATATCAATTTCCGAGCTTTGGCCGCCCGTCTTTGATGAGGAAGAATAGATTTCAGTTATCAGTTATCAGTTATCAGTTATCAGTAAAAAGAGACAATATCGCTCCTTTTTACTACATAGAATCATAGAATCTATGTAGTAAAAAGGAGCGATCGCTAGTTTCTACACAAAAATAGAAATCATCAACAACCTCAAACTATTTCGCCCTCGCCACATCCATAATATCATCCATCACGGAACCAGACTCCTCCATCTTGCCAATATCCAACAGAGTCTTCAACAATGAATCGGGATTTAAACTCAATGAGTCAATACCTTCTTCAACTAAGAACCTGGCAAACTCTGGATAATCACTTGGTGCTTGACCGCAAATACCAATCTTGCGGTCGTATTTCTTAGCTGCTTTAATGGCAATTTTCACCATCCGACGTACTGCTTCATTCCGTTCGTCAAAAATATGCGCCACTAATGCCGAATCTCGGTCTAAACCTAATGTTAACTGAGTCAAGTCATTTGAACCGATAGAAAAACCATCAAACACTTGAGCAAACTCATCAGCAAAAATCACATTACTGGGCAACTCGCACATCACATACACTTGCAACCCATTCTCGCCCCGTTTCAAACCGTTTTTCTCCATCTCCGCTAACACCTTACGACCTTCATCAGGAGTCCGACAGAAAGGAATCATTGGAATCACATTAGTCAATCCCATTTCATCCCGTACCCGCTTCAATGCTTTACACTCTAAAGCATAAGCATCGCGATATTTGGGATCGTAGTAACGAGACGCACCTCGCCAACCAATCATGGGGTTTTCTTCCCCAGGTTCAAATTGACGACCACCTAATAGGTTCGCATATTCATTACTCTTGAAATCGCTCATTCGCACCACTACAGGATGAGGATAAAAAGCAGCAGCGATCGTACCTACACCTTGCGCCAATTTATCCACAAAGAAATCAGGTTTATATTCGTACAATGCAGTCAAATTACCAATTTCCCGTTTCACTAACGGATCTTCCAACTCATCATAGTGAATTAAAGCTAATGGGTGAGCTTTAATATGATTGGCAATAATAAATTCCAACCGTGCTAACCCCACACCATCGCAAGGAATAGAAGACAGACCAAAAGCTTCCTCTGGGTTGCCAACGTTCATTAAAATCTTGGTGCGAGTCTTAGGCAAGTCACCCAACAAAGTTTCCTGTACCTCAAAAGGCACCATACCCTCATAAACCTTGCCCTCTTCACCCTCAGCACAAGAAACAGTTACTTCCTGACCAGTCATCAACACTTTAGTAGCATCACCGCAACCAACTATTGCTGGAATACCCATCTCCCGCGCAATAATAGCAGCATGACAAGTGCGTCCGCCTTGGTTAGTAACTATCGCGCTAGCCTTTTTCATAATTGGTTCCCAGTCAGGGTCAGTTTTGTTAGTTACTAAAACTTCCCCTGGCATAAACTCGTCAATTTTGTGCACGTCAAGAATAACACGAGCTTCACCTTGCCCAATCATTTCTCCCACGGCGCGACCGCGAACTAATACATCACTGCTACCTTTGAGTTTGAAGTTACGGAGAATACTTCCAGATTTTTGAGATTGTACTGTTTCTGGACGCGCTTGCACAATAAATAGTTCACCAGTGAGACCGTCTTTTGCCCATTCAATATCCATTGGGGTGTAATGGTCACGCACTTGAGAATAATGTTCTTCAATAATACAGGCCCATTTTGCCAGTTGCAAGATTTCGTCGTCATTGATGCAATATTTTTCCCGTTCGGAAACTGGCACTGGCACGTTTTTGGTAAGTTTGGAACCGCCGATGTCATAAATCATCTTCAGTTCTTTTGTACCCAGGCGTTTTTCTAGTATGGGGCGGAAGTCTTCTTTAAGGGTGGGTTTGAAAACAAAGTATTCGTCTGGGTTGACTGCACCTTGCACTACGTTTTCACCTAAACCGTAAGCTGCTGTTACCAGGGCAGCATTTTTGAATCCGGTTTCGGTATCGATGGAAAACATGACACCGGAGGAGGCGAGGTCTGAACGTACCATTTTTTGCACGCCCACTGATAAAGCAATGTCGAAGTGGTCGAAACCTTTGATGGTGCGGTAGGAAATGGCGCGGTCTGTGAATATGGAGGCGAAACATTTATGGCAAGCTTCTAATACTGCTTCATCACCGTAAATGTTGAGGTAGGTTTCCTGTTGTCCGGCAAAACTCGCATCTGGTAGATCTTCAGCAGTTGCGCTGGAGCGTACTGCTACGTCAACTTCTTTGGTGTAGCGTTCGCACTCTTGTTTGGAGTTGCCGTAGCAGTTGCGCTGGAGCGTACTGCTACGTCAACTTCTTTGGTGTAGCGTTCGCACTCTTGTTTGGAGTTGCCTTCTAGTTTGTCACAATATTCAGCAGAAGTGCCGTAGCGGTCGCACATTTGGTGATATGCTGTGACGATGGCTGTTTCTAATTCTTCTGGAAATGGGGTGTCGAGGATGAGGGTGCGAGCTTGTTTGCCTCGTTGCCGTAAATTCCTGACATCTTCTACATCTAGGTCAGCAAATAGTTCTCGCAGTTTTTTCTCTAATCCAGCTTTTTGGATGAAATACCGATATGCGTAAGCAGTGGTGGCGAATCCATTGGGAACGTTTACACCTTTGGGAGTTAATTGCTGAATCATTTCTCCCAGGGATGCGTTTTTTCCTCCCACTAATGGAATATCTGCAATTCCTACTTCTTCAAACCATAGGACAAAAGCTGTTACATCTACTTTTTTTGGGCTTTTTTGACCTAATAGGTTCACCATAATTTTCTCCTCCAATGTTTTATTTATGCCGTGTTGCGAGGCAGGATTTATTTATTTAGTTTTGTTTCTTTTTTTTTCACAATGTTAAATATAATGATTGATTTGTGGGATGTTAAGAAAAACAAACTTATCGATCCCTAACTTTTAAACTCCATAATTAAGGTGGATTATTTCTACATAGATTCTAGTTTTTTAGCTAGAGGAGGATTTTTGACCTCCATCTACATCCTAATACTTTCTACTGTAATTGCAATATAGGGTCGGAAAAAATCTTTAGTTACAAAAAGTAAAAAATTTTGTTTTTTCAGTGGTAAAGGTTATTATTAAAGAAAAATAAAGTTTTAAGAGTTAGAAGAAAATGAAAGTTAAAAATAACAATGTTAAATCGGATGTTAAAATGAGGGATATATTGTGTTTAAACAACAATTGTCCGATTCAGTTTGTATTAAGAATATTGGGTAGTAAGTGGTCGGTATTGATTTTGCAACAGTTGTTGAGTGGCGATCGTCGGACTCACGAATTATTAGAAGCACTGCCAGGAATTAGCTCAAAAACACTGACGTTAAGACTCAGAGAGTTAGAAAAGTATGGTTTGTTAGCAAGGCAGGTATTTCCGGAAGTGCCTCCCCATGTTGAATATTCTTTGACGGATAAAGGGTTAGAAGTGCAACCAGTTATGATAGCTCTCCAGCGGTTAGGGGAGCAATGGTTAGGAGAAAAAAATAGTAGTTGTTCGATGGAGATGTGAGCAAGACTGAGATTTTGTGGGTGTGAGTTGAGTGTATAATTTAGTGGTGAGTAAAGTTATCAAAAATTTGTCAGTTTGTAGTATAATTTTAGCCCGCCAGGTAGATATTTCATGGGCTAGAGCAATACTACAAGCAAAAAGTTTTTGTTTAGCTGGCGCACAACTGCGTTAACGCTACGCAACAGGTCAAGCGCAGCATGATATCAAATCCAGTTAAACAGCCATAGAATGGTTAAGTTAGGAGGAGTCAACCCACCCCTCGCCCCTCCCCCTCCCAGGAGGGGAAGTCAGGAGTCAGGAGTCAGGAGGAGAGAGAATTACAAAGATGAGCGTAGTTATGACTATTGGATAATTTTTTTATGTCCAATAAAACGGATTTGATATGACCTAAGTCCTGAGTCCAGAATTCTCCGAGAATGTCAATTAAATCGGTGCCATATTATTCGTATCTATGGCTGCTAAAACTGGATCTTGACTATCACGCTCGGCAGTTTCAATAGTCCTTGAACCTGTTGTGATATCATCCTCAATCATATTATTATCAGATGATGTAGTTAACTCTTGAACTTCAATTTCAGGGATAGAAGCTAACTCATCTCCAGCAAGTAGAAACTCATCTGTATTGTCTGAGGGTGAGTCAGACCCACCATTAAGTAGTTCGTCATCTGTTTCTGTAGATACTTCTTCACCAGTTAGAGTATCAGTTTTCTCTTCCTTGGGTTCGTTGGAAGCGATCGCTTCTTCTGTCACAGAATTATCCGACTCATCAGTTTCTGGAGATTCAGATTCAGAAGCAATATCATCCTCTTCTACTACAGTTTCATTCTCAGTTTCCTGGGATTCAGAATCAGAAGTAACATCTTCCGACTCTGCCACAGAATTATCCGACTCATCAGTTTCTGGAGATTCAGAATCAGAAGTAACATCTTCCGACTCTGCCACAGAATTATCCGACTCATCAGTTTCTGGAGATTCAGATTCAGAAGCAATATCATCCTCTTCTACTACAGTTTCATTCTCAGTTTCCTGGGATTCAGAATCAGAAGCAATATCATCCTCTTCTACTACAGTTTCATTCTCAGTTTCCTGGGATTCAGAATCAGAAGTAATATCTTCCTCTTCTGCCACAGAATTATCCGACTCATCAGTTTCTAGAGATTCAGAATCAGAAGTAATCTCTTCCCCTTCTACCACAGAATTATCCGACTCATCAGTTTCTGGAGATTCAGAATCAGAAGTAATCTCTTCCGACTCTGCTACCACAGTTTCATTCTCAGTTTCTGGAGATTCAGCATCAGAAGTAATATCTTCCCCTTCTGCCACAACATCATCAGTTTCTGCGATCGCTTCTACTTCCTCCTCATTAGTTTCCAATTCTGCCTCATCGCTGCCACTAAAAGGGAAGAAATGAAAACCAGTCAACTCATCAGCTTTCACACCCTCCACAAAAGCAAGTTGTTCTCCACTATCCAAAACCCTAATCACCGTATTGTCACTCGACTCCGTTTCCTTAGCTATTTCTAACTCCTCAAAAGTCAAATCTATTAACTCAAAGAAATCATCATCCACTTGGAAATTATAAATCGAATCAGACCCAGCATTCTGCTGCAAAACAAACGTATCACTACCACTGCCTCCATGTAACTCATCATCACCTTCCCCACCATCGAGAATATTATCACCCTCATTGCCATGTAAGGAGTCGTTACCCTCACCACCTTCTAACAAGTCATTGCCTGTACCAGCACTTAACTCATCATCACCTTCACCACCAATAATGTAATCATCTCCTTCCTCACCTTCAATAACATCATCACCCTCTCCACCATCAAGTAAGTCGTTGCCTCCATTACCATTAATACTGTCGCTACCAGCACCTCCGTAAGCTTGGTCATCACCTTCACCTGCTGTGATTTCATCATCTCCTTCACCACCTTCAATATAGTCGTGACCAACTCCAGCATCTAAAGTATCATCACCTTCATCACCATAAAGTTGGTCTTCGCCTTTTCCTGCTGTAAGTTCGTCATCTCCTTCACCACCTTCTAGGTTGTCATCACCATCTCCAGCATCTAAAGTATCATTACCTTCCTCTCCAGAAAGTAAGTCGTTTCCTGTACCTCCCTCTAGTTGGTCATCATCATCCCCTCCATAAAGGTTGTCGTTACCCTCTTCTCCAGAAAGGATGTCTTTGCCTTCTTGACCATATAGTTGGTCGTTTCCTTCACCACCGTCTAATTCGTCATCGCCCTCACCTCCTTCAAGATAGTCGTTACCTGTACCTCCTTTCAGGGTATCGTTACCTTCTTGACCGTAAAGTTGGTCTTCGTCTGCTCCACCGTCTAATTCGTCATCGCCCTCACCACCTTCGAGTAGGTCATCTCCTTCTTTACCTAATAATAAGTCTGCTTCTTCTCCTCCTTCGAGTATGTCTTCCCCTTCTCCTCCATCTAAATAATCTCGACCAGACTGACCTAACAGATGGTCGTCTCCTGCTTCACCTTTGAGTCGGTCGTCTCCTTCTCCTCCATCTAGGTAGTCTTCTCCTTCTCCTCCATCTAGGCGATCGCCTCCTTCTTCTCCATACATGAAGTCGTCGTCTGCTCCACCGTCGAGTATGTCTTGACCTGTTCCTCCTTCCAGGATGTCGTCTCCTTCCCGACCGTAAATGCGGTCGTTGTCTTCGTTGCCTAATAGTTTGTCGTTGCCTGCTCCTCCGTCTAGATAGTCGCGACCTGTGTTTCCTTTGATTTCGTCGTCTCCTTCTTCTCCGTAGAGGCGGTCTTTGCCTTCGTTACCTTCGAGTGTGTCGTTTCCTGCTTCTCCATTGAGGTAGTCGTCTCCTTCTCCTCCATAAAGGCGATCGTCGTTGCCTCCTCCCCAGAGGTTGTCGTTGCCTTCTCCTCCTTTGAGTAGGTCTTTGTCTATTTGACCGAATAGTTCGTCGTTTCCAGCTCCACCATCAAGGGTATCTTTGTCAAAACCACCTTTGAGGAGGTCGTTGCCTTCTCCTCCAGAGAGGTTATCGTTACCTTGGTTGCCATAGATGCGGTCGTTGCCTTCTCCTCCTTCTAGTTGGTCGTTGCCCGATCGTCCTTCTAGGAGGTCGTCATCGCTTCCTCCATCAAGGTTGTCTTGACCTCCCATACCATAGAGTTGGTCATCTCCTGCTTCTCCTTGGAGGTTGTCGTCTCCGTCTCCTCCGTCTAGTTGGTCGTTTCCGGTTCCACCTTTGAGGTTATCGTTACCTGTTTCTCCTTCTAGGTTGTCGTTGCCTGCTCCTCCGTCTAGTTGGTCGTCTCCTGTTCCACCTTTGAGGTTGTCGTTGCCTGCTCCTCCAGAAAGGGTGTCTTTACCTGTTCCACCTTTGAGGTTGTCGTTGCCTTCTCCTCCGTCTATGAGGTCGTTGTCTCTGCCGCCTTTGAGGAGGTCGTTACCTGCTTGACCTTCTAGGGTGTCGTTACCAAATTGACCGTAGAGGCGGTCTTCTCCTTCTCCTCCATCTATGAGGTCGTTTCCCCTTTTGGCTTTGAGTAGGTCGTCTCCTCCTAAACCACTGAGGATATTGTTTTGTGCGTCGCCAATGAGTAGGTCTTCGTATTCTGAACCTTCGAGGTTTTCGATGTTGGTGAGGGTGTCTTTTTTGGCGTCTCCTGCCCAACCTTTACCGTCAAAGAGACTGACGTGAACTCGACTTTCGGAGGTGAAGTAAGAGGCGGTGTCGTTGTCGTTGCCTCCGTCTAGTTTATCTGGGTCTTTGCCTCCGACAAGAAAGTCGTTACCGTCTTCGCCTTTGATGTCATCTGTTCCTTCTTCGCCGAAGATGATGTCTTCTCCGTCGCGGGCTTCTACGATGTCGTTTCCTTTTCCGCTGTGGATGATGTTGTCTACTTCGTCCCCTGTAATGGTGTCATCGAAGTCGGAACCGATGACGTTTTCTGTGTTTAAGATTTCGTCTGTACCTCCGAAGCCATCGTTGGCTTGGTTTTGTTCGAGGTTGACGTTTACTTTGTCTGGGTCTCGGCGATAGGAGGCGGTGTCGTTGTCGTTGCCTCCGTCTAGTTGGTCGTCTCCAGCGTTGCCTACCATTATGTCGTTGCCTGCAAGACCTTCAATGCGGTTATCTTTTTCGTTGCCGATGAGAACATCGTTGAATTCTGAACCGATGATATTTTCTAGGTTGGTGAGAATATCTGTTGTTCCAAAACCGTCTTGAGCAGTGCCCTTTTCAATGGTAAAGTCAGGTTCGGTATCGGTGGGGATGGGTTTTTCGGTGACAATGGTTGTGTGTTGATAGCCGCCTGGGTTTTCGTAGTCTTGTTGTTCGTCGATATTGACTACTACTCCATTGGGTGAGTTATCATAAGTGACTGTATCGTTTTCGTCTCCACCGTCGATGAAGTCGTTACCTTGTTCTCCTTTGAGGAGGTCGTTGTCTGTTTGTCCGTAAAGTTCGTCGTCTCCTGCACCACCTTTGACGTCATCATCTCCTGCTTCGGCGGTGACTATGTTGGCGTCATCATCGCCTGTGATGTTATCGTTGAATTCTGAACCGACAACGTTTTCGATATTAAATATTTGGTCGGTGGCATCGAAGCCATCGGTAGCTGTGTTAGTGGCGAGGTTGACTTCTACTGCGTTGGGGTCGCGTAGGTAGCTGACTACATCTGTGCCTGCTCCACCGTCGAAGTTGTCGTTGCCTGCGTTGCCGATAACTAGGTCGTTGCCTGTTAAGGCGTTAATTTCGTTATCTTTTTCGTTGCCAATGAGAACATCGTCTGATTCTGAACCGATGATATTTTCTAGGTTGGTAAGGATGTCTGTTGTGCCAAAGCCGTCAGATGCTGTGCCTGCTTCAATGGTGAAGTTGGGTTCTAAGTCTATGGGGTTGGCATCGGAGGTGTCGTTGCTGTAGGTGTTTGTTTCATCGATATTTACGACTACGGCGTTGGGGGAGTTGTCGTAGTTGACTGTATCAATATCATTGCCACCATCAATAATGTCGTTACCTTGTTCTCCTGTGAGGAGGTCGTTACCAGTTTGGCCGTTCAGGTTGTCATCTCCTGCACCACCTTTAACGTTGTCTGCACCAGTGCCTGCGGTGACAATATTTGCTTCTTCATCCCCTGTAATGTTATCGTCGAATTCTGAACCGACAACGTTTTCGATGTTAAATATTTGGTCTGTGTTGCCGAAGCCATCGGTAGCTGTATTGGTTGCGAGGTTGACTTCTACTGCATTGGGGTCGCGTCGATAGCTGACTGCATCGTTGCCTTCTCCACCATCGAGGTTATCATTGCCTGCGTTACCAATAACAACGTCATTGCCTGAGTTGCCGTCAATGTCGTTATCTTTTTCGTTACCAATGAGAATGTCATCAAAACCTGAACCAATAATATTTTCTAGATTTCCAGAAACATCAATAGTTTCCTCAATGACTGTATTTATTGTTTCATCATAGGTTGCTCTAGTAGCAGTAAAATTAAAGCTATCTTCAGTACCAAACCCATCTTGAGCTGTGGCTGCGTCGATATTAAAGTTGCCTTCTAAGTCATCTATTGGGCCTGAGTTTTGATAACCTTGTGTCTCATCAATATTAACAACAACTGCATCGGGAGAGCTTTCATAACTTACAACATCAACATCTTCACCGCCACTAATTCTATCGTTACCCGCTTCTCCCTTGAGCAGGTCGTTGCCAGCATCTCCTAATATTTCATCATCACCCGTACCGCCGTCTAGTTCATCCTCTCCTGTACCCCCACTAATATTGTCGTTACCAGCACCACCATAAACTTGATCGTCACCCTCATCACCGAGAATAATATCGTTGCCAGCTTGGGAGTCATTGCTGTCTCCATAAAGTTCGTCATTGTCAGCACCACCATCTATAAAGTCGTCTCCAGCGCCGCCATCAATATTATCTATTCCTGCTTGACCAGACAGTTCATCATCCCCTTCACCGCCAGAAACATTATCGTTACCCTCTCCAGCATTAACAACATCTTGACCACTACCACCAGAGAGATTATCGTTTCCAGCTCGACCTAATATTCTGTCATCTCCACTATCTCCGTTGATGACATCATCTGCTTCACCACCAGATAAAACATCATCTCCTTCACCACCAGAAAATTCTACGGATATGGCAATATTTTCAACATCAATTTTGTCATCAAGTTTGCCACCATTAGCCTGAATATTATTCACTTCAGTGTAATCTTGAGAATAGCCAATAGCATTAACAGTTATTGTGTCATTGTTTGGATTCCCTGAACCCTTGAGAATAAATATCTCACCATCGTCAGTGGTATTGATAAATAACCGTAATTCCGCCCGTGGCCCCATATTTAATTCTAGAGTGCCACCACTAAAGGTTTCAGGACCTTCATTGGCTAATATGGGCTCGTGGTCAGGACAAGTTTCAATGCCAAATTCGGCTAGGGTAGTTCTGGCAAAATCTCCTTCCCATTTCTTACCAAAGGGAGGCCAGCCAACTCGAGCGTAATATCCGAGAAACGCATCTAATTGACCACCTATATCAAATAAGCAACCTGGGTGGGAGTCAAAAATAGCTTTGAATTCAGAGCCACGAATTTTACCGTCACTTATTCCTAAATCGTCACCAGATTCTCCTAAGTCTTCTAAGTCAACACTGATAGTTGCTTCAATACCACCGTTAACTTCGGCTTTGGCAATAACGACATCCAGACCTACTCCTGCTTTGAGCAGACCGCTGACTTCTAATTCTGGTAAATCTTCTGTGCCATTTCGATTATCACTAAAGAAAAAGCCATCAAAAATTTTCTCTATTTCATCAGATTCATATCCAGTGTCAGCCCACTGTTTTATTCCTTCAGAATCATATCCAAATCCTAGATTTAGTTTTGCTCCTATTTCACCTCCAAAAGATACGGCAATCGGACCTACAATAGGAAACGAACCGTCTATACCAAAGGAGAAATCAAATTCGGGAACTTTAAATTCAAAAAAGTCTACATTTTGCCCAGTCAATAATCCAATTGCTGAAGTGGGATTATCTAAAATTGGGAATGACAGAAATTTATCAATAGAGTCTTTGTTACTGAAGAATTCTGTTTGAGCTTGAAATTGACCAGAGCTTCCTGGATTTTTTTCTTCTAGTTGAGCTAGGGTTGCGTTAAATTCTTGTTCTAGCTCTGCGAGAGATTTCTTCGGTGCTGAAAGGGTTGCCTCTGCAATAGAAGTACCGGAAGTTATATCAAAGTCACCTAGACTAACATCACCAATATTAATTCCTACTTCGCCTGCATCTTTATCAGCTATATTAGACAATACGTTAATAAAATTAATAGCATCCAATGCCAAAGTAACATTTTTAATAGTTGGGTCATTAGAAAATTGATTAGCTAAACCGAGTAAGTTATGCTCATCACCTCCTAAGTTTAATGGTTTTAAAATGTCTATTGGTTCTTTGAGAAAATTTGTGGCTGCTTGAATGGGTTCAGTAATTACTTGAATTGGTTCAACAATTGGTTTGACAAAATCGCTGAGAAAGGAACCTAAAAATATATTTGTGTCATCAAAACTAACTTGAGGAATGGCATTATTTTCAGCAAAATTCCAACTAATATTCAAATCTGTACCAACTTTTGGTAGTGCTGCTGAGTCGCCAAGTTTTGAGACGATATTTAATTTTATATCAGCAGAAGCATTTGGTTCAGCATTAATATTAAATAAAGTTCCGCCTATTTCAGATAATGTTAATTTACCGTCTGAATTTGGGTCTGTTACATCTACAGAATAATCTGCATTTAGCTGACTTCCTTTATCTGTAATATCAACTAACAAAAATCCCATTTCACCTTCTGCTTTTAAGCCTGGTAATGAAGCATTCAGACCAATATCTAATTCTTTATCTGGAGAAGTATCCAGGAATAACCCATCATCTGATGTATAACCAAAACCTAAATTAAAGTCAATGCCTAAATCTACTTTTGCTTTCCCATCAGTTATTAATCCTAACCCTGGCAAACCAATGTCAGAAGCTAAGGAAGTTTCTAAAGATTTCTCTTGATTAAAATCAATATTAAAAGTGAAACCATTGGCAATATTACCAATATTAATGTCTTGTCCTAATAAGTCTTCTAGCCCTTCTTCAATTAATTGTTTTGGTTGTTCTAATACGTTGCTTAATAACCCTGCTAATGGGTCAACTAATTTGGTTTCTAGTTCTGAGAGAATATCTTCTAGCAAATTTTCTCCAGCTACACCTAGTTGATTAATTCCATCTTCTATTGCGTCTTGAAGTACCTCTGTAATTTCTGCTCCACTGGGTGGATCTAGTAGTGCATTCAGAATATTTTTGGGAATAGATTCCGGGATGTCTTCAATCTTATTTATACTAGGAATTGCATCAAGGAAAGCTTCACGAATTATATTCAGAGGTTCATCCAAAACTTCAGCCAATAACCCACTAAACTGACTTCGTAATTCTTGGCTAAATTCAGTTATTGCTATTTCTAATACTGCATCAACTGTGGGAATTTCTCCTTTAAATATTTCCGGATTTAAAGATGTTAAAAATTCTGAAATAGCTGTAGCTAGTACATCAGAAACAGCTTTATCGCTGTTAATTTCAGACTTCAATTTAGGAATTATTTCGTCTTCAAATTTTTCAGGAATGGCTGTAATATCTATCCCTGATTTCAGCACATCAAGCTGCTTTAGTGCATCAAACAGAACTTGTTTTACTTGGTCTGAAGATAAATTTACTAAGTCTTCTAACTGTTCTAATTGAGCTAAAATATCGTTGTTGAGGTCATTGAGAAATTTGGCTGCTTGGTCTGTAGATTTTTGCAATTCGTCGCCCAGTAGAGGCAATTTTGTAAATATTTGATTGTCAATTGCTGCTTGAATAACTGTTAAATATTCTTTTAAACCACTGGTTACTCCTTCTACTACCGTTTTAGCATCTTTAAGACCATCTAGAATGTCATTTATTGCCCCACTAACTGTGTCGAGAAGTTCCTTTACATTCTGTTCAATTTGGATTTGCTGTCCATCTATATTAACAAGTGCAGTATCATCCTCTGTTTTTAATGCTTGTAATTCTTGTTCGTTTAATTCTACACCTTGCACTAACTGAGCAAAAATATCTCCTTCATCTCCAGAAGTATCAACCTGATTAATTTCATAATCCACAAAATGCCCAACTTCTTCTAATAAAAGATTGGCGATCGCCTCCCCATTTCCCACATTCTGACTAATATATTCTGCTGCTAAATAAATAGTGTTATTCGCTCCGGCAAAAGCACCATTCGCTCCATTAATCTCTGCTGCGGAGCGAATATCAATCTTGGGCAACCATTCTAAATTTTCTCCTTCCCATTTCCTTCGCAAATCTTCTACTTTTTCTCGCTCAAATTGATTACCAAAAGCTACTTCAAATATTGGTAATAAACTGCCATCTGTAGCAATTACTTTCAAGCTTTCTTCTAAACTTAATAATCCTAAATTCAAAGCAGACATTTCAGACTCATCTAAAAGCTGAGTCCCTATTATTATATTATTCATGTTATTCTCCTTAGCCCTGCATCCAGAGCCGCTAGTTCTCAGGAGTCACCCTAATTATTTGTTTAGTACCAAATACAATTTATTACTCAACTACTAGCCTATGCTAAATCATCTCACCTAAAATTCGGTACTTTTTTAGGTAGCTCCCTGATTTTTACTGATAAATGTTATTTTTAGATTAGCATTATTTATCCGTATTGTTGCTATTATTATTTTAATTTTTATATAGTTTTATATAGAAAATTCTGATTTTTTGTAATAATTAGTTACTAACTGTTACTAATTATTAGTCAATAATTATTTATACAGATATTTTATATCAAATCCGCTCGGGTTCGGTATAAAAAAAAATTTCATCTTCATCCAAGAGCAAATGTTTCGCGCATTCTCTTCCCTCCTGACTCGGTCCTCCTGACTCGGTCCTCCTAGATTAACTATCTAATTACACCGATGCTACCGGATTTGATATTAGATAGTTTGTGTCATTTCAGTTAGCCTCCTCTGGAGGAACTGCGTTTTTTATGTAGCGTAGCAAAACAGTGATCAATTAACGAACAAAAGTCAAACTTCTAGTATTCAGAAAAAGAAAGAAGGGACAAAAAAAAATCAAACTCTACAATACAAATATTTAAAGATATACAACTCAGAGATTGAATGTATCAGGAAATAGGGTAGTAAGAATAAGACACAACTATACTGTCTATTTTTCAACATAACCGATCAGTCTGAATACCTATAAACTACTCTCTCATACTTATTTCTATCCCTGGACTCCTTCCCATTTTTATCTGAATGTAGATCCATAATCTCTTAATAATTAATTTGACAAATAGTCTCTCAAATTATCCGATACCAACTCTACAGCAAAACTTATCGATATTTAAATTGTTCTGACAAAAAAGCTTTCTAGTTTTTAAGGATATAAAAAAATGATGGTTTAACCTTCCGGAGTTACAACAATAATTGAGAATGTTAGTATTGTATAAATCGAAAAAAGGTTCTTGAATAGCCTCAAACAAATAATGTTTCGGTAAATCGAAATAAATTCACTTGAGATAAAGCAGGTCAAAAAGAAACTTTTTACTGATAATATTGTCTAGATACACAGTAGATGAATGTGTAATCCGGTCAGCTTACCCATATTCATCGTTGGTACATTGTTGCCCAATTACTGCCATTGCAGATTTTCTAAATTGGCCATTCAACCGAATCAATACTTAAATCTATATTTTAGTGCTGATGATCAAATTATCCGGAAAGTACTCCTGAATTAGTTAATAGGTGGTTGAAGAGGAGATTTAAAGAGCAGGCCTCAGAAATCTGAGACTAACATAGATGAAGAGGCAAAAAAAATGAGTGTTATCTATTAGTAACTTAGACTGCTTAGTTACTAATAGATAACACTTCAACTAGACGTGCAAATTGCTAGTTCTGATAATCATAACCAGCACTACTTTGAGCTTTTTTATACCAACACCTTAAGGTTGCTACATCAGGGAAACCCAACACTCCTGCACAGAGAAAGTTTCCCAAATCTAAAATCCAAAATGGTAGAACACCAAATCCACAGTCGTCATTTCTTTCCCATTTATTCATAATCAAAAGCAAAGATCGGGAGTTTTGGCGGAGTAAATTCAGCAGAAGGATAAAAAATAAGTGACACAGGAATTTCATATTTCAATTACTCCCCTGGGAGAAGACGAATACTTTGTTCGGACAGAAAAAGTACCTATTGGTGGGTTAGTGGCTGAAGAAATTGTCGAATGGCCTATAGAACAATGGTTAGCCCAAGCACGTCACCTATTTCGCGATCCATTACTCGATCTCCTAGAAGGAAAGTCCAACACTCAGGTAGTTATCCCTAGTCAGGTTGTGGCCAGGTCTGGGGAAGTGGTAAGTCCAAATTTAGTAGCATTAGGCCAAGAAATGTATCAAGAGCTATTCAAAGACACCCTGAGAGATAGCTGGAGTTGCGCTCAAGGAATAGCTCATAATCGAGGAGAGGTATTACAGTTACGTCTGGGGACTAAAGACAGACGTATATCCAGTTTGCCTTGGGAGGTACTCCATGCAGGCGATCGCCCCCTTGCTACTGGTACTGATGTAATGTTCTCTCGCTATCAACCTAATACTTGCTTACCTAAACAAACCCGGACACGAACTCCAGAAGAACCATTAAAAATCTTAATGGCGATCGCTGCTCCTAGCGATAAAGATAGTCTGCAACTAGAAAAAGAATATGAGGCGTTGCAACAAGAACTACAAAGAAATAGTGGAGAAATTCAAATCCACCTGGATATTCTCAGGCAACCTGGACGAGAACAACTTACTCAACGTTTAGAGCAAGGTAAATATCAGGTTTTCCACTATGCAGGTCATAGCAACTGGGGTATTTCTGGTGGTGAAATATCTCTAGTCAGCAATATAACAGGGTTAACAGAAAGTCTCAGTGGTCGAGACTTAGCAGGGTTGTTAGTTAATAATGGTATTCAGATGGCGGTTTTCAATTCATGTCGAGGCGCTTACAACCACTTAGTTAACCCCACTGATGATGAAGTAACTCTCAACTTAGCAGAAGCGCTAGTTAAACGTGGTATTCCGGGAGTGCTAGCAATGGCAGAACGCATTCCAGATGAGGTTTCCCTAAGTTTGACACGACTTTTTTATCGAAATCTCAATCAAGGTTATCCAATAGACTTAAGTTTGAGTCGGGCACGACAAGGATTGATTTCTGCTTACGGTTCACATGAACTTTATTGGGCATTACCTGTTGTCTACCTACATTCAGAGTTTGATGGTTGTCTGATTCAAAAAACCAGCAACTTGACCAATAAAATTGTTGAACCTTTTGAGGAATTTGTTGAAGAAAAAATTGCATCACCAGAGTCGCCAGAAGATTCAACTGGTGTAAAACCAAATATCGATTTAGAGAATATGGAGGAATTTCCTAGTGAACCTCAAACAGATAATCTTAATTGGCAGAATACCAATAATCAAGCTCAAGTAAAGACTCTCCAAGAGTTATTGCAAGAAAGAGAAATAAGAGAACAACTCAGTAATCAAAGCTATGAAAAACAAGAAGAAATAGTAACACAAGTTCAGTCAGTATTAACTACACAAAATATTCATAAAAAGTCTCATAATTTTTCCTGGAAAAAAATATTAGTATCTGCAGCATCATTAGTAATGTTAACTTTTGGTACTAATACAATTACTTTCAATAGACTGTCACAAGTGAATTCTCAATTGCTTCCTAAAGCCCCAGACCCAGGGATTAATTATGACTATAATAGGGTTCGACTTGTTAATGTTAATGAAAAAAATAGTAGCATCCAAGAAGCACAGATACTGGCAATTAGACAGTTTAAGCAAAATGATATTCTGGCTGGCAAAATGGTTGTAGAAATATTACTAGAAAGAGGAGAATTAGCAAAAGCAGGAGAAGCGATCGCTGCTGTGCCTACTCAACTCAACGACCATCCAGAAATTAATTTTCTTAAAGGTCGATTAGTTTGGGAAATCTTCCAAGATGGAAATCAAAATAACCTGATAGATGAAGCTATAAGTTATTGGGAAAAGGCTGCTGACAAAAGTCCAGAAAAAATTAAATATCAAAATGCTTTAGGCTTTGCTTATTACACTAAAGGAGATATGGAAAAAGCTTATGGAGCTTGGTTAAAAGTATTGCATTTGTCAGGAGAAATTACTCCAGAAATGGAAAAAGTTCGTCCTGTTTATAATAATGACCGAAGATATTTATCTGTCAAGAAAAGAGAAGCTATGAATGCTTATGCTGGTCTGGGATTAATCATGCTAAAATCAGCTCAAAATTTACAAAAAACTCCTGATCGAGCTTTAAAATATGTTAGTAAAGTTATGAGAGAAGCTGGCAAAGAGTTTCATATCCAACAATTGCAAAAAAGTTGGTTGTGGTCTCCCATGGCTCGTCAAGATTGGGGTTTATTATTGAGACTTCGATATCACAAACAGCCAGTTCAACAGAATAAGCAGTTTGAAGATATTGCTTAGTAGTAGATTAAAATTAGATATACTAACGGTTTATTTTTAAATTGGCTAATGACTAATTTAAAAAAGAGTCGGAATACAAGAGTGAGCAGCTGGAAAAATAATAAAGGAGGAGGTAGGAGAAAGGGAGAATTCAAATTTCTATCCACTCCTTGCTTCTCTACTTGAAAACTTCTTTAGGCATTCTCAAAAAAAGTAGAGTATTAAGCAGGCAAAAGAGTCAGATAATTTTTATTTTTTACTCCCTTCTAACTTCTACCACCGAAGGTTGATAATTATCAAAGACATCAAAATGACACAAAATTCTGAAAAAACTATCATTTTTTTTAACTCAGTTCCCGGTAGAATAGTTTCACATCTAATTGCTGTTTTATTCACTCTAAGTGGTGTTTGGTTATTTCAAAATCGACCAATACTTTCTTCAAAAACTATATCTATAACTCCCGATCCAATTAACCTGGAAAGATATGATAAAGAGCAACCAATTAATTATAGTGCCAATACTGTAGAAGCAGACAAACAACTAGCTATTGAACAATTTAATAAAAATGATATTCAAGCTGGAAAAAAAGCTGTAGAGTCTTTATTAAATAGAGGTGCTTTTAGAGAGGCAAAAGCAGCACTTAAGATTGTGTTAAAAGCAGGTAATAATGAGCAAAATGTTGACTCAGACATACTTTTTTTACAAGGTCGATTAATTTGGGAATTAGCCCAATATGGAAATAGAAATTATACTGTAGATGAAGCTATATATTACTGGGAAAAAGCCGTCGCTCAACTCCCTGATTCTATTCCATATCAGAATGCTATAGGTTTTGCTTACTATACCAAAGGAGACCTGAAAAAAGCTTATGATTCTTGGTTAAAAGTATTAAAATTATCAGGAGAAATTGCACCAGAAACACAAATACTGCGTAACATTTCAATTGAGGCTTTACCAACTCCAGAAGTTGAACAAAAAGATGCTATTAATGCCTATGCAGGTATTGGATTAGTAATGATGAAATCTGCTCAAACTTATCAAGGAAATGAGCAAAGAGAACGCTGGTTGAGAGCTTTACAATATCGGACAAAAGTAATGAAAGAAGCTGCAATAGAATATCATATTCCCCAACTTAGACAAAACTGGTTATGGTCACGAGAAGCACTACGAGATTGGGATTTTCTCATGAGAACAGATTGGAATATATTGCAGAAACGAACTAATTAGGTTTTGCTGAAAAAGTCTTTTGGAAAGGGTAGGAGTCAGGAGTCAGTCCTCAGGAGTCGGGACGAATGGGAATTATAGAACCCATTTGGTATCTATTTAAAAATAGAGGGTGAGATGGGGAGGTCAGGAGATAAAGAAAGATTTGGCAATGGCTGAAGATAGGACATTTTTTTATACCGAGATTAAGCGGATTTGATATCACAATCATTAGACCTCTCCAAAAATCAAATTCCCTTCTGCCTTCTGCCTTCCCTCTACATATTAATAACTAGCTTCACCTAAACAGAAAAACTCTTAATTTCTATCCATTCTCTCTCAGATAAAGGTTCTGTAATTAGCTGAATTTTAAAACATTTCATAGCTGCTCTAACTAATGCTTCAATAATCCGATTAATCATAACTTCTCTCCTATCGACGGCAGATAAAACAGATGTAAAAATATCAAAAACTCCAGGAGAAGGTTGAGAGTTAAAAACATAACTAAAAAATTCAACATCAGGCGTTAAAATCATAGAACCATGTTGTAATATTGCCCTACCCTTTCTCAATTGGGCACTACCGATTAATTTTCCACCATTAGGTAATATTAAATCTGCACCAGTAGAAGTGCCAAAACAGTTAGGGTTGTGGATATAACCTCTTCCCGCACTGCCATAAACTAAGTCCACACCGAGCGATCGCCACCCCACTATTAAAAATTCACAAATAGCCTGATAAGACTCAATACGACTGCCAGGAAAACCAGAAGTTATAACACTATAAGTTAAATCTCCCTGATGCAAAACCGCCCTGCCACCAGTAGGACGATGGACAATATCTATCGGTTTGCCTTGCCAAGTCAGATTTTGCCAATATTCAGGATAACGTCGTTGATGATAACCCAGAGAAATGGCCACAGGTTGCCAGGTGTAAAAGCGGAGAGTTGGTGGAATATTTCCTTGCAGATGTTGGTGTAGCAACCATTCATCTATTGCCATTTGTAACTTGCCGGTTGTCGTTAGTAAGGGAATAAGTCGCCAAAACATCATGGAAGAAGGAAGAAGGAATAAGGAATAAGGAAAAATCTGGCGTTGTCTGAGTTTTAAGCTTTTGATATGTCAAATACAATAAAGGCGACTGCTATATTTCAGCGGATCAGTCTGCTGACCTGTTTTATTTCCATTTCCGAGTTTTCTAGCTTTAACTTTAGGTATTACAAGACAGTTATTAATAATTCTCTGAAGTAATTTTTGTGGCCTCATTTCTTTGAATACATATAATATCATGTTCGTTTAATAGCATGATAAAAAACTTTCTTCTCCTCTTCCCTCTTTTTTCCTCCCGACTTCTGACTCGGTCCTCCTCCGTCGTTATTTATCAGTATTCAACCGCACATGATATAAGTACATTTTTTTTACTATACTTATCATCTGGACAGTAAAAAGTTTTTTTCTTCATAAAACAGTTGGTTTCATGTGACAAAATGCTCCAGATTCGACTGTCTGGTGAATGGCGATCGAGCATTTAAGAATTTTGTCACTCAGTAGACCCGACCTACTTTTGGCTAAAATCTTCTTCCTATGTTCGGCGAGTGTCAGTAGAACTATCTGTTCACTCGGATAACCATTGGATGGTAGAGTACGAAACCAACCGGGGAAGTCTTTCCATATGATCATGGGCATCTCTAAACTCAGCAGTTGTAAAACAGCTAGTGCAATAGTGTTGATCAGTACAAACCGCTCCATTGCTTCAACTTTTCTTTTAACCTGTTGCTGATGTTTCTTCGGATATCGACTGAGAATTAAGTCTTTCGGCCACCCCTGAGTCGGGGTGATATCTTTCATCCAAAACTGATAGCTAAAACCAGACAAGAGTTGAATCAAGTTACGGAAAGTGACTTCAATCTGAAAACGCCAACTGTAAGCGGTTAAAATTTCGGTTGCAGATAGAGTGACATCAGTTGAAAGCAGAATTATTTGTTTGCCCTCCGGCCACACAGCCAATACAAAGCGCACTCTTTGAAGGGGACAATCCCAATGTAAATCTATACAACGCCATCTGAGAGACACCATCTGACCGTAAAGTAGTAGAGTTTCTGTAGTGAAGGAATCTTTCTCATCAAACAATTTCCGTAACTTGACTGATTCACCCCAGACGCGAGGTCTACCACGACTGCGTTTGAGCGGTGGTGTTGGTAAAGCATGTTTGCCGACTGCATTGATTCGGACTCTGGTAATTAACTGTAGCTTGTGCTTCCTAAACTCTTCAATCAAATTTTTAGAAGCAAAGTAAGCATCAAGGATGATATAGCTACCAGCATGGATAAGTTCTACGCACAAAGTAGACATTCAATCTACTATTGTAGTTTGATCATCCTCAGTCGTCTTGATACCATCTGGCAATCCCAAAGTCACAGGAACTGCTTTCAAACAAGAGCCTGCTTTTAAGAGTATGGTAATGACCCCAAAGTAATGGCCTCGTATCCATTCTGGCTTCGTTACATTTTCTGATTCATTATGCAGTTTTTTCACACCAGGCATTTTTTTTCCTTCCTTACCGACTTTAATACCATCACCTACATAAACTGGTTGACCTCTGAGAAGATGGACTTTTGGGTGAGTGATTAACCATTTGTGCCACATGGTGGATAATTTTTGGACACTAATCCCCTTTGAATGAAACCAGTGTAAAGCTTGAGTGTAGTAATTTTGTGTTAGTCCTACAGCGTTGAGATCGCTGGTAACTGCCCGATGTTGGCTACATAAAAGAATTCCCCAAATCAGGATCACAAACCATTCATAAGTGGCATCGCGACTAAACACTGGACGTAAGTCGATCAATATTTGCTCTATCCGACGTATTATATGCATAATAGAGATTAGCTGGTCAAATTTAAGAATCATTAACCAGTATGCACCATTCCCCGACTTTTAGTGGGGAATGTTTTTTCTACTGAGAACTTTGTACTGTCCAGTTATCATATCAAATTATTTTTGCAACCCATAAAAATCCTTTAGAAACCTTCCATATTTCCAGTAAAATATCTGATCAATCTGTAATCAATGTTTTTTTCACATCTACCTCTAGGTCAAAAATTAGAATTATCACCAAATCATGTTCATATTTGGAGTAAAAATCTAAAATCACCTCCATCTGAAATTGAAGAATTATCAAAAATCTTATCCTCAGACGAAATAGATAGAGCCAAAAAATTTTATTTTGAACGAGATAAAAATCGTTTTATTATTGCCAGAGGAACACTCAGAAAAATCCTTAGCTGTTACTTAAATATTGAACCTAAAAAATTACAATTTACTTATAGTGAACGAGGCAAACCCTACTTACCAGATACCTCTATATTATTTAATTTATCTCACTCTCAAGATTTAGCTTTATATGCTATTACCACAGTTAATTTAATTGGTATTGACTTAGAATATATTCGCCCAATGAATGATGCTGAAGCCTTGGCAAAACGTTTCTTTACTTCCCAAGAATACAACCTTATTAGTCAGCTTCCTCCTCAACAGCAACAAGAAATTTTCTTCAAAATATGGACTTGTAAAGAAGCCTATTTAAAAGCTACTGGAGATGGGTTAGCAGGAGGATTGGAAAAAGTCGAAGTTTGTTTAAAACCAGAACAACCAATACAGTTTATTAGTATTAATGGAGATTTTCAAGAAGCTTCCCGTTGGTATTTACATCAGTTTATTCCTGAATCTAATTACATTGCTGCTGTAGTAGTGGCAGGGACAAATCAAAACTTGAGTTTTTGGCAGACACATAGAATTGGGTATTGAAGCTATGTTTAAAGACTGCACTCGCAGGTGGATATAATCTAGAAGGAAGTCAAGCCAATGTACAATGTTTGACGCGCTTTAATTTTACTGATAGCTATCGCTTATACGACTTCATGTTATCAAGGTAAAATTATCAAAAAATCCCGTGCTCAAAACTATACTTGTAGATTAACACAAGGCAGGGCGAAAAGATAAAAGATATAGCAAAATTTTGGTAGTGCATCCCTACCAAAATTTTGATTATGGTCAATTAAGCGGACATGATATTAGGAATTCAGTGAGTAGCCAAAACTTTCAGCTAAGTTGCAACTAACTTCTCCTAAAAAATTTTCCTGATGATATATTTTCCACCGAGAAAATTAAACATAGCTTTCTCTAACTATAAACTGCTTAATATTAATTTTATATGCTTTAAGGTATTTATCGTTATCTTGGAAGCGTTGCTTTAAAAAAGTGTCTGGTCAACCTAAATTCAAGAAAAAAGGTAAAGATGATAGCTTTACTTTAGATGGTTCAATTACAGTCGGTTTTAATCAGATTAAATTACCAAGAATTGGATGGGTGAAAACTTACGAAATATTGCCAGATAATATTACTCCTAAGTCTGTAACTATTAGCCGAAAAGCCGACCGTTGGTTCATCAGTTTCAATTCTAGAGAGAAAGAAACTCAAATTACTGAGAAATCAGTAGATGTAGTTGGTGTTGATTTAGTTTAGGTATAAAATCTCTAGCTACTTTATCCACTGGTGAAGTTTTTGAAGGGGCTAAATCAAAAGGAGGTTAGAAGCTAAACTCTCACGACTTCAATACCTTAACAGACATAAAACCAAGTTTTCCAATAACTGGAAAAAAGCACAGCTAAAAATAGCGAGGCTACATACAAAGGTAGCTGATATCAGGAAAGATACATTACTTGAAGAAGGAGACGAGGAGACAGGAGACAGGAGACAGGAGACAGGAGGAAAATTACATGGGGATTCGCTCCCCCAAGTAATGCGTGAACACCCCCGTTGACGGTGGGGTATTAAACCCACAAAGAAAATGATCAATATTGATTAGCATTGCCATAGGACACCAAGATACGATATGCTGCGGGTATTCTGTTAACATCTTGATCAACTTCCTTAGACTTAGACTAGGATTAGGCTTTACCGATCTCTAATGGTAGAGATTTTTTGTGCCATGCTCGGTTACTTATGATAGTATTTTTGTCTTTTGTCCAACAAACCATAAATTTACGATCAAAGGTTTGAATTTTAAAACATTAATGATAGAATCTGATTGTTGTTAACAACCGTACATAAAATTCCTAGACTCATAAACATAAAATAGTGGCCTAGAGGTGTAAGTACCAAACAGGTGATTTTGGATCAAAAAATGACAAAGGAAAGAGTTTGATGTCAACCCAAATATACGTAACAAAAAAATCTGTTCAGGTAGCTAAAGATCAAAAGTCAAAAACCAGATCAAAAGACTATATAAAAAGTCTACAGAACAAACACTATACATTTAATGTCCTAATAGCCATAGGCATAATAGCCATAGGCAAACTAATAGCAATATCTTTACTATTATCGTGGCATCCGATAACTAGTGTAGAAATAGGAATACTAATAGGAATGTGTGGATTAAGTATGTTGGACATGAGCATCGGAGTGGACAACTACTATTCAATACCAGTGAAACAATCAGATAAATCTTAGCAATATATAGAATGGCTGTATGGAGGTTCAATCTTTAAAAGATAATGGATGCAAGTACATCCTCACCTGTCACTTCATTGTGGAACTATCGCTAACCAAGTATTTCTGAAACAAAAACAAAATAAAATAAAATTATCCCCGAGAAATTCTTACAGAATAATACATCTGTAGAAATAAAATTGTTATCCGAACGAAATAATCAAAATTAATCAAAGTAAGTAAAACATGCACAGTTCTCAAATCGCTATTATAGGTATCGCTTGTAGACTTCCCGGTTCCAAGGACTACAACGAGTATTGGCAAAATCTGGAACAAGGCATAAATAGTATCAGTGAAATTCCTGCCGAAAGATGGGATGTAGAAAAATATTACTCTCCTCATCCTGAAAGACCCCATAAAACAATTAGTAAATGGGCAGGATTAACAGAAGGTATAGACCAGTTTGATGCCCAGTTCTTCGAAATATCTCCCAGAGAAGCAGAAAAAATAGACCCACAACATAGAATTATGTTGGAATTGAGCTGGTCTTGTATAGAAGATGCAGGTTACTCACCATCTGAACTTTCAGGAAAAGACATAGGTGTTTTTATAGGGGCGTGTAACTATGACTCTATTCTGTTGATGAACCAAAATCAAGATAATGTAGAGGGTCATAGTGGGACAGGAACTTGGACTTGTATGATTCCCAACCGTATATCTTCATTTTTTAACTTCCACGGTCCAAGTATTCCTATAGATACAGCTTGCTCGAGTTCCCTAGTGGCTGTTCATTACGCACTCAAATCCCTGAAAGAATCAGAATGTGAGATGGCATTAGTAGGTGGGATTAGTGTATTATTCACCTCAACAACATACATCCAGATGAGTCAATTGGGGATGTTATCGCCTACTGGACAATGTAGAACATTTAGTAGTGATGCTGATGGTTATGTGAGGGGAGAAGGAGCAGGAGTAGTTTTATTAAAACCTCTAGCCAAAGCCAGAAAAGATGGCGATCGGATTTATGGTGTGATTCAAGGGAGTGCTATTAACCACGGAGGTAAGGCGAGGACGATCACATCTCCCAATGTCTACTCTCAAGCTCAAGTAATTCGATCGGCCTATACTAACGCCAATGTTTCCCCGAATACAGTATCTTATATAGAATCCCATGGTACAGGCACACCATTGGGAGACCCCATAGAAATTAATGCCTTGAAGAGAGCCTACAAACAACTTTATAGTCAGTATGGAGTAGAAAAAACAGAGAAACCCTACTGTGGTATAGGAGCAGTAAAAAGTAATATAGGGCATTTGGAAGGAGCGGCAGGAATTGCTGGATTAATCAAAGTATTATTAGCAATGAAGTACAAAAAACTGCCAAAAATTGTCAATTTCAAAGGATTAAATCCACGGATAAATATTAAAGATACTCCTTTCTATCTCATAGAGGAAAATCAAGAATGGAAACGATTAAAGAATGAATCGGGTGAAGAGATTCCTAGACGTGCAGGTTTAAGTTCTTTTGGTATTGGTGGCGTCAATGCTCATATCGTTTTTGAAGAACCAGAAGAGGTTAAAGTTGAAAAAAATGATAATCTGGAGCCTCCCCAAAAGATTTTAACTCTCTCAGCACAGACAGAAATAGCACTGCAGGAATTAGCAAAAAAATATCAAGGTTATTTAGAATCAAAAACTGAATTATCGCTACAAAATATATGCTTCACTGCTAATACAGGGAGAACACATTTTGAAGAAAGGGTGGCGATAGTAGCCGAGTCAAAGAGCGATTTACAGGAAAAATTAGCAGATTTTCTTCAAGGTAATGACACAAATGGAGTGTTCAGAGGAAAGGTAGCAAGTCAGGAGAAGGAGATTGCTTTTCTGTTTACTGGGCAGGGTTCTCAATATGTAGATATGGGACGACAACTATATGAGACTCAAGCAACATTTCGGAAAATTCTAGACCAATGCGATGAAATTCTAAAAGAATATCTAGAAGTACCTCTATTAGAAGTTCTTTATTCTAAGTCAAGTTCTTCTTTATTAGACCAAACAGCTTATACCCAACCTGCTTTATTTTCAATAGAATACGCCCTAGCTAAGTTATGGGAATCTTGGGGGATTAAACCTAATGTGGCGCTAGGCCACAGTGTGGGAGAATATGTAGCCGCAACAGTAGCAGGAGTATTCAGTTTAGAAGATGGTCTGAAATTAATCGCCATGCGGGGCAAGTTGATGCAGCAGTTACCCTCCGGTGGTGAAATGGTATCTTTGTTAGCATCAGAATCTCAAGTAATAGAAGCTATAGGCGAGTATAGTTCTAAAGTGGCAATAGCAGCAATTAATGGACCGAAAAGTATAGTAATTTCTGGTGAAAGGGAAGCGATAACAGCCATTTGTAGTAAATTAAAATCTCAAAGAGTAAAATCCAAAAAATTACAGGTATCCCATGCTTTTCATTCCCCATTAATGGAGCCAATGTTGGCGGAGTTTGCAGCAGTAGCTCAGGAAGTAACTTATAGTCAACCTCGAATATCACTCATTTCTAATGTAACGGGAGAAAAAATAGGTGCAGAAATTGCTACTCCTGAATATTGGGTGGGTCATGTCCGAGAACCAGTAAGATTTGCTCAGAGTATGAAAACCCTAAATGAGCAAGGATATCAATTATTCCTGGAAATTGGACCGAAGCCAATATTGCTGGGGATGGGACGTCAATGTGTAGCAGAAGAGAGTGGTATTTGGTTGCCGTCACTACGTCCGGGGATAGATGAATGGCAACAGATACTATCAAGTTTAGGACAGTTATATGTACAGGGTATTAAGGTAGATTGGTTAGGTTTTGAGGGAGATTATTCTCATCAGAAAGTAGAATTGCCAACTTATCCATTTCAGCGAGAAAGATATTGGGTAGATGCTCCGAAAAATCAACAGCAAAATACTACTAATCAAAGTTCAAATTTAATTTTTGAACTAATTAATCGAGGTGATGCAGAAGAGTTAATTCAAGAACTAAATTTATCTGAAGAATTAACAGAAGAGGAACAAAAATTATTACCTAAGTTGTTAAATATTTTAACGACTAGGCATCAAAAAAATCTCCAAAATCAACGGGATATAGTTGGTGATTATTATGATGAGTTAGCTTCTTTTATGGATGAAGAAGCAATTTTGAACTATATTCCTTTGCCAGGAATTATCAAAGGATTTTCCTGGGTTTTATTTGCTAAGTTGAAAAGCGAACAGAAATATCATAAATTAGCATCAACTGCCCAGAAAGAAATTAGAAATATAGGTTGGCAGAAAGTAGATTTTGATTCTTGTCAGAAAGTTCTGGATATTGGTTGTGGTCATGGAACCGACTTAATGACTTTAGGTGAAAAGTATAATCATTTAAACCTTTGTGGCTATACAATATCAGATAGGCAAGTAGAATTAGGAAACAAAAAAATTAGTGAATTAAACCTACAAGATAGGGCAAAAATTGTTAATGGAGATAGTTCTCAGGATGAGTTTCCAGATAATTACGATTTGATATATGGATTTGAAGTGATTTGTCATATCAAAAAGAAAAAGGAACTATTTTTAAACATCAAAAATCACTTAAAAGATAGGGGTAATTTCGTCATGTCAGACTTTATCTCTAACGCTTCATTTGATATTGATTATGATGCTCACTCGTCTTATCTGATAACTCAAAAAGAATGGCTATATTTACTATCAGAAAGTCAGATCAAAATTCTACGTTATGTAGATATTAGCAAGGAGATTGCTAATGGTTTAGACGATCCTAATTTTCCAGAGAATCTCGACTATGTATGTAAGAAAAGTAATTTAAACGAAAATGCGAGAGTAGGGTTGCAATCTTATGACAATTTATACAAAATGTTGCGTAAGGGGCTAGTCAGTTATGTAGTAATGACAGCTCAAAAACAAGAGTCATTGTCAGTAGATGAAATTTATAAGTGGAACCAAGAAATTCTCCAAAATCCACTACATTACTCCGATGTTTCATTACAACAACTTTTCTATGGAGTGGAATGGAAAAAAATAAGTCCTCGACAAGAACAGAGAAAACAACTGTCGAAAAATTGGATAATATTCAGCGATAAAGATGGTGTAGGTGAAAGACTGAAAAATATCCTAGAGGAAAGAGGCGATCGCTGTTTGATGGTATTTAGAGGGGAAACCTATCAGCAAAAAGAAACAGGAAGTTGGGAGTTAAACCCATCTAGTCCAGCAGATTTTGCCAGTTTTTGCCAAGATGCAAAGGTAAATGTTGGGGAAAATCTGAAAATAATTCACTTGTGGAGTCTAGAAACTACAGCTTCTCAACAACTAACTCAGTCAGCTTTAGAGTCAGCACAAAAGTATAGTTGTGGTAGTGTATTGCATCTAATGCAAGCTATAGAAAAACACTGGGATTTGAACTCACCCTCATCTCAACTGTGGTTAATTACCAAAGGTTCCCAGTCCGTGTTGCCTGTAGAAGAAGTAGCAATAGCTCAAACCCCACTATGGGGAATAGGAAAAGTCATATCTCTAGAACATCCTGAACTATGGGGAGGACTACTAGACTTAGACCAGGCATCGTCCACAAATGAAAATGAAGCAGAAACACTACTACAGCTACTAGAAGAAGAGCAAGAAGAAGATCAACTGGCCATCCGTAATGGAGAAATCTATGTAGCTCGTTTAGAAAGAAAACTCTTAGCAGAGTCTCAGCAAATATCTTTCAGTGAGTCAGGAAGTTATTTAATTACTGGGGGAACAGGATCATTAGGATTGAGCATAGCTCAATGGTTAGTAGAGAAGGGATGTAAACATCTAGTATTAACTGGTCGCTCTCAACCATCAGAGCAAGCACAATTGAAGATTAATAGTTTAGAGAAACAAGGAGCAGAAGTAGTTGTAACTCAAGCAGATGTATCTGTTCAAGAAGATATGGAGAGAGTGTTCAAGCAAGTAGAAGAAGGAATACCACCTCTCAAAGGAGTAATTCATGCAGCAGGACTGGTAGGATTGAACCTGCTTCAGGAGATGGAACTTTCTCAACTTGAAGCCATACTCCGTCCAAAAGTAATAGGAGGATGGTTGCTACATCAATTAACCCAGAACCTTGAGCTAGACTTTTTTGTGAATTTCTCCTCCATTGCATCAGTATGGGGTTCAAAAGCTCAAGCTCACTATGCAGCAGCCAACAATTTTCTAGATGGATTAACTTATTATCGACAATCTCTGGGATTACCAACCTATAGCATAAATTGGGGGCCTTGGTCAGGAGGCGGAATGGCAGAAGGAGAGGCCATGAATTGGTTAAACCAAATGGGCGTAAAACCACTAGATCCAGAAAAAGCAATAGCTGCCTTGGAGAAAGTATTAACCAGCAATAACCCTCAAACAGTAGTAGCAGATATAAATTGGGATTTATTTAAAGACCTCTATGAACTAGGAGGTAAACGATCGTTTCTGCAAGAAATTTCACGAGACTCAGAAGCAACAGATGGAGAACAGACTTCCGGACGTAAATCGGAATTGTTAGAACAACTTCATCAAGCTCCAGAAAGTGAACGGAACGAAATACTCATTGAGCAGTTGCAAAATGATGTAGCTAAAATTATCGGATTATCGAAATCTAAACTTCCAGATCCGGAGTTAGGATTCTTTAAAATGGGAATGGATTCCTTGATGGCAGTTGAGCTAAGAAATCTGTTGAGTTCTACTTTTAATTCTTCCATCAGCACAGCTACCTTGTTTGAAAAGTCTAATATCAAAGACTTAGCTGAATACTTGATCGAAGAAATTTTCCCAGAAGGGGAGGAAGAAGAAATTGATGTTCAAGATAGTCAAGAAGTAACTCCTCCCAAACAGATAGAAACAGAATTTGAAGGAGAAGTTGATAGTGCCATTGCCTCAGAATTAGAAGAAATCCAAGCTTTGCTGAAGGAGGACTAGTGGTCTGTCAATTTTGAATTGACGGGTTGAGGTAGATACGGGGACGCGGGGACGCGGAGAGAGGATTGATCCATCATTAGATATCTCCAAAAATCAAAAATAAAATCAATTCTTATCCAGAAATTATCAATTATTCCCCTCCAGGGAGGGGGAGGGGCGAGGGGAGGGTTCCCTGTTCCCAGCTCCGGTGTTCCCTGTTCCCTGTTGCCTCTTTTCTGGAGATGTCTATATATATTGACAGAGGACTAAAATGAACAATACTTCTCAAACAAACCAACAAAACGTCTTATCCAAAGAAGTACTTCAAACATTGAAGGAAATGCGGGGTAAACTCGCAGCAGTAAACAAAGCCAAAACCGAACCGATCGCCATTGTTGGCATGGCCTGTAGATTTCCTGGAGGAGCTAATGACCCATCAAAATACTGGAATTTATTACATGATGGTATAGATGCAATTACGCCAGTTCCTCCCGAACGTTGGGATGTAAGCGCTTATTACGATCCCGATCCAGAAGTTCCTGGGAAATCCTACACTAGACAGGGTGGGTTTATCGATCAAGTTGACCAGTTTGACCCCTTATTTTTTGGTATTTCTCCTAGAGAAGCAGTTACTTTAGACCCTCAATACAGACTACTGTTAGAGGTAACATGGGAAGCATTAGAAAACTCTGGACAAACATGGGAAAATCTGAAGAATAGTCAGACAAGTGTATTCATGGGCGCATCGACAGATGACTATACTAGCGTCATTCTCCGTGAAGCAAATAGTTACCCTACTCTTGGCATTAATAGAAGTATTGGTGTAGGTCGTATTTCTCATCTCTTGGGTTTGCAAGGGTCTAATCTACAGGTAGATACAGCTTGTTCAAGTTCTTTAGTTGCTGCCCATTTAGCCTGTCAGAGTTTGCGTTCAGGAGAATCCAACATAGCATTAGTGGGTGGGGTAAATTTAATATTATCCCCCTTCAGCACTATTGGTCGTTGCCAAGCAAAAGCACTATCCCCTGACGGTCGTTGCAAGACTTTTGATGCTGCTGCCAATGGTTATGGTCAGGCAGAAGGATGTGGTGTCCTAGTTTTGAAGCGTTTGTCTGATGCAATTAGTGATGGCGATCTAATTTCCGCCGTTATTCGAGGTTCTGCTGTTAATCACGATGGGCCAAGTAGTGGGATGACAGTTCCTAATAAAATGGCTCAAAAGCAGGTAATTCAACAAGCTCTGACAAATGCTAAGTTAGAACCCAATCAAGTTAGCTATTTGGATGCTCACGGTACAGGAACTTCTTTGGGAGACCCAATTGAGATAGAAGCTCTAGCAGAAGTATACAAGAAAAAACGTCCAGTAGATTCCCCTTTAATTGTGGGCTCGGTCAAGACAAATCTTGGACATTTGGAAGCAGCAGCAGGGGTATCATCTTTGATGAAGGTGATTTTAGCCCTTAAGCATCAGGAAATCCCTCCTCATTTACATTTAAAACAACCCAATCCTCTTGTAGATTGGGATAAGTTACCAATAAAAATTCCTACTTCTTTAATGCCTTGGTCTACCGAGGGAAAACCAAGAATAGGAGCAGTTAGTTCCTTTGGTATGGGTGGTACTAATGCTCATATAATTTTAGAAGAAGCTCCAGTTCAATTCAAAAGTCAAAATTCAAAAGTCAAAAGTGAAGAAAATAATCAATTCAAAAGTCAAAATTCAAAAGTCAGAAGTGAAGAATATTTAGAGCGTCCGCTGCATTTATTAACTTTATCGGCAAAAACAGAAAAAGCTTTAGCAGATTTAGTCAGTAGTTATCAAAAGCATTTAGAAACATATCCAGATTTAGCAGTCGCAGATGTCTGTTACACAGCTAATGCAGGAAGGAAACATTTTAAGCATCGACTAGCAGTTATTGCTTCTGACCAAAACGAATTAGCACAAAAGCTACTTGACCAAAAAACAGGAAAGGAAGTAGTTGGACTATGTTGTGGAGAATTTGATAGTGGTAGCGCAAGTTCTAAGCTAGCTTTCCTATTCACAGGTCAAGGTTCCCAATATGTGGATATGGGTAAGCAACTGTATGAAACTCAACCAACCTTCCGTCAGGCTTTAGATCAATGCGACCAAATTTTACAACCCTATCTAGAAGTACCTCTATTAGAAGTTATTTACCCTAAAGATGTACAAAAGTCAACCTCGAATTTGTTAGACCAGACAGCTTATACCCAACCTGCTCTATTTGCCATTGAATATGCTTTGTTCAAATTATGGGAATCTTGGGGAATCAAACCAACTGTAGTCATGGGTCACAGTGTAGGAGAATATGTGGCAGCAACAGTAGCAGGAGTTTTCAGTTTAGAAGATGGTCTGAAATTAATTGCTATGCGGGGACAGTTGATGCAACAGTTACCCTCCGGTGGAGAGATGGTAGCAGTGATGGCCTCAGAATCTGTGGTTACAGAAGTAATAGCAGATTATAGTTCACAAGTGACAATAGCAGCGGTTAATGGACCAGAAAGTATGGTGATTTCTGGAGAGAGTGGAGCGATCGCTATCATTGGTAGTAAATTGGCAGGAATGGGAGTTAAGACAAAAAAATTACAGGTGTCCCATGCTTTTCATTCACCACTAATGGAGCCAATGTTGGCCGAATTTGCAACAGTAGCTGAGTCAGTCATCTATAATCGGCCGAAAATACCACTGGTATCCAATGTAACTGGTCACAAAGTAGGAAATGAAGTAACTAAGGCAGAATATTGGGTAAATCATATCCGACAACCAGTAAGGTTTTATCAAAGCATAAAAACATTGCACGAGCAAGGGAATGAACTTTTCTTGGAAATAGGACCGAAACCAATATTGTTAGGGATGGGGCGTAGATGTCTAGCAGGAGATGTGGGAGAATGGTTGCCATCATTGCGTCCGAAGAAAATCCCCCTCCAGTTACCCTTAGAAAGGGGGAAGACAGAGGATGCTGCGCTTTTGAACGATGAATGGCAGCAAATGTTATTGACTTTAGGAAAGTTGTATGTTAGAGGTATCAAAATAAATTGGTCAGGGTTTGACCAAGGTTATGCTCGTCAGAAAGTAGCATTGCCAACATATCCATTCCAACGACAACGTTACTGGGTAGAAAAAACAGAAAACAAACAGAAACAACAACATCAAAAGTTAGAAAATATTGGTGAGACTCCAATTTTTCAACTACTCACTCAAGGAAACACAGAAACCCTCACTCAACAACTAGAAAGAGCGGTAAATTTTTCACCAGAACAGCTTAAACTTTTACCAGAAATATTAGATGTATTAGCTAAACAACATCAAGAACAATTAACAGCAGTAACTGTAAAAAATTGGTTCTATGAAATTCAATGGAAACCTTTAGCTCAAAGTAACTCAACAACAAACATTCAATTAAGTCATTGGCTGATTTTTGCCGATACTACAGGAGTAGCTGAAAAATTAGCCCAAAAATTACAACAACAGGGTCATGAATATAGCTTAGTTTATAGAGGGGAGAGCTATCAAAAACTAGCAGTAGGAAAATATCAACTAAATCCTAATATTCCCGAAGAATTTGAACAACTGTACCAAGAAATTCAGCAAAATACTCCAACTCCCTCATCAAAGTTAATTCACCTGTGGAGTTTAGACGCTCCTGAATCAAAAGACTTAACCCTTGAAACCCTAGAAGAAACACAAATATGGGGATGTGGCAGCGTAGTGTATCTGTTACAAACCTTACTCAAAAAGGCAAACACCCCTCAAGTATGGTTAGTAACCCGTGGGTCTCAGTCAGTATTATCCAAAACAGAAAATAATATAACAGGACTAGCAGCATCGCCTCTGTGGGGATTAGGTAGAGCAGTGTCCCTAGAACATCCCCAATTATGGGGAGGATTAGTGGACCTAGACCCACAAGCTCCAGCAGCAGACGAAATAGAAATGCTATGGCAATTATTAGTTAATGAACAAGAAGAAGATCATCTAGCTTTACGGGGAGAAAATACTTATGTAGCTCGTCTGGTAAATCAATCTCCTCCAGAATTTCCTCAACCCCTATCCTTATCATCAGATGGTAGTTACTTAATAACAGGAGGATTAGGAGCGTTAGGACTACATACCGCAGAATGGTTAGTATCTAAGGGAGCTAAAAATATTGTCTTAACTGGGCGTAACGCTCCTTCAGAAAAAATCCAAGAATCAATACAAAAATTAGAACAAACAGGATGCCAGGTCAAGGTTTGGTTAGGGGATATTGCTATAGAAGAAGATATAGCCAAAATTCTGGAGAAGATTCAGACATCAATGCCAAAACTCAAAGGAATAATTCATGCAGCAGGAGTGCTTGATGATGGAACCATACAACAGATGAACTGGGAGCGTTTTGCCAAAGTAATGTCGCCAAAAGTAATAGGAACTTGGCACTTACATAAATTAACTCAAAATTTGCCATTAGATTTCTTTATCTGTTTCTCCTCAATGGTTTCCCTAATTGGTTCCCCTGGTCAAGGAAATTATGCTGCAGCTAATGCTTTTATGGATGGTTTAGCTGGTTATCGTCGCAGCAGAGGATTATCAGGATTAGCTATTAACTGGGGAGCATGGGCGTCTGGGGGAATGGCTGCTCGTTTAGCAGTGGAGCATCAAAATCGTATTCAGAACAGTGGAATAGGTGAAATAGCTCCCAAAGAAGGAATGTATTCCTTGGACTTACTTTTGGGAAATCAATCTGCTAGGTCACAGGTAGGTGTAATACCAGTAGAGTGGTCGGTATTAGCAGAACATTGGAGCGGTATCACAAAAAGTTCTTTATTACAAGAATTATTACAAAAGGAAAAGTTGGCAGATAATGATACACTACAGCAGAAAGTAAAAGTAGAAATTTTAGCCAAATTAGAAACGGCCTTAGAAGAGGAACGTCAAGAAATTTTAACCGAACACATTCGAGGGGAAGTAGTTCAGGTACTAGGTTTAAGCTCATCTCAATTACCGGAAATGAATTTAGGGTTTATGGAAATGGGCATGGATTCTTTAATGGCGGTAGAATTAAAAAATCGACTGCAAAATCAACTAGGAACTAACTTACCTGAGACAATAGCGATGGAATACCCAACGATCGCGAAATTGTCCTTACATATAGAGGAATTAATGGCATGGAAGACAACAGAAAATGAGGATACCTCTAATGGCCATAATCAAGCTGATGTATCAGAAATAGATGCTAATGTATTGCCAGTTCTTGAAGATATTTCAGAAGAAGATTTTGAAGCACTAGCAGCTCAACAACTAGAAAAAATTCAGAATATGCTCTAAAATAGGCGAAAGCTAAAAAGATATATATTTTGCTCTATAAGTCAAAAAAATTAGGTTAAGGCTAAAAGTTTATGGAACCGAGTACCAAAAAAGAGCAACTATCATTATCCAAACAAATGTTTTTAGCTTTAAAACAAGCAGAAACTAAGTTGGAGATGATGGAGCGCTCCAGAAGTGAAGCGATCGCCATTATTGGCATAGGGTGTCGATTTCCTGGAAATGCCAACACACCAGAAAGTTTCTGGGAATTGTTATCTAATGGTAAAGACTCTGTTAGAGAGATTCCACTAGAACGTTGGGATATAGATTCTTACTACGACCCAAACCCTGATACTCCAGGGAAAATGTATATCCGTCACGCAGCATTAGTAGAGCAGGTAGATCGGTTCGATCCGCAATTTTTTGGTATCTCCGGCAAAGAAGCACATAGCCTTGACCCACAGCAACGTTTTATTTTAGAAGTAACTTGGGAAGCTTTAGAAAGATCTGGTATTGATCCCCAGCAATTAGAAAACACTCAGACAGGAGTATTTCTAGGTATCGGTCAAAATGATTATGCTAATTTGGGTTTCAGTCAAGTCGAAAATATTAGCCCTTATGATGCTACAGGAAATGGGTTTTGTTTTGCAGCAGGTAGGTTATCTTACTTTTTAGGATTGCAAGGCCCATCAATAGCAATAGATACAGCTTGTTCATCATCTTTAGTAGCTATACATGAAGCTTGTCAGAGTCTACGTCAGGGTGAGTCCAATTTGGCTTTAGCAGGAGGAGTCCAACTAATTCTCTCTCCTCAAGTAACAACTGCACTATCAAAATTAAAGGCTTTATCACCCGATGGCAAGTGTAAAACTTTTGATGCGGCTGCAGATGGTTATGGTAGGGGAGAAGGATGTGGCATTGTCGTACTTAAGCGTTTGTCGGATGCAGTCAAAGATGGGGACAATATCCAGGCAGTAATTCGTGGTTCAGCAGTTAACCATGATGGACCGAGTAGCGGACTGACAGTACCGAATAAACTAGCTCAGGAAAAACTAATTCAACAAGCTCTCAAAGCAGCAAAAGTAGAACCAGGTCAAGTGAGTTATGTGGAAGCTCATGGTACTGGAACTTCCCTCGGAGATCCGATGGAAGTGAGAGCTTTAACTAGCGTATTTGAGCAAGGACGGGATGGGGAAAATCCATTGCACATCGCTTCAGTTAAAACTAATATTGGTCATTTAGAAGCAGCAGCAGGAATTGCAGGTGTTATTAAGGTGGTTTTGCAACTGCAAAATCAAAAAATTGCTCCTCATTTACATTTTGTGAATCCTAGTCCATATATTGATTGGGAAAATACACCTGTCAAAGTACCTACTGAACTTACACCCTGGCAATCGTCGGGAGATAAAAGAATTGCCGGAGTCAGCTCTTTTGCTATTAGTGGTACTAATGCTCATATTGTCTTAGAAGAAGCACCAAGAGAAGGCAACAGGCAACAGGCAACAGGCAACAGTGAAGATTACTTAGAACGTTCAGTTCATCTATTGACTCTCTCAGCTAAAACAGAAAAATCTCTAGAAGATTTAGTAAGTAGTTATCAAAATTATTTAGAATTTTATCCTGATTTGGCAATAGCAGATGTATGTTATACAGCTAATACAGGCAGAGCGCATTTTAATTATCGAATAGCAATTATTACCTCTGAGCAAAAGGAATTAATAGAAAAACTGCTTGACTGGAAAACGAAGAAAGAAGTAGTAGGAGTATATTCTGGACAACCAGATGGTAGTAGTCAAAGCCCAAAAATAGCTTTCCTATTCACGGGTCAAGGTTCCCAGTATGTAAATATGGGAAGGCAACTATATGAAACTCAGCCAACTTTCCGTCAAGCTTTAGACCTATGCGACCAAATTTTACAAGCTTATCTGGAAGTACCTTTATTAGAAGTTATCTACACTAAAGATGCACAAAAGTCAAGTGTATTAGACCAAACAGCTTATACCCAACCTGCTTTATTTTCAATAGAATACGCCCTAGCTAAGTTATGGGAATCTTGGGGGATTAAACCTAATGTGGCGCTAGGCCACAGTGTGGGAGAATATGTAGCCGCAACAGTAGCAGGAGTATTCAGTTTAGAAGATGGTCTGAAATTAATCGCCATGCGGGGCAAGTTGATGCAGCAGTTACCCTCCGGTGGTGAAATGGTATCTTTGTTAGCATCAGAATCTCAAGTAATAGAAGCTATAGGCGAGTATAGTTCTAAAGTGGCAATAGCAGCAATTAATGGACCGAAAAGTATAGTAATTTCTGGTGAAAGGGAAGCGATAACAGCCATTTGTAGTAAATTAAAATCTCAAAGAGTAAAATCCAAAAAATTACAGGTATCCCATGCTTTTCATTCCCCATTAATGGAGCCAATGTTGGCGGAGTTTGCAGCAGTAGCTCAGGAAGTAACTTATAGTCAACCTCGAATATCACTCATTTCTAATGTAACGGGAGAAAAAATAGGTGCAGAAATTGCTACTCCTGAATATTGGGTGGGTCATGTCCGAGAACCAGTAAGATTTGCTCAGAGTATGAAAACCCTAAATGAGCAAGGATATCAATTATTCCTGGAAATTGGACCGAAGCCAATATTACTGGGAATGGGAAGTCGATGTGTACCAGAAGAGAGTAGTGGTATGTGGTTACCATCCCTACGTCCCGGGGGAAATGATTGGCAACAGATACTCTCAAGTTTAGGACAGTTATATCTACAGGGTGTTAAAGTAGATTGGTCAGGTTTTGACCGAGATTATGTTCGTCAAAAAGTAATCTTGCCAACTTATCCATTTCAGCGGGAAAAATATTGGGTTGAAACTGCCAACTATCAAACCAGCTCTGCAACTAAACTTCATCCTCTGATTAATAGAAAGTTTCAATCTCCATTATCAAAAGATATCTTCTTTGAATCAGAATTTAGCACCAACGCTCTACCATTTTTAGCCGATCACCGAATCTATGAAAAAGTTGTAGTCCCTGGTGCCAGTCACATTTCTCTATTGTTAGCAAGTGCATCCTTAACATATTCTGCCACTGGATGTCAACTGGAAGATATACTGTTTCCCCAAGCTTTAGCCATTCCCGAACAAGGAATGCGTAATGTTCAGGTAGCTCTCACTCCACAGGATAGCTTATATTCATTTCAAGTAATTAGTTTTGACAGTTCCGATAATAATTATTGGGCAGTCCATGCTACAGGAAAGATTTATCCGACTAATGCTTCGCAAACCCATTCTCTAGAAACCATCGCAGAAATTCAATCTCGTTGTAGTCAAAAAATAGAAAGCACAGAAATTTACCAGAGTCTATGGGATAGACAAGTTCAATTACGGCAGAGTTTTAGATGGATACACCAAGTATGGTTAGGAGAAGGAGAAATTCTCTGTCAAATGAAAGTACCTGAGACAATCTTAGATGCTCTGAAGTACCAAATACATCCAGCCTTAATTGACTCATGTTTCCAGTCAGTAGCTGCACTGAATCTCAGTCTTTCTGGAGACCAAAGTGAAACTTTTGTGCCCTTCAGTATTGAGAAGTTTACTTTTTATCAACGCCCTGAGAATGGTTTGCTTTGGTGTTATACCCGTGGATTGAAAGAAGGGGGATCAGAGGAAAAACTGCTGAAAGCGGAAATACAACTATTTGACCAAACTGGAAAGTTAGTAGCTGAAGTAAATGGTTTTGAGGGTAGGAAAGCGAATCCCAAAGCATTACTAATGACTCTAGATGCAGATTTAAGTGATTGGTATTATGAAATAAATTGGGAACCTCAGCCTTTAACAGAAACTGCAAAATCAAGTGAAAATTCTGGTAAATGGTTAATATTTGCCCTTACTGATGAATTGGTAGAGTCTATCGGGCAAGATTTACAACAAAGAGGACAAAACTATATTAGGGTATCCCCTGGTTCCGAGTATCAGCAATTAAATGCTCAACATTATCAAATTAATCCCACTGTTGCCGAAGAATTCTCCAAACTTATCCAAGATAATTCAGATATTCAGGGGATTTTGCACTTATGGAGTCTAAATCAAACTGAAGATTTACAAACAGCTCAAGAACTTGGTTGTGCCACAACGTTACATTTACTGCAAGCCTTAGTTCAGGCTGGATTAAGTAATGCAATACCAATGTGGTTAGTGACTCAAGGGACTCAGAATATATTCGATGCAGCAGAAGTGGTGCAACCCCAACAAGGAAGTTTATGGGGATTAGGGCGTGTTATTAGTCTAGAACATCCAGAATTAAAGTGTGGACGAATAGACTTAGACTCCACATCGAATTTTGCGGAAACGATCCCAATTTTAGTAGATGAACTATTTTATCAAGATAATGAAGACCAAATAGCAATTCGTCAGGGAGTTCGTTATGTAGCAAGATTAGTACGGCAACAAAAGCAGAAAATTAGCTCAGAGGAAGAATTAGGATTAGAAAATCAACCAGTAGAATTGAAGTTGTCTGAATACGGACTGATAGACAAACTCAACTGGCAAGTAATGGAACGCCGTTCTCCACAAGAGAATGAAGTAGAAATTCAAGTCAAAGCAGCAGGTTTAAACTTCCGAGATGTACTCAACTCTTTGGGATTACTGAAAGAGTATTATGCTGAGGTATTAGGTATTACTGATGTATCTCAACTCAATTTTGGGTTGGAATGTGTAGGCGTTATTGCATCTGTGGGAGAAAATGTTTCTCAGTGGCAGGTGGGAGATGAAGTTATGGCTATAGTTCATAATGGATTTAGTAGTTTTGTTACTACCAGTGCCGCTCTAATTATGGCTAAACCGAAAAATATGAGTTTTACGGAAGCAGCAACTTTACCATTGACTTTTGCTACAGCTTACTATGGACTGCAAAATTTAGCGAAAATTCAGCCAGGAGATAAGGTATTAATTCATGCTGCTGCTGGTGGTGTAGGGCAAGCAGCAGTTCAAATTGCACTGGGTGTAGGAGCAGAAGTATTCGCGACAGCAAGTCCTCCAAAGTGGGAATTTCTCAAGTCTATGGGGATAAAGCACATAATGAATTCCCGTACTTTAGATTTTGCGGATGAAATTATGACTATTACTCAAGGACAAGGTGTAGATATAGTCTTAAATAGTTTGAATGGAGATTTCATTGATAAGAGTTTTGTGGTTTTAGGGAAAAAAGGGCGATTTGTAGAAATTGGCAAAATCGGAATTTGGGATAAACAAAAGGTGATGGAGAAACGCCCAGATGCTGAATACTTGCCTTTTGATATTGGACTGATGATCCAACAACAATCAGGTTTAATGGCAGAATTTTCAGAGGAATTAAATCAGCAGTGTCAGTCAGGAAAACTCAAAGCATTATCTTATAAAGTATTCCCGAATACAGAAGTGAAAGCAGCTTTCCGATATATGCAGCAAGGTAAGCATATAGGAAAAGTGGTAGTTTCTCTGCCAGAAACAGGAGATGAGCAAAAATCTATAAAATCTGAAGCCAGTTATTTGATTACAGGAGGTTTGGGAGCTTTAGGGTTAGAAGTAGCCCAATGGATGGTGAAAGAAGGAGCGAAAAATATAGTATTAACTGGGCGTCGGAACCCGAATGAAAAGGCGCAAAAAGTTATAGAAGAATTAGAAGCAGCAGGTGCATCAGTCAGTGTTTTGTTAGGGGATATTTCAACTAAAGAGTCTCTGATGAAAATCTTAGAAGAAATATCTACATCCTTACCTCCACTGAAAGGAATAATTCATGCTGCCGGGGTTTTGGATGACGGAGTATTGCAAAAAATGACCTGGGAGAAATTTACAAAAGTAATGGCTCCCAAGGTTTCCGGAACTTGGTATTTACATAAACTGACTCAGGATTTACCCTTAGATTTCTTTGTCTGCTTCTCCTCCATGGCTTCAATGTTGGGGAATTTTGGCCAAGGAAACTATGCTGCGGCCAATGGCTTTATGGATGCGATCGCTCACTATCGTCGAGGCCAAGGATTACCAGGATTAAGTATTAACTGGGGAGCATGGGCGACAGCAGGAATGGCTGCTCGTTTGGCCAAGGAACATCAAAACCGAATGCAGAGTAGTGGAGTAATGGCCATCGAAGCCGAACCAGGAATGCAAGCATTAGGTTCATTGTTATCAGGGTATCAAAGCCAAGTAGGGGTGTTCCCTGTTAATTGGTCTGAATTTTTTAGGCAGATGCCTGGATTAGCAAAACTCCGATATTTAGAAGCTTTTACCACAAAATCGGTAGAGCAGAATCAGGACAATCGGATTTTAGAGCAGCTAAATGCAGCTTCAGATGGGGAACAAGAACAGCTATTGACTTCTTATCTCCAAAGCAAAATTGCTCACATTATGGGTATGACAGTTTCTCAAATAGAGTTAGAAAAATCTCTAACTATGATGGGACTTGACTCATTGATGGCTGTGGAATTACGAAATCAGATTCAAACTGAGTTAGGGGCGGATATTCCAGCTACCAGATTTATGGAAGGAATAACTATTCAGCTTCTAGCAACTGAAGTTAAGCAACAACTGATGATTCAAACAGATGAAAATCAAACCCTTGAATCAGAAGATCGAGAGCAACTTGATGGAGATAAAGATAATAATTGGATAGAGGTGGAACTATGAATTTAGTTGAATTTTTACAAGATATCTCTCTCAAAGGGGTAAAGTTATGGTGTGATGGAGAAAAATTGCGTACTGGAGGTGCCAAAGAGGTATTAACTCCTGATGTTATTTCTCAACTGAAGCAATACAAAACTCAAATTTTACAATTATTGCAGGAACAGCCAGATATCCTGCAAGTATACCCTCTATCCTATGGCCAAAAAGGTCTCAGATTTTTATGGGAACTAGCTCCACAAAGCTATACTTACAATTTGTCATTTGCCGTTCGGATTTACTCTCAGGTAGAACTGCCTATTTTACAGCAAACTTTTGAAGTGTTACAGAATCGCCATCCAATGCTGCGCAGCACTTTCCCAAAATTGGGTCAAGAAATGGTTAGACAAATACATCAAAATCAACCATTGGACTTCCTGGAGATTGATGCTTCGAGTTGGAATGAGGATGAGTTGTACAAAAATGTGCTGGAAACTCATCGTCTACCTTTCGCCCTGGAAAGCAAGCCAGTCATGCGAATTAGATGGTTTGCCAATCCAGAAAAAGACCATATCCTATTGTTAACAATACATCATATCGCTTGGGATGGTTGGTCTATGAGTTCTATTGTTAAGGAAATACCAGAAATTTACGAAGCTCAAAAAGCTGGTGTTGACATATCTCTGCCTCAAATAGGTTATTACCAAGATTATGTTAGTTGGCAAAGGAATATATTAATAGGAACTGAAGGAGAGCGTCTCTGGAGTTATTGGCAACAAAAGTTGGCAGGAGATTTGCCAGTCTTGAATTTACTTACAGATAAACCACGCCCACCAATACAAACTTATAACGGTGCTGCTTACCCTTTAAAATTACCTAAAGAACTAACTGAGCAACTCAAAGCATTAGCTCAGGAAGCAGGGGCGACTCTTTACATGGTTCTCTTGGCAGCTTTTCAAATACTTCTATCTCGTTACACCAGTCAAGAAGATATTTTAGTCGGTTCTCCTACTTTTGGTAGGTCTAAACCAGAGTTTGTCCCCATTGTTGGTTACTTTGTCGATCAAGTTGTGATGAGGGGAAATCTTTCCGGAAATCCTGGTTTTAAAGACTTTTTGTCTCAGGTTCGTCAAACTGTTATTGAGGCATTAGCTCATCAAGATTATCCCTTTTCTTTGTTAGTACAGCGATTACAGCTAGAGCAAGATTCCAGTCGTTCCCCTCTATTTCAGGCTTACTTTATCTTCCAAAATTTCCAAGGTGCTCAAAATGTGCAAAAGCTGTTATCAAGCCCGAAAAAAACTGTAGTAAATTGGGGAAAATGGGAAGTAGAACCTTTTGCATTAGCTCAGTATGAAAGTCTGTTCGATTTGACATTAGAAATAATGGAAGAAGACTCATCTATACTGGGATTCCTCAAATACAATACAGATATATTTGAAGAGCAGACTATTGCCAGGATGGCTAGTCATTATCAGACTTTGTTAACAGGAATTGTGAATAATCCCCAGGAAAATGTGGGTCAACTGCCTTTATTAGGGGATGTAGAACAGCAGCAGTTACTAGGGGAATGGAATAACACTGCTACGGAATATCCAGAAGATAAATGTATGCATCAATTGTTTGAAGAAAAAGTCAAACAAAGTCCAGATGCCGTAGCATTGATTTTTGGCGATCAACGATTGACTTATAAAGAGTTGAACGAACGAGCAAATCAATTAGCACACTATCTACAAACTTTGGAAGTCAAAGCAGAAGTGCTAGTAGGTTTATGTATTGATCGTTCAATCGAAATGTTAGTTGGACTTTTGGGGATACTGAAAGCTGGAGGAGGTTATGTCCCCATCGATCCTAGTTATCCCCAACAACGGTTGGCTTATATGTTAGAAGATTCTGCTGTGCCGGTATTACTAACAACAGAATCATTATTAGAAATAATACCAGAACATCAGGCTAAAACCGTATGCTTGGATAGGGATTGGCAAGCGATCGCTTCACATTCTCAGGAAAATCTTGAGAGGGTAATTGCTCCAGAGAATCGAGCTTATGTAATTTATACTTCTGGGTCTACAGGTAAACCCAAAGGAGTTGAAATCAACCATTATTCTCTAGTCAATTTCCTAGTATCCATGAATAGTTATCTAGAATTGACTAACTTGGATACTTTTAATGCCATTACTACCATCTCCTTTGATATTGCAGCATTAGAACTTTATCTACCACTAATAGTAGGAGCATCAGTAGCATTAGTTCCTCGTGAAATAGCCATAGATGGCAACAGACTGTTACCCCAGTTATTAGAATCTGGAGCCACAGTCATGCAGGCAACCCCTGCTACTTGGAAAATGTTGTTAACTGCAGGCTTATCAAATCATAAATTAGACGTGAAATTATTGTCTGGAGGTGAAGCTTTACCTGCTGAATTAGCTCATCAACTACTGGAGATAGGCAAGGAACTATGGAATGTTTATGGCCCGACAGAAGCTACAATTTGGTCAACAATTTACAAGGTAGGCGATCGGCTAAAATCAACAAAAAATAGTCATGTAATTACACCAATTGGTCGTCCCATTGCCAATACCGACATTTATATATTAGATAGCTACCTGCAACAAGTCCCCATTGGGATACCTGGAGAACTACACATTGGTGGAACTGGTTTAGCCCGTGGGTATCTCAACAGACCAGAATTAACCCAAGAGAGATTTATCCCCAACCCTTTTGGGAATTTACAAGCCCAGAATCAAAAGTCAAGAATATATAAAACAGGGGATTTAGCTAGATATTTACCTGACGGCAATATTGAGTACCTGGGTAGAATTGATAACCAAGTCAAGATTCGGGGTTTCCGTATTGAACTGGGAGAAATTGAATCAACACTGACTAAGCACCCAGAAGTACAAGAAGCAGTAGTCATTACTCATCCAGATCGCTTGATTGACAAACCACTCATAGCATACATCGTTCCTAACTTCCGAGGTGAAGACCCACATTCTCGTGAATCTATAAATAAAGCACAGAGCGAGCGACTATTATTGTGGCAGCAACTCAGGAATAAGATATATGAACAAACTATAGTTGATGGAGGTGCAAATTTCAATCCTCTTATTTGGAGAGATAGCTATACGGGCGAGCCATTTCCGGAAGAAGATATGTCTCAATGGTTAGATTACACAATTGAACGAATTATCAGTGGTAAACCCGAGCGTGTGTTGGAAATTGGTTGTGGTACTGGGATGTTGCTATTCAAGATTGCTCCCCACACTTCTAAATATTATGGTATAGATATTTCCGACAAAGCTATTTCCTATATTGAGGAACAATTAAAAACCCTAGAGGGAGATTGGTCTCATGTACAAGTCTACAACCAACCTGCCAATGATCTTAAAGCCTTAGAGAAAGAATCTTTCGATGCTGTAATTCTGAACTCAGTTATCCAGTATTTTCCTAGTATTGAATATTTAGTAGGGGTATTGGAAAATGCAGTCAAATTAGTGGCACAGGGTGGCACGATCTTTATCGGAGATGTGCGGAGTCTACGACTACTAGAAACATTCCATACCGATCTATTATTGAGCCAAGCTACGGACGAGGAAAAAGTAGAAGATTTATGGCAGCGGGTACAAAAAAAATTAAAACAAGAAGAGGAACTGGTAATTGATCCAGAGTTTTTCCAAGCGCTACAGCAGTATTTACCCCAAATTAGTCAAGTAGAGATTCAGCTCAAACGTAGTCGTGCTGATAATGAGATTACCAAGTTCCGGTATGACGTGATTCTTCATATAGAAAAAGAAGTTTTGTCCCCTAGTTGCAGCCCTCAATTTTTGAACTGGCAACAGGAGGAATTGACATTATCATCTGTCCAGCAAATTTTGGCACAAAAACAGCCAGAGATGCTCATAATTAAAGATGTTCCCAATGCACGCCTCCAAACCCAAGTAAAACTCAATCAACTCTTGACAAGAAAAAATGAATTTGTTAAGGTTGAGGAATTACGCAAAGCTTTACCAAAAAACACCCCAGAAAAAGGGATAGAACCTGAAGATTTTTGGAATTTGGATGATGAGTTGGCTTATAAAAGCTACATTACTTGGTCAGCTCTCAATTCCGATTGCTACGATGTTGTCTTTTGGCAAAAATCATCTGCACCAATAAATAATGGATTACCCCTACTACCAACAGAAAATAGGGAGCAAAAACCTTGGACTGTTTACAGCAATAATCCTTTACAGAGTAAATTATCTCAGCAGCTAGTTCCTAAACTACGCACTTTTATGGAACAGGTACTACCTCAGTATATGGTTCCATCAACTTTTGTGTTGTTAGACTCCCTACCATTAACACCCAACGGTAAAGTAGACCGGAAAAAGTTGCCCAACCCCGACATTAATCGTTCTCATACTGAATATGTCGTACCTAAATCTGAAACAGAACAACAGATTGCTAAGGTTTGGCAAGAAGTGCTGAAACTAGAAAAAGTAGGCATTCACGATAATTTTTTTGAAGTAGGCGGAAACTCTTTACTCTTGATACAGGTAAGTGGTAAACTTAAAGAAATATTTAAAATAGAGCTGCAAGTAGTAGAACTTTTAAAATATCCAACTATTTATTATTTGAGTCAGCATATAAAAGGTGAAAGTATTAGTAAAACTGATAGCGAGGAAGCACGAAATATTCGTGATACTAACTTAAAAGAAGGTAAAAGCATGATGAAACAAAGACTTGCACGGAGACAAAAACATCGTTCTCGCTATCAATTCAAAGATTAATTATGCTGATTTATTATTTCATTTTATTTAATTAATTCTCGAACAAAATAGCTAGTTAATTAATGTATTAAAAAATATAAAAAAATGAATCCACAAGATGAAGAAAATTTAATAGACGATTTAGGGATAGCAGTTATTGGTATGTCTGGTCGTTTTCCACAATCTGAAGACACCGATAAATTTTGGCAAAATCTTCAGGATGGCGTTGAATGTATCTCTTTTTTTTCAGAGGAAGAATTACTAGAATCTGGTGTAAAAGCAGAATTACTAAATAATCCTAACTATGTAAAAGCCCGTGCTATGATGTCGGACATTGATATGTTCGATGCAAGTTTCTTTAGTTATAGTCGCAAGGAAGCTGAATGTATAGATCCACAACAACGTTTGTTTCTTGAATGTGCTTGGGAAGCTATAGAAAAAGGTGGTTACGATCCAGATACCTATGAAGGTTTAATAGGAGTTTATGCTGGAAGTGGCATGAACCACTACTTATTGAAGAATCTTTATCCAAGTCTTGATTACGATAATCAATTGAACTCTTATCAATTAATGATTAATAGTGATAAAGACTTCTTGGCAACTCGTGTCGCTTACAAGTTAAATTTAAGAGGACCAGCAGTCAACGTTCAAACTGCTTGTTCAACCTCATTGGTTGCTGTCCATACAGCTTGTCAAAGTTTACTCAATGGTGAATGCGATCTAGCTCTGGCAGGTGGAGTCTCTATCCAACTTCCCCAAAAATCTGGGCACTTATATCGAGAGGGGATGATTTTCTCTCCTGATGGCCACTGTCGAACTTTTGATGCTCAAGCCAAGGGGACAATAACAGGTGATGGTGTGGGGGTCGTACTTCTCAAGCGCCTCAATAACGCGATCGCGGATGGTGATTCTATCCAGGCCATAATCAAGGGATCGGCAATTAATAATGATGGTTCCTTGAAAGTCGGCTACACTGCACCTAGCATAGAAGGTCAAGCAGCAGTTATTGCCGAAGCTCATGCTGTTGCAGGAATAGATCCAGAGACAATTTCATATATAGAGGCTCATGGCACAGGGACAGAGTTGGGAGACCCGGTGGAAATTGCAGCTCTGACTCAAGCTTTTAAGTATAGCACAGAAAAGAAAGGTTTCTGTGCCATTGGTTCCCTAAAAAGTAATATGGGTCATTTAGATGCAGCGGCAGGAGTAGCAGGACTGATAAAAACTGTTTTAGCTCTCAAACATAAATTAATACCACCAACCCTACATTTTGAAGAACCTAACCCTCAAATAGATTTTGTTAATAGTCCTTTATATGTTAATGCCACTCTTTCCGAATGGAAGACTAATGGAACTCCTCGTAGAGCGGGGGTTAGTTCCTTTGGTATTGGAGGCACAAACGCTCATATAATCTTGGAAGAAGCTCCAGAACAAATTAAACAAGAAAATTCTCCAGAGCGTCCAACTAATCTATTAACTCTCTCAGCAAAAACTTCAGAAGCACTGACACAACTGGTAGCAAATTATCAAAATTATATAGAAACTAATCAGGAATTAGAAATTGCAGACATTTGCTACACTGCAAACACAGGACGTAAACATTTCAAGCATCGTCTAGCTACTATTGTAGAAAACCAGCAACAGCTACTAGAAAAACTCAAATCCTACCAACTACAAGAACCAGTAACACAACTATATTCTGGAGAGTCGCCAAATAAGATCGTAAAAACAGCATTCCTATTTACAGGTCAAGGTTCCCAGTATGTAGATATGGGAAGGCAACTGTATGAACAAGCACCCACTTTCCGTCAAGCTTTAGACGAATGTGACCAAATTTTACAACCCTATCTGGAAGTACCTCTATTAGAAATCATATATCCTAAAGATGCACAAAAGTCAACTTCCGATTTATTAGATCAAACAGCTTATACCCAACCTGCCCTATTTGCCCTGGAATATGCTCTATTCAAATTATGGTCTTCATGGGGAGTCAGACCAGATGTAGTGATGGGACACAGTGTAGGAGAATATGTAGCAGCAACAGTAGCAGGAGTATTTAGTTTAGAAGATGGTCTGAAACTAATAGCCATGCGAGGAAAGTTGATGCAAAAGTTACCCTCCGGAGGTGAGATGGTATCAGTAATGGCATCAGAATCTCAAGTAACAGAAGCCATAAAAGAATATAGTTCCCAAGTAACAATAGCAGCAGTTAACGGACCAGAAAGTATAGTAATTTCAGGTGAGAGTGCAGCCATAGCCAAGATTTGTAGTGAATTTGAATCTGTAGGAGTCAAGACCAAAAAACTACAAGTATCTCATGCTTTCCATTCCCCATTGATGGAACCAATGTTAACAGAATTTGGAAGAGTAGCCAAAGAAATCACCTATACCCGACCCAAAATACAACTAATATCAAACGTTACGGGAGAAGAAGTAGATGATGGTATTGCTTCAGCAGAATATTGGGTAAATCATGTACGTCAACCAGTAAAGTTTGTCCAAGGGATGGAAACTTTGCACAAACAAGGTGCTGAAATCTTCCTAGAAATAGGACCAAAACCGATACTGTTAGGTATGGGTCGTGAGTGTCTCATGGGAGAAAAAAAAGTATGGTTGTCCAGTTTACGTTCGGGGAAACCAGACTGGTTACAAATGCTGCAAAGTTTAGGGGAATTGTATGTCCGGGCAATAAAAATTGATTGGTTAGGATTCGATCAGGATTATTCCCGTAATAAGGTAGAGTTACCTACATATCCTTGGCAACGAAAAAGCTATTGGATAAAAGATACTCGTCAACAGACAACTCAAGACAAAAAGAGCATAACATCTGTAGAAAAAGTCAAACTTGATGGAGCAAATATCCAGTCACAGGAAGTACAAAGGGACACAGACCAGATAATATTACAGCAGCCAAAACTAAGGTTATCAGCTCCAGAATCACTAGATGTAGAAAATACTGCGCCAGTTATAGAAGCCAACACGAAAATGAAATTGGCTCAGTTGCCAGTTCAAGGACAACCTGCTGCTGGTGTTGAAGAAAATATAACCAAATTGAGTAGCTTTAATATAGATTTGACTCAAATTAAAGAAACCCTCAAAAAAAGTCTAGCAGAGGCATTGTATACAGATATCAGTGAAATAGAAGAAGACAAAAAGTTTGTAGATTTAGGTTTAGATTCTATTGTTGGAGTAGAATGGATAACTGAAATCAATAAAACTTACAACTTAAATATAAAGGCCACTAAACTATACGACTATCCTACCTTATTAGATTTCGCAAAGTATATCGCTGATACCCTATTAACTCAAGGTAAAAATCTTGATGGGTCGCGATCGCCATCTGCCCAAACTGGAACAACTATCAGTAACCAATCTCTAAAATTAACTGACTCCCAGAACAATTTCTTACAAATCAAAGAAACTTTGAAGCAACAATTAGCGGAAGCCTTGTATGCGGATATCAGTGAAATAGAAGAAGACAAAAAGTTTGTGGATTTAGGTTTAGATTCTATTGTTGGAGTAGAATGGATAACTGAAATCAATAAAACTTACAACTTAAATATAAAAGCTACTAAACTATACGACTACCCTACCTTATTGGATTTCGCCAAACATATTACCCAGGAAATTTATTCTACAGGAGGAAGTAAATTCCCCACAGAGCATAAAGAATCTATTCAAAAAGATTATTTACCTGGAAATTCACAAGCACAAATCAAAGAAAAATTACGCTCAATATTGAGTAGAGTAGCTAATGGAGAATTAACAGTCCAGGAAGGAAATAAAATGATTCAACAAGTCAAGAATCAACAGGACTTACGCAAAATATGAAAATATACGCCACTTGTAGGGATTTAATGCCGTTAACTCCTACTAGATATGGTGACTATGACTAAGTCCTGATCGAGTAAAAATTATGATTTTTCAGGAGAATGAATATTATGAACAAAGAACAAATATTTAATATAATCAAAAAACATACTTGTGAAATAGCACCAGAATTAGAAAGAGTACCTCTATCACCAACTGATAGTCTAAAAAATTTAGGCATTGATTCAGTAAGTAGGGCAGAAATTATAATGATGGTCATGGAAGACTTATCCTTAAATATTCCACGCATAGAATTAGCAGGAGCCAACAATCTAGGAGAACTGGCCGATATATTTGCCAGCAAATTATAAGCAGTGAATCATGGGAATTAACAAAACTAGAGGGCTTATCAATGAGCAACATAGAGATAACAGGTATGGGCATTGTTACTTCCATTGGTCAAGGAATTGCTACTTTTAAAGAAGCTCTGTTATCAGGGAAAACTCAATTTGCTTATTTAAAACAGCCTGGACGTGAAAGCGTCAAACCATTTATTGGTGGCGAAATTCCCGATATTGAAACCAGAACCCTATTTCCTGAGTATAGTGGACTTTTGCGCGCTGCTACTAAGAGCGCCCAAGTAGCAACAGTAGCCGTCGCTGAAGCCTGGCAAGATGCTCAACTCACCTCCAGCCAAGTTAACCCAGAACGAGTAGGATTAGTTGTAGGTGGTTCAAACTTACAACAACGTTATCAGCAAGAAATCTGGCAACGTTATAATTCACGTCAGGAGTTTATACGACCAACTTATGGACTGACGTTTTGGGATACAGATATATTGGGTCTGATTTCCCAGTGTTTTCAGATTCAAGGCGAGGGATATAGTGTAGGAGGAGCTTCCGCTAGTGGAGGAGTTGCTATAATTCATGCTGCCCGTCAAATTTTAATGGGGAATAGTGATATTTGCATTGCCTTGGGAACTTTATCCGATCTATCAGGGTATGAATTACAAGCACTGATGAATTTAGGAGCAATGGGAAGCGAACGTTTCGCCGATCGCCCAGACCTTGCTTGTAGGCCATTTGACCAAGACCATGATGGCTTTATTTATGGAGAAGGTTGTGGAGTAGTTATTTTAGAAAGCACTGACCACGCTCGACAACGGGGCGCTAAATCCCATGGTCAACTTAAGGGTTGGGGATTTGCTTTAGATGGGAACCGTAGTCCTGAACCTTCCCAAAAAGGTGAAGAGCGGGCTATAAATACTGCTTTAGCCATGGCAGACCTTCAACCAGAGAGTATTGATTATGTGAATACCCACGGTACTGGTTCTCCCCTTGGTGACAAAACAGAAGTGGGAGCTTTAAAATCTGCGGGACTTCAGCATTGCCTACTCAACTCAACAAAATCTTTAACTGGACACTGTCTAACTGCTGCTGGTGTAGTGGAAGCGATCGCCACTATATTACAAATGAAATTTGGTTTTTGTCATCCTACCAAAAATTTAGTCAATCCCATTGATACCAGTTTAAATTGGGTGAAAGAAACTTCTGTTCAAGCTGAGATTAAATATGCGATCAGCAACAGCTTTGGTTTTGGGGGAATTAATACAGCTTTATTAATAGCACAGGAGTAGATTTATGCCAAAAGTTGGAATTGAAGCACTAAATGTATATGGGGGTTCAGCTAAAATAGATGTGCGAATGTTGGGGCAAGCACGTCAGTTAGACATGACTCGCTTCGATAATCTGATGATGAAAGAGAAAGCAGTTGCGATGCCTTTTGAAGACCCAGTTTCTTATGCTATTAATGCAGCCAAACCTATTATTGATGGCCTCAGCAATCTGGAAAAGCAACAAATTAAAATGGTGATAACTTGTACTGAATCTGGCATTGATTTTGGCAAGTCTATCAGCACTTATATTCAGGATTATTTGGGGCTAAGTCGTAACTGCCGAATGTTTGAAATTAAGCAAGCTTGCTATGCATCTACAGCAGGTTTACAGATGGCATTAAACTTAATTTTGTCCCAAACATCTCCAGGGGCTAAAGCTTTAGTTATAGGAACTGATATATCCCGTTTTATTGTTACAGAGGAAGGAGAGGCTATCAACCAAGATTGGTATTTTGCAGAATCAAGTAGTGGTGCGGGAGCAGTAGCTATGTTAGTCAGTGATGTTCCTAAAATTTTCCAAGCTGATGTAGGATGTAATGGTTACTATGGCTATGAAGTCATGGACACTTGTAGACCCAACCCAGATTCAGAAGCGGGAGATGCAGATTTATCATTGCTATCTTACCTAGATTGTTGTGAAAATGCCTACCAGCATTATCAAGAACAGGTAGAAGGGGTAGATTATCAAGAAACTTTTGATTACTTGAGCTTTCATACTCCCTTTGGAGGTATGGTTAAAGGCGCTCACAGAAGTATGATGCGTAAGTTCAAAAGAGCAAAACCTGCCGATATAGAAGAGGACTTTCAGAAACGGGTAATGCCAGGATTAGTCTACTGCCAACAGGTAGGGAATATCATGGGAGCGACGGTGTTTTTATCCTTAGCTAGCATGATTGACAATGCAGATTTTAGCAAACCCCGACGAATAGGTATATTCTCTTATGGTTCCGGTTGTTGTTCGGAATTTTATAGTGGAGTTGCCTTTCCACAAGGAAAAGAAATTCAAGATCAACAAAATATTGGATATCACTTAGCCAGTCGCTATTCCTTAAATATGGAAGAATATGAGCAGTTACTGAATTATAGTTCGAGAGTTGCCTTTGGCACTAGAAATGTAACTTTAGATTACGAACTATTCCCTGGTGTGTGGAAACAAATTGAAGGTAAAGGTCGCTTAGTGCTGAAAAGAATCAAGGAATTTCACCGAGAATATGAATGGGTATAGTTTCAATAATTAACAATTAATAATTACCTCTTTTTATAAAGAAGAGGATTGGGTAAAAGTGAATTTTTGATTTGTTTTCCATGAATGGAGAGGGTTTATACCTTTAAAATAACTCAACAAATCAAAAAAAAAAGTTAAATTCAAATACAAAGGAGATAAAACTCATGAGACAAGAAAATTTAGGACAATTAAAAGAAGAGTATCAAAAAAAAGGATACTGTCAAATCAGAGAATTCTTTAATGCTTCCGAAATTAAAAAACTTGAAGAAACATTAGAAACTGCCAAGGAAAAAAGTGAAGTTTCTAAAGAAAAAGTAACATTAAAGATAGGTAAATATGAGAATATTGATACAAAAGACCATGCTTATGATTTAATCAAATATGACTTTGTGTCTTCATTAATAAAAAGTAAGTTGCCTTTTTTGAATGAACTCACGGGCAAAAAAATAATGATCATGCACAATGCCTTTTTTTCTGTTGAACCTAATCAGAAAGGATTAGGATGGCACGTCGGAGTTGGTTCATTTTCATTTACAAAAATGGATGACTTTGGTGCATCAATATGGATTCCTTTAGATGAAATAACTAAAGAATATCGAGGCGGAATGCAATATGTTCCTCTAGATGCTTTTCCGGGGAAATTTCTTTACACTATTCATGATTTACATTTAAGAAATAATATCAAGTGGGATGAATCAAAAGGGGATTTGAATGAATATGTAGCTGGTGCCAATACTATTATGAATAAAATCACAGAAGATGTAATAGATTATACGATTGAAGATGATTATGAAGAAGACCAGTATAAAGTTGGCGATGTACTTTTCTTTAACAAATATGTATTACATCGTTCAGTCCCTTTAAACCCTGGCTTACATAAAATCCGACGTGCTTTTGTGATTCGACTTGTAGATTATGATACTCGGGTAGATGAGGAACGTTTGGGCTTGTTTTCAACATATACTCAATTGCATTCTAGATTCTATAAAACACTACCTCGTTACAATAAAGATAGTGTTTTGGTTATGGTTTCCCGTTCAATTAAGCAGGGGTTAAAATCTCCCTATTTACGAGATATACCTTACGTTCAAAAAACATTATCAGAAAGAATTGCAGATGAATCTGAAAATATTTTGGAAGGTGAAAATACTTTAAGAGCAGATAACTTTGATGTTAATTTGGCTGAACTTAAAGCTAGTCTAAAAGAAAGTTTAGCAGAAGCTTTGTATGCAGATATTAGTGAAATAGAAGAAGACCAAAAATTTGTTGATTTAGGGTTAGATTCTATAGTCGGAGTTGAATGGATAGCAAGCATAAATGCAACTTATAATTTAAACATGAAAGCTACCAAATTATATGATTATCCGACTTTATTAGATTTAGTCCAATATATTAGTAGTGAAATAAAGCCTTCTCAAAATGGCAATAAATTGTCTCAGGGCAATCAAATTACTTCAAAAGAAGCTCCAATAAATCAAGACTTACCTGCACAATCGCAGGAAGACGTAAGACAAAAAATACGCTCAATCCTGAGTCAAGTAGCAAGTAAAAATTTAACTGCTCAAGAGGCAAATCAAATAATTGCCAAAATCAAACAAGGAAAATAACCTAATCCTTTAGTCCCCACAAAAATCAATGAATTTCATCGATAATATAAATTTATAGCTATGGACTACTATCAAACCCTAAAAGTTAATTATCAGCCTGCTGTACAAAGAATTCAGATATATCGACCTGACGCTAACAATAGCATTAATCCCGAACTAGCCCAAGAATTATTGTTAGCTTTACAAGCTGCTGAAGCAGAAGAAACAGTTAAAGTAGTGATTCTAGAAGGACTACCTGATGTGTTTTGTACGGGGATGGATTTTCAAGAAGTAGCAGATGGAAGGGAACTTGATCCAAAACAGAATATGCACAGTTACTACAACATCTTGAAACAGATGTATCAAAGTAGCAAAGTGATTTTATCAAGAGTCCGTGGGAGGGTGCAAGCAGGAGGTGTGGGTTTGGTAGCAGCTAGCGATATAGTTGTTGCGGATCAAACTGCTACCTTCGTTTTATCTGAACTTTTATTTGGCTTGTTACCTGCTTGTGTATTGCCATTTTTGATTCGTCGAGTAGGGTTCCAAAAAGCTCAACGTTTATCACTAACAACTCAACCAATTTCAGCATCAGAGGCTTATAACTGGGGGTTAGTTGATGAATATAATGAGGATACTAATAAGTCAATTAATCAATATATTCGACGTCTAAGATATTTAGAATCATCCGGAGTCAAAGAGTTAAAAGACTTGATGAATAAATTATGGATTATTCAAGAAGAAACTCAAGATTTAGTTGTAAATACGTCTTGTAGTATGATGGTAAAACCTGCTTTTCGCGAAAAAATTAGACTATTTATACAAGAGGGGGTGTTTCCATGGCAAAGTTGAATTTTAATCAGGACTCAGTTAAGGGTAATTCTAAGGCACAACTGGTGGAGTTGGGAAATGGTGTTGTTCAAATCACTATGAATGATGAGGAGAACAGAAATAATTTTTCCCAGGAAATGGTGACAGGATTATTTCAATGTTTTCAAGCAGTTAGAGAGAATAAGAACTATAAAGTAGTTATATTGGCAGGAACTAATAATTACTTTGGCACTGGTGTTAGTGGCGAACAGTTAATGTCAACTTTTCAAACAGAAGATAACTTTTCTGTTGAGAAAATTACTGAGCTATTAACTTTGGCACTAAATTGTCCGATACCTGTTATTGCTGCTATAGAAGGTCACGCATTAGGCGGTGGTTTTGCTATAGGTTTATATGCAGATTTACTTGTGCTGAGTCAAGAAAGTTTTTATGCCAGTAACTTTCTGAAATATGGTTTTATTCCTGGAGCTGGAGCAGTATTTATATTACTTAAAAAGCTAGGGTTAGAACTAGGACAAGAAATGGTGTACACCGCCCGCAATTATCGTGGGAAAGAATTAGAAAAGCGGGGAATTCCTTTTCCAGTTTTACCTAGAAAGGAAGTGCTAAAGTTTGCCAGAAAAATTGCTAATGAAATAGCAGAAAAACCAAGGTTGTCTCTAGTTACTTTAAAGAAATACTTAATTTCAGATATTAGAAAAAAATTACAAGAGGTGCTTCCCAAAGAAGTAGAAATGCAAGAAATAACCTTTAATCAACCTGAGGTGAAAAATTTGATTCTATCAAGTTTTGCAGGAGGTGAAGGTAATAAACAGGAATCATTTGATAAGAAGCAGAGTCAGTTAACAGAAGAAGAAAATATCTTATATCAATTACAGTCTGGTAATATTTCCTTAGAAAATGCAGAAACGCTACTTCTAGAAATGACTGAAGAAAAAATACCAGAAACAGTTCAGGATGTAAAAGCGATCGCTCCTGAAAATTATGATGAGTTATTATCTGAGGAATTGTTATCTTTGGTAAGTGCTGGAGAAATATCTTTAGAAGCAGCAGAAAATTTATTATTAGAAGTAGTAGAACCAGAAGAGAACACAGAAAAATTATTAAATCAGTTACAATCAGGTGAGATTTCTTTGGAGAATGTAGAGTCAATTCTGTTAGGTTTAGATGAGGGAAAATCGCCAGCTAAAACGACAACTCAAAAAAAAATAGATAACTATGAAAATAAATCGGTAAATACGGATAATTATGATGACTTATTATCTGAAGAATTATTGTCTTTGGTAAGCTCAGGAGAAATATCTTTAGAAGCAGCAGAAAATTTATTATTAGAATTAGAAGTAGTCAAACCAGAAGATCATACAGAAAAATTATTAAATCAGTTACAATCAGGTGATATTTCCTTGGAGAATGTAGAATCAATTCTGTTAGGTTTGGATGAGGGAAAATCGCCAGCTAAAACGACAACTCAAAAAAAAATAGATAACTATGAAAATAAATCGGTAAATCCTGATAATTCAGAAGAATTGTTATCATTGTTAAGCTCAGGAAAAATCTCATTAGACGCAGCAGAAAATTTATTATTAGAAGTAGCACCAGAAATTAAAACAGATGTTAGTGAAGGGCTTAACTCTGGTAACAATGATATAGCGAACACAGATATAGCAATTATTGGAATCTCATGTCGATATCCAGGAGCAAATAACTGGCAAGAATTTTGGGAAAATTTAAAGAATGGAGTTGATAGTGTAACAGATCCACCTCCTGGAAGATGGGAAGAAAAGAATTGGTATAATCCAGATCCAGAGAATCCAGGTACTGCCTATTCAAAGTGCGCTGGTTTTTTAGAGGAAATTGATAAATTTGACCCCTTATTTTTTAAAATTTCTCCCGAAGAAGCTCAGTTTGTCGAGCCTCAACAAAGAATATTTTTAGAAGAAGCTTACCATGCTATAGAGGATGCTGGATATGCTACTGATTCTCTCAAAGGTGAAAAGTGTGGAGTATTTGTGGGAGCATCAACAGGTGATTATCTCAAGTTATTGTCAATTGCTGGATTAGAGACTCATCGGTTTGTACTAACAGGAAATATTCTGTCTCTTGTACCAGCAAGAATTGCCTACTTCCTTGACTTGAAAGGGCCAGTAGCAACTATTGATACCTCTTGTTCGTCCTCATTAGTCGCTATTCATCAAGCTTGTGAAAGTATACAGAGAGGGGAAAGCGAAATGGCGATCGCTGGAGGTATTTCTATTTGTGCAACAGCAGACTTCCAAATAGCCTCAAGTCAGTTTCAAATGATATCCCCTGATGGACGTTGTAAAACTTTTGATGCTTCAGCGTCAGGTACAACTTGGAGCGAAGGTTGTGGCGTTATCTTGTTAAAAAGCTATAGTCAAGCAGTTCAAGACAACGATCTTATTTATGGAGTTATCAAAGGAACGGGGGTAAATTATGATGGTAATACTAACGGAATTAGTGCCCCTAGCAGTCAATCTCAAGCTAGTTTAGAAGCAGCAGTTTATCAGAAGTTTGGCATTAATCCAGAAACTATTAGTTATGTAGAAGCTCATGGTACGGCAACACCTCTGGGAGATCCAATAGAAGTAGAAGCTTTAACAGAAGCCTTTTCTAAGTGGACGAAGAAGAAGCATTTTTGTGCGATCGGCTCGGTCAAAAGTAATATTGGCCATGCCTCAACTGCTGCTGGAGTTTCTGGTTTGATCAAGACGATTTTGTGTCTCAAAAACCAAAAATTAGTACCGTCGTTACATTTTGAGCAACCAAACCCACATATTGACTTTGAAAATAGCCCTTTTTATGTTAATACAGAATTAAAAGATTGGGAAGTTTCAGCAGGAGAACCAAGGAAAGCCGCAGTTAGTTCTTTTGGTTTTAGCGGTACTAATGCTCATATTGTTATAGAAGAAGCTCCTAGTGAAGTCAGAAGTCAGAAGTCAAAAGTCAGAAGTGAAGAATATTTAGAACGTTCTCTGCATTTGTTAACTTTATCGGCGAAAACAGAAAATTCTCTAAAAGATTTAGTCAGTAGTTATCAAAGTTATTTAGAAACTAATGTAGAGACGTTTCGCGAAACCTCCCTACATGATATATGTTATACAGCTGCTACAGGTAGAACCCATTTTAATCATCGACTAGGAGCGATCGCATCCGAACCTCAAGAATTAATAGAGAAACTGCTAGAGTGGAAAACTCAGTCAGAATTAGTAGGAGTATTTTCAGGCGAGACAAATAAGCAAAGTCAGAAAATAGCATTCCTATTTACAGGTCAAGGCTCCCAGTATACAAATATGGGAAGGCAACTGTATGAACAAGCACCGACTTTCCGTCAAGGTTTAGACGAATGCGACCAAATTTTACAACCCTATCTGGAAGTACCTCTATTAGAAGTTATTTATCCTCAAGATACACAACAGTCAACTGCCGATTTATTAGATCAAACAGCTTATACACAACCAGCACTATTTGCCATAGAATATGCTCTCTTTAAATTATGGCAATCATGGGGAGTGAAACCAGATGTAGTAATGGGGCATAGTGTAGGAGAATATGTAGCAGCAACAGTAGCAGGAGTATTAAGTCTGGAAGATGGTCTAAAATTAATAGCTATGCGGGGTAAGTTGATGCAACAGTTACCCTCTGGTGGTGAGATGGTATCGGTAATGGCATCAGAATCTCAGGTAATGGAAGCTATCAAAGAATATAGTTCCCAAGTAACAATAGCAGCAGTTAACGGACCGAAAAGTATAGTAATTTCCGGAGAGGGTGGAGCGATCGCTAAGATTTGTAGTGAATTGGAAGCAGCGAAAGTGAAGACTAAAAAACTACAAGTATCCCATGCTTTCCATTCCCCATTGATGGAACCAATGTTAACAGAATTTGCAGCAGTAGCCAAAGAAATTACCTATAATAAACCGCAAATACCAATAATATCAAATGTCACTGGTACTGAAGTAGGTACAGAAATAACTACTGCTCAATATTGGGTAGATCATGTTCTGCAACCAGTAAAATTTGCCCAGAGTATGAAAACTCTAGAAGAGCAAGGATATCAAACCTTCCTGGAAATCGGACCAAAACCAATATTGTTGGGCATGGGCAGACGATGTGTAACAGAAGATGTAGGAGAATGGTTGCCATCATTGCGTCCGGGAGTAGATGAATGGGAACAAATACTATCAAGTCTGGGACAATTGTATGTCAAAGGAGTAAAAATAGATTGGTTAGGATTTGACTCAGACTATAGTCGTCAGAAAGTGGCATTGCCGACTTATCCATTCCAACGAGAAAGATGTTGGATAGAAACCAACAACAAGTTCAACTTCTCGCCTCAACAACAGTTTTCCAAAGGCCAAAACTTCCATCCACTACTAGGTCAAAAGCTAAATTGTGCCAGCGAACAACAAATATTTGCATCACAAATAGGGGAAAATTCACCCAACTATTTGAGTTACTATCGAATATTTGATCGAGCATTATTTCCGGCAACAGGCTACCTAGAAATAGCAATGGCAGCAGGAAATCGCCAATTAAAAACACCCCAAATAGTAATAGAAGATTTAAGCATCAGTAAGGGATGGACACTACCACCAGGAGAATTAACAAATGCCCAAACCATTCTGACTCCACTAGACAATCAAAGCTACCAATTCCAAATATTTTCTCAACAACAAAATCAAGAGGAACAGAAATGGAAACTCCATGCTACAGGAAAAATCCGAACTGCTCAAACAGATACAACTCCTACTAAAGTAGATTTAGAAAAATATAAAGCTGAGTGTAGTCAATCAATAGAAGTTGAACAACATTATCAACAATGTCAGAAATTAGGGATTGATTATGGCAGCAATTTCCAAGGTATCTACGAGTTATGGTATGGAGAAAACCAAGCATTAGCTCAGATTAAATTACCCCAAGAATTGATAGCACAAACAATTGATTATCAGTTCCATCCCGCATTATTAGATGCAGCTTTGCAGATAATTGTTCATGCACTGCCAGAAGTAGACAGCGATCTAACCTATCTGACAGTCGGGATAGAACAGTTCAAAATATATGGTAGTCCTGGGCTTTCCTTGTATGCTTGCGCATCGGCGATCGCTGTAGTGGAAAGTGAAAAAAGTTTAACCGCTCAAGTGACGCTAGTGACTCCAGAAGGAGAAATTATTGCCACAGTCGAAGGTTTACAAGTCAAACTGGCGAATCAACAGACTATACTAGGAACAGAAGTAGAAATCAGTAATTGGTTGTATGAAGTAGAATGGAGATCCAAAGGTCTTTTGGGCAGATTGCTACCACCTGCTTTCTTGCTCGATCCCGTAGAAGTTTCCCAAAAATTAACTCCTAGCTTTAAAGAATTAGTAAGCCAGGTAGATAATACTCAGACCTCAGAAATAGAAAGGAACCTGGAAGAATTAAGCGTAGATTATATAGTGCAAGCTTTGCTATCAATGGATTGGTCTTATAAGCCAACAGAGAGCTTTGACTTGGAGGCCGTAGTTCAACGTTTAGGTATAGTTCCGAGTCAGCGACGATTATTTGGGCGTCTGCTACAAATCTTAGAAGAAGTAGGAATACTTAAGTACGACCAACAGCAATGGCAGGTACAACAAACCCTAGAAAAAGTCAACCCTAGCGAACAAAGCCAGAGTTTACTGAATCAATATCCAGAAGCAGAAGCAGCATTAACACTCTTAAACCGTTGTGCATCTCAACTCCGTGGAGTCCTCAAAGGAGCAATAAATCCCCTAGAACTGGTGTTTCCGAAAGGGGATTTGACGGCAGCTACCCAAGTCTATCAAGACTCAATTGTAGCCAAGGTGATGAACACGATAGTACAAAAAACCATCGCTCAAACTATTGAGGATTTACCCCCTAGCAGAGGGATTCGGGTGTTGGAAATTGGAGCGGGAACAGGAGAAACTACAAGTTATATTCTGCCCCATCTAAATCCTAATCAAACAGAATATATATTCACTGATATTGATGGCATACTTACCAGACAAGCTCAACAGAAATTCCAGGATTATAAATTCCTAGACTATCAAACCTTAGATATAGAGGTAGAGCCAAGTAGTCAAGGATTTGCATCTCATCAATATGATGTAATTATTGCAGCCAATGTTCTTTATGCTACAACCAGTATAAAGCAGACATTATCCCATGTCCGACAACTGTTAGCACCAGGGGGAACATTGGTATTGTATGAAAGAACAACTCGCTCTCGATTTTTGGATTTAATTTTTGGATTATTAGAAGGATGGTGGAAATTCAGCGATGATGAATTGCGGGCGGACTATCCTCTCTTGAGTCGTCAGCAGTGGCAACAGGTTTTGAGTGAAACAGGTTTTACTCAAGTCGTTACTCTCCCAGAAGTTGAGGAGATGCCAGAAGTGTTTGCTCAACAAGGAGTTATCGTTGCTAAAGCTCCTCCAACAACTTTAGACTCAACATCATCGACACAGAAGAGCTGGTTGATACTGGCAGATAAACAGGGAGTTGCTCAACAGCTAGCTAGTCACCTGCGATCATCAGGAGATGCTTGTACATTAGTATTTGCTGGAGAGAACTATCAACAGCTTGCCCCGGAAGAATTTACGATCGCTCCTCATCATCCAGAAGAATTTGAGAAACTGATAGAAACTGTAGCTACCAAATCCCCATCCTTACTGGGGGTAGTACAATGTTGGACAACCGAAGCAGGGGTGGGTAGAAACATAAGCGCTGAGGAATTAGGACATTTATCGAAGCTAGGCTGTGGTACTACCTTATCTTTGGTACAAGCTTTAGTCAAAGCCAAGTTATCTGAGTCGCCCCGGTTATGGTTAGTAACGAATGGTTCTCAAGCAGTACCGTCAAATAATTCAGTCATACCAGGAGTAGCCCAATCTTCATTGTGGGGTATGGGGAAAGTAATTAGCCTAGAACATCCCGAACTCAAGTGCGCGTGTATAGATTTAGACTCACAGGAGACGATAGAGACTCAAGCTGAGGAACTATTCGAGGAAATTTGGGCGGAGGATAAGGAAGATCGGGTAGCATGGCGTGGGGATGAGCGTTATGTGGCTCGATTGGTGGCTAGTCATCATCAGCAAGCAGTGACAGCACAAGAAGCTGATGCTACTACTACTCAAAAGTCTTTGCGTTTCCGGGAGGATGCTACCTACTTAATTACAGAAGGTATTAGCAGTTTAGGGTTATTGGTGGCTCGTTGGATGGTAGATAAAGGAGCCAAGCATCTGGTGTTGCTAGGAAACTGTTCGCCAGATGGTACTAACAGTCAAACAATAACTGAGTTAGAAAAAGCTGGAGCTTCGGTTGTAGCTGAAAAAGTTGATGTGTCCGATATGGAATCGATCGCTAGAGTGCTACACAACATTAAGGACTCAAATATACCGCTAGCAGGAGTAATCCATTCCGCAGGAATATTGCCCGATGGAATGCTACAAGATCGGGTTTTGTCTGACTTTGAAGAAGCGATCGCATCAAAAGTTAAAGGTGCTTGGCATTTGCATCAATTGACTCAAAATCAGCAGCTAGACTTTTTTGTAATGTTTTCTTCAGTTGCATCTCTGTTGGGTTCACCAAATCAAGGAAATTATGCTGTAGCTAATGGGTTTCTAGATGGTTTAGCTCATTATCGTCGGGGTATGGGATTGCCAGGATTGAGCATTCATTGGGGAACTGTTGCTCAAGGTGGAGAAAGTGTTAGTTTACAGCAGCAGGGAATAGCAGCAATATCTCCAACTCAGGCGCTAGAGTCTCTAGAGCTACTGATGAGTGGTTCAGATATAGAAGTAGGGGTGCTACCAATTGAGTGGTCTGCTTGGCAGGAAAGAGTAGCCCAATGGCCTTTCTTGGCAGATTGGCAGGAAACAACTCAAACTACTTCTGAAATATATAAGTCAGAATTTCTGGCAAAATTGGAGGCAACAGCACCCAATGAGCGTCGCTCGTTATTAGTGGCTCATGTTCGACGTCAATTTGCTCTAGTGTCAGGAATTAAAAATCCTGAATCTATTTCATTAGAAACAGGATTTTTTGACCTAGGAATGGATTCTTTGACTTCTGTTGAGTTGAGGAATAAGTTGCAGATAAGTTTAGATTGTTCTCTGCCATCTTCTCTAGCTTTTGATTATCCTAATATTCAGTCACTAACTGATTACTTGGAAGAAACAATACTTCTGCCATCAGAGGCTCCTGGTTCTGAGTCAGAAACACCAGAGGCAAGATTGGAGAAGGATTCCTTGGAGCTAGAGTATTCAGAAAGTCTATTTTCTGAAGTTAATCAGCTTTCTGAAGATGAAATTGATCTGGCGGTTGATGACGCTATAGATGAATTAGATCGACTTTTAGAATGAGTTAGTTAATATCAAATTTGTAATCATAAAGTATAGGAGGAATAAAGATGGAACTTAACTCACCCGAAAAACTCTCAAATGAGCAACGTTTACTACTAAAACTCAAACAAGCAACTGCAAAAATTCAAGCACTTCAAGCAGCAACTACAGAACCAATAGCTATTGTTGGTATGAGTTGTCGTTTTCCCGGAGGTGCATCTACTCCACAAGCTTTCTGGGATGTTTTACAAAATGGAGTAGATACGATCGCTGAGGTCCCAAAAGAGCGATGGCATCTTGATGATTATTACGATCCCGATCCAGAAACTCCAGGCAAAATGTACAGTCGTTATGGAGGATTTATCAATGGAGTACAAGAGTTTGATGCCAATTTTTTTGGTATTTCCCCTAAAGAAACCACTCATTTAGACCCCCAACATAGATTACTCTTAGAAGTCACTTGGGAAGCTCTAGAGAATTCAGGAAATAATCCGCAACAACTTAAAGGAAGTCAAACGGGTGTATTTGTTGGTATTTGTACCAATGACTATACTTCTCGTATATTCAGTCAAGGTCTAGAAAAAATTGATGCTTATATGAGTTCAGGTAACTCCCACAGTACAGCATCAGGGCGAATTTCCTATACTCTGGGGCTAGTCGGACCTAATTTAGTAGTAGATACATCCTGCTCTTCTTCATTGGTAAGTATTCATTTAGCCTGTTCAAGTTTAAGAAATAAAGAGTGTAATCTAGCTCTAGCAGGAGGGGTGAATTTATTGCTATCTCCAGAGCTTAGTCTTGCTCTGTCTCAAGGTCGTATGTTATCGGTAGATGGTAGGTGCAAAACCTTTGATGCTTCAGCAAACGGTTATGTCCGTGGAGACGGATGTGGGATTATTGTATTGAAGCGCCTCAGTGATGCAGTTGCGAATAAGGATAATATTCTGGCAGTAATTCGTGGCAGTGCTATTAATCAAGACGGCCCCAGTAGTGGTTTGACAGTACCTAATGGTCCTTCTCAAGTAGCTGTTATCCGTCAAGCTATGGCTAATGGAGGAATAGATGCAGCAGATATTAGTTATATTGAAGCTCATGGAACTGGAACTTCCTTGGGAGATCCGATAGAAGCCGAAGCTTTAGGAACAGTTTTTGGCAAAACCCATTCTCAAGAGCAACCTTTAATCATTGGTTCAGCCAAGACTAATATTGGTCACACCGAGGGAGCAGCAGGAGTTGCAGGTTTGATGAAATTAGTCCTGCAATTGCAACATCAACAAATAGCACCGTCACTGCATTTTAATGAGCCTAATCCTTATATTAATTGGTCTCAATTACCTGTACAAGTATCGACGAATCTTACCCCTTGGGAAACTAATGGCAAAAGTCGCATCGCTGGCGTAAGTTCCTTTGGTTTTAGTGGAACTAATGCTCATATAATCTTAGAAGAAGCACCAAGAGAAGGCAACAGTAAACAGGCAACAGGCAACAGTGAAGATGACTTAGAACGTGCAGTTCATATCTTGACTCTTTCAGCTAAAAGTGAAACAGCTCTTAGTGAGTTAGTCAATAGTTATCAAAATTATCTAACAATTCATCCCGAATTAGGGGTAGCTGATATCTGCTATACAGCTAATATAGGACGTGGCCAGTTCCACCACAGACTAGCAGTTATTGCACGCAACCAACAAGAATTAATAGAAAAACTCCGAGAAAACCAGGAAGGAGAAGAAGTAACCGGAATTTACTCAGGAGAACTGACAAACAATACTACCGGAAATAAAATCGCTTTCCTCTTTACAGGGCAAGGTTCCCAATATGCAAACATGGGAAGGGAGTTGTATGAACAAGCACCCACTTTCCGTGAAGCGATTAACCAATGTGAAGAAATTCTGAGTAGTGTGGAAACTTTCCAGGAAAAGTCTTTACGAGATATTCTTTATTCTGAAGCTACAGATAATTCTGGTTCATCTTTGATAGACCAAACAGCGTATACCCAACCAGTGCTGTTTGCTATAGAATATGCCCTATTTAAACTGTGGGAATCTTGGGGAATTAAACCAGATGTAGTCATGGGTCATAGTGTGGGTGAATATGTGGCAGCAACTGTAGCCGGAGTATTTAGTTTAGAAGATGGCTTGAAACTAATTTCCACTAGGGGAAGGTTAATGCAGAAATTACCTGCTGGTGGTGAGATGGTTTCAGTAATGACTTCAGAGTCGAAAGTCCTGGAAACTTTGAAGGCAATGTCTCTGGAAGAAAAAGTAGCCATAGCAGCTATGAATGGACCCCAAAGCATAGTAATTTCTGGGGAGTCTGAATCAGTAAGAGCGATCGCAACTAAGCTCGAATCAGCCGGAATCAAAACCAAACAACTACAGGTATCCCATGCTTTCCATTCACCATTGATGGAACCGATGTTAGCAGAGTTTGAAACTGTAGCGAATCAAATTACCTACAATCAACCAAGGATATCAATTATATCAAATCTCACGGGAACCAAAGCAGACAATAGTATAACTACAGCTCAATATTGGGTGAGTCATGTACGGCAACCAGTAAAGTTTGCCCAGGGTATGAAAGAGTTAAGCGAGCAAGGCTACGAAACTTTCTTAGAAATCGGACCAAAACCAATTTTGTTGGGAATGGGAAGGCAATGTTTACCAGAAGTAGGTGTATGGTTGCCATCGTTGCGTCCAGGAGTTGATGAATGGCAACAGCTCCTTTCCAGTTTAGGACAGTTATACGTACAGGGAGTCAAAGTAGATTGGTTAGGATTTGATCGTGACTATAACCGAGAGAAAGTGCTATTGCCTACCTATCCATTCCAAAGAGAAAAATATTGGATAGAAATTAACAATGGCTATCAACAAAAACTGTCTTTGTCAAAATATTTGCACCCGTTACTAGGAGAAAAAGTTGACTTAGCAGGAATAGATGAGCAATATCGTTTTCAATCATACCTAAGCCCTAAATCTCCAGACTACCTCAAAGATCACCAAGTATTCGAGCAAGTCCTATTTCCAGGTACGGGATACCTAGAATTAGCAATGGCAGCAGGAAAAAATATCTTCAGCTCTCAAGAACAAGTAGTAGTATCTGATGTGGTGATAGCGCGAGGGTTAATTCTACCAGAAACAGAAATCAAGAAAGTACAAACGGTAGTCAGCCCTTCAGAAGACAATAGTTATAAGTTCGAGGTATTTAGCGGATCGGAAATTGATAATCAACGCACGCTAGAATGGAAGTTGCACAGCGAAGGAAAAATCTACTCAGAGCCAATTGCCAAGGATAAAGAAACCATAGACTTAGAACAATATCAAAAAGATTGTACTCAAGTAATAGAGGTAGAAGAACATTATGAAAAATGTAAGTCTTTAGGTTTAGACTACGGCAATTGTTTCCAAGGACTAAAACAGTTGTGGAAAGGTAAAGGCAAAGTTCTAGGCGAAATAGTTTTACCGGACGAATTAATCGAAAACGTAACAGATTATCAGCTACATCCAGCCCTATTAGATGTAGCCCTACAAATTACAGGTTATGCTCTAGCTCAATCAGACACAGACGATCAAACCTATCTGCCATTAGGGATAGACAAATTGAGAGTATATCGTCGGACAATAAGTAAAGTATGGGCGATAGGACAAGTACAAGAAAACAGCTTAACAGCAAACATTTTCTTAGTAGATAACCAGGGAACGGTATTAGCCAAGCTAGAAGGATTCAAGGTAATGGCAACCACTGCCGATGTACTCTTGAAAAGTATGCAGCCAGATATCAGTCATTGGTATTATAAAGTTGACTGGCAAGCTCAAGAGTTACCACCAACGAACCCATCAACAGCAAGCAGCAAATGGTTAATCTTGGCAGAAGATACTCAACTAATAGAAGCACTACAAAACAAAGAGCAAGAGTGCATTCAAGTATCGCCAGGAGAGACATATAAGCAATTAAGTCCACAGCACTATCAAATCAATCCCAATAACGAGGAAGAATTTCAACAACTGCTGGCTGAAAATTCAGGAATTACAGGAGTTGTACATTTCTGGGGAGTGCAGAAATCAGAAAACAAAGAAAACTTAGAATTAGATAAAATTCAAGAAAATATTTGTGCGTCTGCACTGCATTTGGTACACGCAATTCTCGAAAGTAATAGCGAGACAACACCACAGTTGTGGTTGGTAACGCAAGGAACTCAGAGTGTTAACAAAGACTCGGAAGTAATTAATCCTGAGTATGGAAGTTTATGGGGATTCGGCGGAATAGTTGCCATAGAACACATAGACCTAAAGTGTAAACGTTTCGACTGCGATCCAGAAGCCAATATTGAGCAAAACCTAGACTCCTTAGTAGCTGAACTATTATCAGAAAATATCGAAGACCAAATAGCGATACGTCAGGGAAATCGTTATGTGGCCAGATTAGGACGAAAACCACAGCAACAAACAATGAGTGCCCCTGGGCAACCAGTGCAATTAAAACTGCCAGAATACGGACTGATAGACAACCTCGGCTGGCAGCCAATGCAGCGTCCTGTTCCTGAAGTTAACGAAGTAGAAATTGAGGTAGCAGCAGTAGGACTAAACTTCCGAGACGTACTCAATGCTTTAGGATTGCTCAAAGACTACTATGCCGAACACCTGGGCATTACCAGTGCCCAACAACTCACCTTTGGTTTGGAATGTACGGGCACAATCTCTGCTGTGGGAGCAGAAGTCTCACGGTGGCAAGTAGGGGACGAAGTAATAGTAAATATGCTCCATGATGGTTTCAGTAGTTTCATTACTGTTCCTGCTGAGGCTGAGTATCTCATGGCTAAACCGAAACAAATGAGTTTCAGTGAAGCAGCAACCTTACCTCTGACATTTTCCACAGCTTACTATGGATTGCAGCAGTTAGCCAAAATTAAACCTGGCGATCGAGTATTAATTCATGCAGCAGCAGGAGGAGTAGGGCAGGCCGCAGTACAAATAGCTCAACAGGCGGGAGCAGAAGTATTCGCTACTGCTAGTCCTCCTAAGTGGGAATTTCTCAAATCCCTGGGAATCAAACATATTATGAACTCCCGCACCCTAGATTTTGCTGACCAAATCATGGAGATTACTGAAGGAAAGGGAGTTGATGTAGTCCTCAATAGTCTCAATGGAGATTACATTCCCAAAAATTTGGAAGTATTATCTCCTCAAGGAAGATTTGTGGAAATTGGCAAAATCGGGATTTGGGAGCCACAGCAAGTTCAAGAAAAACGACCAGATGTCAGCTATTTCGCTTTTGATTTAGGACAAGTATCCCACGAACAACCAGAGGCAATGGTTCAGGTGTCAGAGGGATTAACCCACAAATGGAACCAAGGAGAACTTGTTGCCTTACCTCACAAAGTATTTTCTAGTACACAAATTACAGAAGCCTTCCAGTATATGCAGCAAGCCAAAAATATAGGGAAGGTAGTCATAGAAATGCCACAACTTTCTATTGATTCTAAGTCTATCCAAGCTGAAGGAAGTTATTTGGTTACAGGTGGATTAGGAGCATTAGGATTAGAATTAGCCAAATGGATGGTAACACAGGGGGCAAAACATCTAGTTTTGAGCGGACGTCGCACTCCTAATGAAAACGCCCAAAAAGTCATTGAGGACTTAGAAACAGCCGGAGCTTCTGTGAGTGTGTTATTAGGAGATATTTCCCGTCAAGAGGATGTCGCCCAAACTTTAGAGACAATATCAACGTCATTACCTCCACTGAAAGGGGTGATTCATGCAGCAGGGGTGTTGGATGACGGATTAGTTCAAAATCTGACTTGGCAGCGGTTTACTAAAGTGATGGCTCCCAAGGTGCAGGGAACTTGGAATTTGCATCAACTGACTAAAGATTTACCCTTAGATTTCTTTGTTTGTTTTTCCTCCATGGCTGCTATTCTAGGCGCTCCCGGCCAAGCCAATTATTCTGCAGCTAATTCTTTCATGGATGCCTTAGTTCACTATCGTCGAGGTCTGGGATTACCAGGATTGAGTATCAACTGGGGAGGTTGGGGATCTGTAGGGATGACAGCTCGTTTAGATACTGTGAATCAAAAACGACTGGAGAGTAGTGGGGTGACTCTCATAGAAACAGACAGGGGAATGCAGGCATTGGAGTCATTGTTATCTGACTCAGAGAGTCAAGTAGCAGTATTGCCCGTTAATTGGTCAAAATTCCTTAAGGCACTACCACGGGATCAAAAGACAATATTTATTGAGAATTTGATTTCCACTGAGTCATCATCAAGTAAAAAATCGGCATTTAGAGAACAATTAGAATCAGCAGCAATTGCAGAACGTCAGGAGTTATTAACCAATCACGTTCGCTCTTTGATAGCTAAAACCTTAGGTTGGTCAGATCCACAAAAGATAGCAATGCACGAACCTTTTATTGACTTAGGATTAGATTCTTTGATGACAGTAGAATTGAAAAATAGGTTGGAGTCAAGTTTAGAGACAAATTTGATTTCTACATTATTATTTGACTATCCTACTCTGAAGGCGTTGGTAGAGTATTTACCTGATGTAATTCCTCTGGAATTTTCTGTAACAGATAGCTCAGATAAAGAAGATAATAACTTGTCTGGTGAGGAAATTGATTTTAAAGCTGAAGTAATTGTAGACCCGACAATTGTTATTAGTACTACAGTTAAGCAGAATATTGTGGAACCTCAGAATATTTTCTTAACAGGAGCGACAGGTTTTATTGGAACTTATTTGCTTGATGAGTTATTGCAAACAACTTCAGCAAATATATACTGTCTAATTCGGGCTAATGATATTGATTCAGCTAAACAGAAACTCAAAGATAAACTAGAATCTTATTGGCTCTGGGATGAGGAGAAATTTGGCTCTAGAGTTATCCCTGTAGTGGGAGATTTATCTAGTAAATTGTTCGGACTACCAACAGAAGAGTTTAACTTACTTGCCAACCAGATTGATGTTATTTATCATAGTGGAGCTTGGACTAATCATCTTTACCCCTACAGTATACTCAAGCCTACTAATGTTATAGGAACTCAAGAAGTTTTAAGATTGGCTGGTCAAACTTATGTCAAACCTGTGCATTTTATGTCTACTTATATAGTTTTACTATCATCCACTAACGAGCAAGGTACAGCCATTCTTGAATCTGAACCTTTGAGTGATGAAGCTAATAATTTGACAAATGGTTACTTCCAAAGTAAATGGGTAGCGGAAAAGTTAGTAGCGGCGGGGAGGGAACTAGGAATTCCTACCTGTATATATCGCTTAACGACGATAACAGCAGATGCTAATACTGGTGCTAGTAGGATTGATGATATAGTTTGTCGCTATGTTATGGGTTGTATTGAATTAGGAATGGTACCAACTTTAGAAGGTAAATTAGAGAACTGGGTTCCTATAAATGAAACAACTAAAGCGGTTGTTCACTTGTCTCAGCAAGAGGCATCTTTGGGCAAAACATTTAATTTAGTCAATCCTAAATCCACATCTTGGAACAATGTATTTGATTTTATTTGCTCTTTAGTTCCCTCTGTGAAAAAAGTTTCATCAAATGATTGGCAGATAGCTTTATCGAATCATCCCGAAAACTCGGTTTATCCTTACTTTTTTGGGGTGCAGGCTGGAACAGGCAAATTGACAGAAGAAGAGTCCAACGTACTTTCAGGCGTTACTATTGACGATCGCAATACTAAAAATGGGTTGCTCGGCAGTGAAATTGCCTTTAGCTCTATAGACAAGCAATACCTAGAAAAAATGCTTTCATATTTGAACAAAAGTGGCTTTCTAAATTTACCTTCTTAGAGCTAATTTAGAAAAAAAGCTACTTTGGAGAAAAGTAGCTTTTTCTTGAATTTTGACAACCCATTTAGGATTGCTTTATGATATAATTATGAGTAAGTATTTAATGCATTATAGGCATTCTTTATCTCAAAAAAACAAATAATTTAATTAGGGAATAAAAATGACACAAGGAACAGAAATGACAGATAGTATAGTTTCAAAAGATGCTCTTGTTGGAACATGGAAGCTTGTTGAAGTGAAATCTGTAGATAACCAACAAAAAATCAGTTATCCCTATGGGGAAAATCCTGTAGGCTACACCATATATACTCAGGAAGGATATATGTCATCCTCAATTATAATGAGGAATCGCCTGGGTTTGGGATTACCTATACAAGAAATATTTAATATGGCGTATGGTGGAAAAGCAAAAATAACAAATTTATTTAAATATCTCAGAGCAACTGTTAGATATATTCAGGCAGGGAACAAGTATGCTAGTTATATTTGTAAATATGAAATTAGAGATAATAAACTTATTTACCATATTGAAGTTAGTCTAGTTCCAGATTTTATTGGTACAGACCTAGAAATGGCTTTTGAGATTTCAGAAGATACACTTGTAATAACTAGACTATATGGGGATAATAAGGATAATAGCGTTATCGCTAGTTGGCAACGTGTTTCCTAAGAAGAACTGGGTGACAAGGAAATTGAGTCTTTCTTCTTAGGAGAAAGACTCTAATAAATATTAGATAGTAACAATTAACATATTTCTTGTAAAGGAAGCAAAACGATGAAAAAACTGCCAGACGGTCCCAAAACTCCCAAACTTTTGCAGCAACTTCATTGGTTAGGCGATCCCATAGGTTATATGGAAGCAGCTGCTCGACAGCCGTATCGGGATATTTTCCAGGCAGAGCCAGTTGGTTTGGGCGAGTCTCCCTTGTTCGTTAGTCACCCCCAAGCATTGCAGCAGATTTTTACAGATCCGAAGAGTTTTACAGCTCCTGGAGAACTCAACAAGATTTTGACTCCTTTTCTAGGGGATTACTCAATGATAACTCTATCAGGAAGTAGGCATCGGCGTCGGCGTCAGATGGTGATGCCTTCCTTTCATAACGATCGCATGCTCTTCTACAGTCAACTAATCTGTAACCATGCATCTTTGGCACTCGGCCAATTGAAAATTGGTCAAAGGTTTTCGGCTTATACCTCCATGCGAGAGATTTCCCGACGAGTAATCTTAGATGCTATATTTGGCCTTGATCGAGGAGAACGAGCTGAACTTCTCAGGCAAGGTGTGAAGAATCTATCGGAGATTTTTGATTCTCCCTTAAATTACACCTGGATGTTTTTCCCGATACTGCGAAAGGATATTGGTCCTTTGAGTTCCTGGGGATACTTTTGTCGCCAAAGGCAGCAAGTTGACGAAATTATCTATGCTGAAATTAGAGAACGACGCTCTTCACCAGACCCCAGTCGCAAAGATATCCTCTCCCTATTGATATCAGCCCGAGATGAAACAGGTCAGCCCATGAGTGATGTCGAGTTAAGGGATCAATTAATGCATCTACTAACTGCCGGGACTGAAACTGTAACAACGGCAATGACTTGGGGACTGTACTGGATTCATCATCTGCCGGAAGTTAGGGAAAAGCTATTGGCGGAAATGGATACTTTGGAGGAAAACTCCGATCCAATGAGCATTGTTAAATTGCCTTATTTGACTGCTGTTTGCAATGAAGCACTGCGCATTTATCCCATAGCAATGACTTTGTTACCACGGCAAGTGCAAGAGCCAGTTGAACTATTGGGCTATTCTTTACCCCCTGGAAAAGTGTTGATTGTCTGTGTTTATCTCACTCACCACCGTGAGGATTTATATCCCGAACCGAAGCAGTTTAAGCCCGAGCGCTTTTTAGAACGTAAATACTCTAGCTATGAGTTTCTGCCTTTTGGTGGTGGAAGCCGTCGCTGTATTGGCGATGCCTTTGGCATGTATGAAATGAAGTTGGTTTTGGCAACTATTCTATCAAAATATAAACTAGAACTGGCCGAACAGAAACCCGTTAAACCCGAGCGCCGAGGTACTAATATCACCCCTGCTGGGGGAGTGAAAATGATAATGAAAGGTGAGCGATTGGCCTAAGGAACACTTCAGTCTGTCTCTAGTATAGAGACTCCCACAAAACGATAGATCGATCCTGCCATACTTACTATAGTATCCTAAATACCCTAAAATAAGATGTGATAAGCGATAGGCTCAAAGCAAGACATTGCCAAAATTGTGTTTCAGTAGTAACAATTAATAATATATTTCTTAATAAAGGAAGTAAAACTATGACAAAACTGCCACAGGGTCCTAAAAGTCCCAAGTTTTTGCAGCAACTCCATTCATTAGCCGATCCCATAGGTTATATGGAAACAGCTGCCCGACAGCCATATCGGGATATTTTTCCAGCAGATTGTGTTGGTTTAACTCTTGCTCATGGTTTGGAGGAGTCTCCCCTGTTCGTCAGTAACCCCCAAGCATTGCAGAAGATTTTTACGGATCGTAAGCGATTTACAGCTCCCGGAGACCTGAACACGATTACACGTCCTTTTTTTGGAGACACTGGACTGACAACTGTGTCAGGACGTCGCCACCAGCGTATGCGGCAGATGGTAATGCCTCCCTTTCATGGTGCTCGCATGCGCTTCTACGGTAAACTAATCTGCAACCATGCATCTTTGGCGATGGATGAATTAACAGTTGGTCAAGGATTTACTGCTGGTAGCACTATGCAAGATATATCCCGAGAAGTAATTTTAGAGGCGGTCTTTGGCATTAAGCAAGAAGAACGATTAGAAACCCTCAAGCAAGCTTTGAAGAACATATCGGAGATGTTTAATTCTCCTTTAAATGCCCTCTCAATAATTTTACCCATAATGCAAAAGGATCTTGGTCCGCTGAGTCCCTGGGGATACTTTTGTCGCCAAATGCAGCAAGTTGATGAAATTATCTACTCGGAAATCAGAGAACGACGCTCCTCACCAGATCCTAATCGCACAGATATCCTCTCCCTATTGATAGAAGCTCGGGATGAAGAAGGTCAACCCCTGACTGATGTCGAATTAAGGGATCAGTTAAGAACTTTAATGAGCGCAGGTCTAGACACTACCGCAACAGCAATGACTTGGGCGCTGTACTGGATTCATCATATGCCGGAAGTTACCGAAAAGCTATTGGCAGAACTGGAGACTTTAGAGGAAAACCCCGAACCGACGAGCATTGTTAAATTACCTTATTTGACTGCGGTCTGTAATGAAACCCTGCGCATGTGTCCCTCACTAATAACTTTGTTTGCACGGGTTGTGCAAGAGCCAGTAGAACTATTGGGCTATTGTTTGCCCCCTGGAAAAGTCTTGATTCCCTGTGTTTATATCACTCACCAGCGGGAGGATTTATATCCCGAACCGAAACAGTTTAAGCCAGAGCGCTTTTTAGAACGTAAATACTCTAGCTATGAGTTTCTGCCTTTTGGCGGTGGGACTCGTATGTGTATTGGCGACGCCTTTGCCATATATGAAATGAAGTTGGTCTTGGCAACTATTCTATCAAAATATAAACTAGAACTGGCCGATCGCAGACCTGTTAAACCTAAGGTTCGAGGTATCACTCTCTTGCCGACTGGAGGTGTGAAAATGATCATGAAAGGTCAGCGATCGTGTCAAGCAAAACCTCTGGCTGCTACTTTATAGAACCCCTAAGCGTATTTATTTTTTTATACATTGTAAGGGTGGGGAGTATTTTTAATTTTTTCTTCCCACTAGAACTCAATGACTCAAAAAATCTAATCCTGAGTAAAGGTGCCAAATGGATTATATAGAAGTCATAACAGCTTGAAATTTTCTATCTCGTGAGTTTTGGGATAGTGAGACAAAGTTAATCAATTATATCATATCTGTTAGCATTGGTATTATATAGAGAATGCAAGGAAGAAGAAAGAAGCTTTAAGATAAGGAAAAACCTTATATGACCGCAGATATTTCCCTAAACTTTTACACAAACCATACTAACGGAGATCATATTAATTGTATATTAGTCGGCATCATTGATTAATGCTACAAATAACTTTTGGCACACTCCAAATCATCCCAAACAGAATATGTAATTAATTTTGTGTAGGTGTTTATTGATGATTGATAATAGAAAACTCTGTGAACCAGAGCAAGCCTTGGAAATGCTCAATCGCATTACTAATGCATCAAATAATGTGGTGGTGAGCGGGTGCATATTGGGAACCCTGAGTGAAGAAATTGTCAGACAGGCGCTGGATATTATTCAAGAGCGTCACCCTCGGCTTAATTCTCGGATCGTTGGTGATTTGGATAACCTTCGTTTTGAAACTGGTGCAAAAAAAATTCCTTTGCGAGTTGTGGATAAATACCATGAGGAACAATGGCAAGAAATAGTTCTAGAAGAATCAAACACCAAAATTGAGAGTAGTGAAGTGTTGTTGCGAGGTGTACTTATTCAAGAACAGGATTTTAGTGAAAACAGTACTAGCCATCTGATTATCACAATAGATCACGCCATCTCGGATGGTTTATCAAGCATTCAGTTATATTCAGATATCTTGAGCTACTGCTCGAAAATTGCCTCTGGCGAGCGACTCGTTCCAGTGTCTAGCTTACCAGCGCTTCCATCTATAAATGAATTACTTCCCCCATCAACCAAAGGGTTTAGGCGTAATATCAATATCCTTTTGTATTTGCTGCGACTTCAGTTCAAACTGCTTTGGCACCGACCCAAAAAATTGGGGATTAAAAAGTCTGTACCTCTTGATTCACTACGTTCTGGTAATGTTTATAGAAACTTAGATGCCAACTTTACTCAAAAGTTGGTTAATCGTTGTCGCCAAGAAAAGACAACAGTACAAGGTGCTTTATGCGCAGCAATGATGTTTGCCGCAGCGAGAAAAATCAGGCCAGACCAGAAAACGCCAATGTCTTGTCGGAGTATTGTTAATATACGCAAATACTTGAAACCAGTAATCGGCAATGAACACATGGGGATATTGGCTTGTGGTGTAGATTCATTTCACACTTTAAGCACAAGTACATCCTTTTGGGAATTAGCTCGGGATGTGATCCAGCAGCTAAAAGTTGGTTTAAAGGACAATGGTATATTCATTGAGATGTTGCTTATGAGGAAGTTTACTGAGGTTCTTCTGTCTAGCCCTAGTCAACCCAATCTAACAGTGGCAGTCTCTAATATTGGTAGAGTAAACATTCCCAAAGCTTACGGTCAATTTGAACTCTCAGAAATAAGTGTCGTTGCCTCACAGCCTACACTTAGGGGGTGTTTTTTTGCTTCTGTTGCAACCTTTGAGGGGAAAATGTTTTTGCATTTCCCCTTTTCTGTGCCTTTACTTAGCCAGGAAACAATGGAGGCTCTTGTAGATAACGCTCTGTCCTATCTAGATGATGCTAGCAAGGGAAAAATATAACGCTAGAGAAGTTAAAATTGACTTATACATATGCCTCTAATTTATTAATTAAATCACAATCCTGATTATAAATACTTAGGACTTGCCGAAACGGTACAAAAATGGATATTTCATGAACCAATAACAGTGGATGGCTCGGGTACTCATTGCTGGTTCTTAACGAAGATTGCCATATCTTCCCCAATAATTTGATGCACACGAGCAGTAGGATGAATTTCATCCCAAAAATAGTACTCATCAGGTAATGAACAGGCAGGCTCAATTGGAGATGTAGGTTGACAAGGATAGTTTAAGTTAGTCAAAGTATATTGGTCTGGCTTGGAACGGATTTGATCGCTAATTGCAATATGATCGTACAGTACAATTTCAGCACCTAATTCTTCAGTAAGCATCTCTAGTTTCTGGGGCAGAAGCTCGTTAACCAACTTTGTAAATAGAACTGCTTCATCAGTATTATCAAATTCTATGATATGAGGTACAATACCAATATCAGAAGAATTAACAACCATAAACTTATTGGCACCCAATGCTGCTAAATTGGATAGGCTCTGTCCAATATTATTCACAGTTTGGACTGATAGTTCTTCAACAGTTCCAGGCAAGTCAAAGTCAACATATTCCAAAAGATCATTGGCGGAGATAAAGATAAAGTACAAAGCATTTCTATCAGCAACTTGACCCGATAGCTCTGCGGTGAATTGCTCAATTTGGCCAAAGGCTCCCGTATCTTGGAAATCATCTAACCAAGCATTGTAGTTTCCATTGCCGCTCTTGGCACCCACAACTGCGTAATCGGTTAAACCAACTTGGAGATTCTGAGACAACACTTCGACAGTTGTGAGACCATTGGTCGCGCGTCCTTCAGAATCATAAATTCCTAAAGCTGGGTCAGCTGGCAAGATAAATGAACCAGGCACACCTGCATCAACAGCCTGAGTCGAAATTTCAAATGATGCCCCGTTATCTGAATAGCTATCTCCGAAGGCGTAAATGTGGGAAACTGAGCCAAATTTAGCAGCATAAGCATCAGGAGTTTTGACTACAATGCCCATTAACATAATCATACTAACAATCGTGATTGTCAGTACATTGAAGCTAAGTCGTTTAAACATAAGAATTTTTTTGTCCTCTACAAACTTTTGACATTTCAGAAGATATACTTGTACTAACTGTATCATCTGTAGGGAATACCTTTTGCATTACTTGGCAACGTGTTTCCTAGGATTTTTCCAGAGAATGTTCATTGGCTCAAGTGGTGACAAGTTAGCTAAAAGCGAGGGTGCTAAAATCGCACCCTCAGCCAAATTACCGAAAAGCGACGTTGAAGGCCCCCGTGTTTTAACCGGGGGATGAAAACAAGCGAGTCGCTTAGACTAGACAACTTTAGTTGTCCTGTGTTATTATTACCTACAATAACTGTTCGGTCTGCCCGTTTCAAATGTACTGTTGTCAGCAAGTTTTAGTAGGTAAAAATCCTGAATTAATTCCCATTTTAACATTCTTGTGCGAACAGTCTCACAAACTAACTAACATGGGCATATACTATGGTCGGCAATTATATTTTAAAGCCAGGATTGGTATTGGCAAGTTTGACTTGGAAAAGGTCTATAAAAACAACTATCATTACAAAGTTTTATATTCTCAAGCAGCACAACAAACATTGAGAACTGTAGCTGAATCATTTAGGTCTTATTATGGTCTTATTATTGCCTATAATGAAGGTAAAATCGAACACAGACCAAGGATTCCTAACTATAGAAAAAAAGGGGGAATGGCTACAGTAAGTTACCCTAAGCAAGCATTAAAACTTAAAGATAATCAAATTAGAATACCACGCTTAGAATACCTGTAAACGCTGGTTTGGAGTAGATAGCTTTTTAATTCCAATGCCTAGTAATCTAGCATTCTCTACTCTCAAAGAACTGAGAATATTACCGAGAAACAGATGTTTTTATTGGGAATTTGTTTATGAAAGAGAAGTAATAGTTAAACCTCAATTAAATCAAGAAAATGTATTAGGAATTGACCATGGTTTAAATAATTGGTTGACCTGTGTATCCAATGTAAATACTAGCTTAATTGTAGATGGGAAACAGATTAAATCAATGAATCGTTGGTACAACAAACAAGTATCAACTATTAAAGAAAATCAACCGACTGGATTTTGGTCAAATAAACTAGCTGCCATTACAGAAAAGCGTAACCGCCAAATCCGTGATGGAATTAATAAAGCAGCCAGGATAGTGATTAATCATTGTTGAAAAAATCATATTGGTACAATTGTATTTGGCTGGAATAAAGGTCAGAAAAATCAAATAGAATTAGGAAAGAAAAGTAATTCAGAATTTGTACCAATTCCGACAGCTAGACTCAAGGAAAGAATAGCTCAATTATGTGAAGAGTATGGGATTAGATTTATAGAAACTGAGGAAAGTTATACAAGTATTGCTTCATTTTTAGATGGTGACAATCTACCTAATTATGGTGAGAAACCCAATAATTGGAAACCGTCAGGAAAGAGAATAAAGCGATGCAGCGCGGTCTTGGGGGTTTCCCCCATGAGCGACTGCATCAAGACAGCGTGGTTTGGTATAGAACAGGCAATAATTGGTGTATTAATGCAGACTGTAATGGGGCTGCAAATATAATCACAAAAGTAAGCAGAAAGCTAGGGTTAAACTTAAGCCGACTGTGTAGGGGCATTTTGACTTGTCCCCAAAGAATATATCTTTGGTCAGCTAAGAAGAAACGGAGCAACACGGATTTATCCTGTTGCGTAGTATCTGCTTAGAATCCCCGTGACTTAAGTCCGGGGAGTAGTCAAAAGATTGAGAATACCAATAAACTATTGGTTCCCTTGTTTAGTTATTTAGGACTTATCAAGCAGGAGTTATTAAGAGTGCAAGAGATATCCCAGGAGAAGGGATCTTCTTGCTCGACGAACAATTCTGACACATTACCTGACAAGAAAGGATTATTAATAGAGTCAAAATTACTCACAACTCCTTGTTCAGCCAGCTTGTTGATATCAGCCCAGACAACACTCGGATTCTCGGTGAATTCAAAAAAGTAGGTGGCACTTGGATCATCACTTACTTTTTCATCCGTCGGAAGACTTTGGTTTGCAAGAGTCCGCCATTGCGTGGTACCTATGCCGAAACCATCTAGACCAATAGGGTCAGAGACGTTGCGGATGATGCCAAGCGCTGCTGCTAATTCACTCCGCCGCTCCTGATCTTTATTGAGGATGATGCCCGATGCTTTCAATTCCAACTTTTTCTCTGCTGCCAACCGAGGACCCATTTTATCCAAGTAATAACTAGCCCGGATAAACCGGTCTGATGGACTGCTGGTACCTGGCAGAAATAACCCAATTGTACCTTCCAAATTTGCGTAGAGGCTATTCCAATAGCTATTGATGGCAAGCTGTTCCTCGAAGGTTGGGTCATTGGTCAGCACATTGTATTTTGCAGAAGTATTCTCATCATCTGTTTTTTTATGATGGACAATCATCTCACCACCAAGGTATTCAATGATCGCTGAATCCCCAGTTCTATCCGAGAGCGCCATGTGAAGTGCAAAGTTCGCGTCTCCCATCGTCCCGCCGTGTCCATCCGAGAATGATAGAACCCACCCCGGTATGGAGCCAGGTCTTAGGGTTGAGGAGCTTGAGGCGAGCTCATTAAGGGTGGTTGTGACGATTTTGAAGGATTTTTGTTCCAGTCCTTCGACTGCCTCTGCAACGTTTGCATAATTATCAAGGACATATTGACCCCAGCCTCCAACGGACAAGGTTGGATCGCATGGTCCAATATCACCGTAGTCCGTCTCCGCCAAAAAGAGGAGATTGGCAACGAGACCCTGATCATTTATGCCGTCAACAGTGGCGATGTCATAGCTCGAGGTAATAATACTGCCATATTGTGAAGTCCATGTAATTGAGTTTGGACCAGCCCCACCAGTACGCGACTCGCCCGCCGGAAAGAACCAGAGCTCAGCCTCGGGGTCATGAAACCAGTCCATACTGCGGGCAGTAATTGGTCCTGAACTACCTTGGTAGACTAAACGACTACAAGCCTGAGCCGCTGGCATCACTACCATCGACAGGATTGTAATGAGCACAACAAATACAGTTGCTAGCTTCTTCATAAAATTATACTTCTTCGTCATTAAGTTAAATGCTGCTTAATGTCTTGGATTATTTACCCATGACAGTAAAACCATAACATACTCATTCCCACTTAAATCAATATTTTATTGTTATCTAATTAATAAAATTAATAAACTTTTCTAATTACCAAACTCCTTACGCTCCAGGATATTTACACAAGCTAATAAAACCCTGAAAGTTAATCCCCCAACAATCAATATCCCTACCCACTCCAAATATGGTATGTATGGCAACTGTCTCACAACTTCATCAACAACTTCAACATTAATAGGTTGAATGATCTCAAAATATTGCTGATAGAGGAAGACATACAATGTGCCAAACCCACCTATTAGCAGTACAGATGACAAACTACGCAAAATCACTGCCAACGTCGTAGCAGACCTGTTAACTGTTAACTCAAAAGGTATAGTTTGCTGTCGGAGTTGAGGCAGAATCAGATCGTTATACTGACTAACAGTATCCGATAACTGCTTCAACGATGCCCTAATATTCTCAGGACGCAGACTATTAATCAAAGCACGGCGATCGGCTTCCTTATTGTACTTTTTGATAATCTTAAAAGTATTTAATTCTGGCAAGAGATATTGCAGTGAGCCATCTAATGCGAAGAAAGACCTACTAATTTTTAGAAGTGTCCAATTAGTTGGTATTTCGTTTTCAAAGATTACTTGATTAACTTCTTGAGTAGCTCCCCCCAAGGACTTTTCCCGATATGATAACCCCTTGAGTTCAGATTTAGCTGACCAAGAATCAAATCCACGAGCCATATCCACCCTGACTCTAGGAATGTTAGCTTTTGGAACATCTACACCCAACTGGATATAATAATCAGAAGCTTTAGGAAAATCTCCCTCTGAGAGAGCATTTATATAATTAAAATAAATTCTTCTGAATTCTGCGTCCAGAGTTCCCGTACTTCCCATATCAATTAATACAAACTTGCTTTTGCGTAATAAAATTATATTACCTGGGTGTAAGTCTCCATGATAAAGATTATCTTCAAAGATTTGTCGTAATAAAGATAGGAACAGCTTTTCACCAACTTCTTTGGAGTCTACATCGTTTTCGTCATCCCACTGCTTCACTCTGGCGCGATCGCTCAGTAATGTCTTAATATAGTCGGACATCAAAACACCGTCTATAAATTCCATCACCAAAACTCTGCGTTTACAATATTTCTGATATACTGTTGGGACATATATTTTATGGAATTTGAGGTTCTTTTTCATGCGACGACCGTTAGCAGCTTCATAGCGAAAATCCAACTCTTCCTTAAAAGTCTTGTCGAGTTCTGCTACAAAATCATTCCAACGGAAATAAGTAGCAAAATTTAAAGATACCAACAAATTAACAAAAATCTTAATTACATCTAAATCTCGCTTGAAAGCATCTGCTAAACCAGGACGTTGAACTTTAACAACTACAGAAATTTTCTTTTTGTTTTTCTTTTTCAGCAAAACTGCTCTATGAATTTGAGCAATAGAGGCTGCTGCGAAAGGTTCTTCATCAAAACTCTCAAATATTTTTTCTATAGGAGCACCTAATTCTGATTCAATAGTTGAGCGTGCTATTTCAAAAGGAAACCCAAGAGCTTCATATTGTAGACTTCGTAATTCGTCACATACTTCCTGGGGAAAAAGGTCTGTTCGTAGCGCGAGTATCTGACCTGCTTTTACCCAAAAACCACCAAACTCTTCAAAAATTTCTCGTAATTGAGTGGCTGTTTTTTGCACATCTGCCTTACCAGTAAACTTGCGATATTGTATTCTTGCAAAATAAACTAGGAATCTCCAAATAACATAGAGAGTTGATAAGCGACGGGTCTCCAGATTCTCTACCACCTTTACTTTTTTACGCTTTTTTTTCTCAACTATAGGGGTAGGAATATACTTCTTCTTTATCATATTTTCAACTAGACCAATAAATTATTTATTAATTGTGTACTTTACTATTTCACTGTTAATTTTTTTTTGTTTACTTTTGATTTAAGTCTAGAAAATTACTCAGAATTTATATTTAAAATACTCATAGTTTTAAATCTATAAAAATCATTGAACACACATTTTTCCAGCGATAGGACTATAGAAAAATTACACCTTTAAAATAAGATTTTTAATAATTACTATTAGAATGATTAATATTCATTTAATTAACTAGATCGTGAAAACTATTTAATAATTTTGGAAAAGTTGCTAGATATCAGATATTGTATGCAACAGCGATCGCTCACCAATTTGCCATTTCATACTTATTTACTTAGATATTAAATCAAGGAAATTTTTATCCCACATTCCGCACCACAAAATGTAGCAACTGAAGAAGGAGTCAGGAGGTAGGAGACAGCAATTCTGAAGAAAATCATAGGTGTCACGATCAAGTACACGATCAAGCAAGTATTTATACTTAATTATTTACTCGGAATTTGATCGACTAAAAAAGTAATTGAGATGATTTGCATAGTATAAATACTTAACCAAGCTACAGATTGATATACTACTGTTAATGTTACAAGTTGACGTGCGGAATGTGTGTTTTATTCAAATAAATCATCATAAACCATCGTAATTTTAGCCTACTAAGATTAAATATTGCGGTCGCAATATTCAAGTCTGATTTTAATTATGCTTATCTTCATCATTCAATCACAAAATCAACTCTTTGTGTCAATTTATATTATGTCAACATAATTGTAATTCCTTACTTAATTTTATCTTTTTTGCATAAACAACTTAGATATCTTTCGTTGATTTAGGTGATTTAAAATTATAAATGTGACGACAATAACAAAGATTGATAATTGAATAAATTACTTTAGCGATAGCCTACTCCCTCATCAAAAAAATTATCCCTAATTTTTGCTCAATCCATTATCAAAAACTAATTAACTTCACCCAAATAATAAGCCTTTATCCCCTGAGAAGCAAACCAATTAATCGTTATTTCTACCTGATTTTGTGACACCAAAACCACAAAACCAATCCCCATATTAAAAGTATTAAACATCGCCTCCTCTTCAACATTTCCAACTTCAGAAATCCACCTAAAGATAGGAGGAATTTGCCAACTATTTCTATCAACATCAATAGACATTCCTTCTGGCAAACAACGAGGTAAATTTTCTGGTAAACCACCACCAGTAATATGAGCCATACCATGAATATCTAAACCCGCTTTTTGCCCTGCTAAAATTGGCTTAACATAAATTTTTGTTGGGGTTAATAGCGCCTCTCCTAAACTTTTCTGATTCAAAAAATCTGGACAATCTTGTAGAGAAATATTGTACTCGTCAATAATCTTTCTAACTAAACTAAAACCATTACTATGAACACCACTACTTTCCAACCCGATCGCCACATCCCCTACTTTTACCTGAGACCCGTCCAAAATTAAACTTTTTTCCACAATTCCCACACAAAAACCAGCTAAGTCATACTCACCAGGTGGATAAAAACCAGGCATTTCAGCAGTCTCTCCTCCAATTAAAGCACACCCTGCTAAACGACATCCTTCAGCAATACCAGAAACCACTTCAGTTAACTGTTGATGATTCAATTTTCCTGTTGCTAAATAATCCAAAAAAAATAGAGGTTCCGCCCCCGATGTCAACACATCATTAACACACATAGCAACCAAATCAATACCAACAGTATGATGACAATTAAGAGTATTTGCCAGTTTTAATTTTGTGCCCACACCATCAGTACCAGAAACCAAAACAGGTTCTTTGTAACCACTTGGCAAAGCAAATAATCCACTAAACCCACCTAATGCTCCTAAAACTTCTGGTCGGTGGGTACTAATAACCATATTGCGGATATTATCTACAAATTCACGACCCGCTTCAACATCAACACCAGCTTGTTTATAATCCATCATGTCTTAGGCCAAAACTTTGATTGTGCGCTAGACAACAAGAAATTAAGAAACCCATTTTTGCAGATTCTCAATCTTGCAAAGGCAATTTCATCAATCCCTAGTGCAGGACGGCGGAAATAACTGACCAGTTACAAAATCTTAAAAGCCTTACCAATCAATGCTTTTGAATTTTGAATTTTGATTTTTAACTTCCGCGTAGCGACACTAGCTTTGTCAGGATGTCTAGCCTTTAGAAGTTTACCATCAGTCTTGTATCTATAAAATTAACCAAATTTTTTTTCTAATTTGATTCCCAATCTTAAAAGTTTGTGATACTCTATTGCAGTCTCTTAATAATACTTAAACATCGAAGACTAACCACAAATCTAATCAAAGCGCTCAAATCGCTTAAATGGTTAGTCCAGCCTACTTAGCAATAAGTAAACGTTATTTTGGTCACAATACGTCAGAATGCGTGGCCAGTTCTGACCTCTATTGTTTGGCATTAAACAGGTAAAGAGATTTGAAAAACCAGTGTGTCGAACTTAACAAGCCAAAATAACCAGGCGAGGCCAACTTTACACTTTTTGTAGGAGGGACGCAAAAATGTCCAACTCAACTAATTATGTATTCGTGCTTGACGCGAGTAAAAAACCATTAACACCATGCAAACCTGGCATGGCAATGCTGACGAATCAACCCCTAATGGTAACAGCAATGGGACATGGTTGCAGGCAGATGGTACAGATGGACAAATATGGTTTTCCCCGCAAGGGTTATCAGGCTAAAAAACCTGTACCAGGTTGGAAAACTGGAGATATGATCAATGTCGTCAAAGGCAAAAACATTGGATTAAAGGGAGTCAGGATTAAAACTGTCAGAAGTAAAGGTAATTTTGACATCCGACATGGGGATAAAATCTTGTCTGTATCTCGAAATCATATCCAACCCATTCACAGACGAGATGGATACAATTACTCGTTTTGAGTAGATTTTTTCTAAGAGTTTGGGTTATCCGGAATAGTCTTAGCTGGACTATGCCCAGATAAGTTCAACTCAATGGGTGCTTCTTAAAAAAAATAGCTTAAAAAAAATAGGTTTATGAAGTACAAAATTTGGACTTTTCTGACTACTTTCTTGATATTTTCTAGTGTAGGTGTAGATTACTCTTATGCTGATACTCTTCAAGAAGACAAAATTTATCAAAAGAACGAACCAACAGATAGAAGCTTAGAAATAAATGATAACTTACAGAAAACTGTTGCCAATAGACAGGCAAATGTGTTCAAAGTTGGAGAATACCAGTTAAACACAAGACAAGGGAAGGAGACTGTCACTGAAATTATGGCCCATGAATTAACTGGTCGTCAAGCTGCAACTCTCTATGTTCGTAATATTCCAGTTCTTACTTTTCTTGACTCTCAGGATAAGAAGGCAAATAATAGTCCAGAGTCTAACTCAGACTCTTCGGTGAAAGTAGCTACTATTCAATCTTCTAATTCAAACCAACAAAAAGATCCTGTGTGGCGAGCATCAATAGTTGCCTCCCAACTAAATCAGCTTATGCAGGAAAACCCTAATCTGGATATTACAGCTAAGTGGGACACAGATACTGAAAGCTACATGATTCTGGTTAATGACCAAAAATTAGTAGAAATAGATAAGCAAACTATTCTGCCAGATACTACTAACGATTTAGCCACAGATACCCTACAAGCAACTAACCGTCTCAGACGACAAGTTAATAATGCCCCTCCTTTAAAAGAAATAGCGGGTCAACCAAAACCAAAACCACAGCCAGAACCACAAAAAATAGCTGTTAGGCCTATTACTTTCCAAGATCAAGGTTGGGCTTCTTGGTACGGCCCTGGATTTCATGGTAACTTAAGTGCCAGTGGCGAGCGTTACAATCAATATGCTATGACAGCAGCCCATAAAACTCTGCCTTTTGGAACAAAGGTACGAGTGACTAATCTCAATAATGGTAGTTCAGTCGTTGTCAGGATTAACGATCGTGGCCCATTTATTCGAGGCAGAGTTATTGATTTATCTGCTGCGGCTGCTCGTATTTTAGGTATGATTCAGAGTGGAGTTGCTCCTGTAAAAGTTGAAGTTATTGATTCTCGTGGGTCTTAATTTTGGCATTTATTTAGTCTGATTAACGAATTTTTCATTACAGGAGTGGTTACTCTAATAGTTTCGTGAGAGTGTCTATATAAATAGTTTGGGGGAAAAGATAGACTTTTCCTCCTTTTTTTATATTACTGTAAGTATTTGTACAAAATTAATTTATAGCAGAAGGAAGAAGGAAGAAGGAAAAAGGAAGAATCTTACATTGTCTGAGTTTTAAACTTTTGAATTGTCCGTGCCTTTTGCTTCAACTGCTATAACATTTGTCAGTAGGGAATAGGGAATAGCGAACAGGGAATAAAATACACTTATGTGTTTGAACATTTGTTGACAGACAGCCTCTAAGGTGACAATCAAATATACAATTAATTTTCCTTGACTACTTGGGTAATTAGTAATAGATAATGGGAGGCAAGTTCATGTGAATTTGTACAAAATAAACTTAAGTAGGGCAATGCTTTTAGAACCTCTAGTTATATTCAGCTTCATCAATATTAGATATGATTTTACAGCGATTTTAATTTCTATAGACTACTTTAGGGGGAAATTGCCATTCATTCCCACACAATTTTTGTTGTGACGATGTGGTTCAGAGATCGGCAAAAGTGCTGTAATGTTTTTACTGCTAAATCATAATAGTCTTCTTCTGTTATCTTCTAAACAATAATCTTTCTGTTCCCATTACCAATTATCATCTATTTTATAAAAAATGCGTCTATTTACTACTATTGCTGCTTTGCAATGTTACTTGAATTTATTGAAAAACGATCTAAACAAATCTCCATATACTGTTGGTTTAGTACCAACAATGGGAGCTTTACACAAAGGACATTTAAGCTTAATTAAACGTGCTAAAGAAGAGAATCAAATTACTGTTGTAAGTATTTTTATTAATCCTTTACAGTTTTCTCCTACTGAAGATTTCCAAAAATATCCTCGGCAGTTAGAAGCAGATAAAAAAATATGTGAAGAAGAAGGAGTAGATATTATTTTTGCTCCCACTCCTAAAACGATGGGTATGGAAAATGAGCTGTCTACTAATGCTCAAAATTCTACAACTACAGTTGTTCCTCCATCTAGCATGACATCAATTATGTGTAGTCTTTCTAGACCTGCTTTTTTTCAAGGAATTGCGACTATTGTAACTAAATTATTGAGTTTAGTTCAGCCCAATAATGCTTATTTTGGGCAAAAAGATGCTCAACAATTAGCAATTATTCAAAGGTTGGTAAAAGACCTCAGTTTGTCCGTTAATATTATTTCTTGTCCAATAGTTCGTGAATCTTCAGGATTAGCTATTAGCTCTCGCAATCAATATTTAACTATCGAACAAAAACAGCAAGCTTCCATATTATATAGTTCTCTTTGTCATGGTAGAAAAGTATTTTTAGAAAATCTAAATGCAGCAAATATTGTAGAAAAAATTAAAAATGCTGTGCAGGAACAATTGGCAACTTTACCATTTATAAAACTAGAGTATGTAGAAATAGTCAATCCAGAAAGTTTACAACCTTTAGAAAATATTCAGGATATAGGTTTATTAGCGATCGCTGCTCATATTGGTTCTTGCCGTTTAATAGATAATATTCTCTTGAGAAACCGCAAACCAATAATTGCCATTGACGGTCCTGCTGGAGCTGGCAAATCAACAGTAACCAAATTAGTCGCACAAAAATTAGGACTTTTGTACTTGGACACAGGGGCAATGTATCGAGCCGTAACATGGATGGTATTACAAGCTGGCATCCCAGTAGAAGATGAACCCCAAATAGCAGAGTTAGTCAGTCAATGTCAGATTAGTTTTAATGGCCCTGAAAACAACCATGTCATTATTAATGGCCAGGATGTTACAGAAGCAATTCGGAGCAGAGAAGTTACAAATCATGTTTCAGCTATTGCAGCTCAGGCAACTGTCAGGTATTTTATGGTAGAACAACAACAAAAATTTGGAACAAAAGGAGGAATAGTAGCAGAAGGACGAGATATTGGTACTCATGTATTTCCCAATGCTGAACTAAAGATTTTTTTAACAGCTTCTGTGGAAGAGCGATCGCGACGACGACTGCTAGAGTTACAACAAAAAGGTCAAACTAATATCAGTTTAGAACAGGTAAAAAAAGATATTATTCAACGAGACCAAAAAGATGCTAACCGGAAAATTTCTCCCTTACGAAAAGCTCCAGATGCTATAGAAATTAGCACCGATGGTTTAAGCATAGCGGAAGTTACTCAAAAAATTGTAGATATTTACAGACAAAAAAATCCACAACTATAGTTCATTTAATCCGGAAAATACTTAGTAGATTAAGATTATTTAGATGAAACTTAGGAGGAGAATCAAGTATTTTATTTTCTCAATAAAAGTATTTTTAATAATAGCTATTATTCCAGAATAACAATAATAGTTAAACCGCCTAAAAATTCATGTTTTTTAACTTGACAAAATTCTTGACAAAATTACTGAATAATTTCAGAAAATCACAAAGGTGTGTAGGAGAAATATGACAAACTTAGGTTCACTATCCAGACAAGGGAAATCTTTAGCAACAGTGATAGCTGCTAGTGGAAGTTTCTTAATCGGAATGTTATTGCCCATGGAAATATGGACAAATCAACAAACAAATACAAAAGCAACTACAGTAAAAACAGCAACAAATACAAATACAGTAAAAACAGCAACAAGTACAAAGACAATCAATCAATCGGTAAATAGCAAAGAAACTCCATTAGAAATAATTAAAATTAGTTCTGTTGTTGCCAAAAAAATTAATAATACTAAACAAAAACTGAGGGAATTAGAATTAAAAACCTTTAACTTTAGTGTCCCTAAAAGATTCCAAAGTCAAACAGTTAAAAATATTACTCTCAATAGCAAACAGAAAGTTATTTCCTTAACCTTTGACGACGGTCCGTGGAACAAAACTACAGAACAAATATTAGATATTCTCAAAAAGCATAATATTCGGGCAACTTTTTTCGTAGTCGGCCAACATTTAAACGTACGTCAAGAAATAGGCAAAAAAATTGTAGAAGAAGGTCACGTTATTGCTAACCACACATGGAACCACCCTTCTAAAAAGAGTAAAATGAGTCCAGACCTGATCAAAAGTGAAATTGGACGTACAGCAGACCTGATATACAAAATCACAGGCAGGACAACCAATCTATTTCGTCCACCTGGTGGTGTCCTAGTGAATGGTTTAGCCGACTACGCCAAAGAACGGAAACACACCGTAGTCTTATGGTCTGCTGATTCCGTAGACTGGTATTACAGGTCAGCTAAAGAAATTACTAAAAAAGTTTTGAATAAAGCTAGCAATGGTGGAATTGTCTTACTACATGATGGTGGTGGCCCAAGAGGTCACGTTGTTGAAGCTCTACCCAATATTATTGCTGGCTTGAAAAAACAAGGTTATGAATTTGTGACCATACCAGAATTACTAACCATTAAAGATAGAGAGCTACATCAAGAAGAATTAGCAAAACAAAGAGAAATTAAAAAGCAAGAAACAAAGGCAGAAGGAAACAAGGAATAAACAATGAGATATTAAATCCAACGACCAAAGAGAAAGATTTGATCTTTGATTTTCTACTTACTACTTCTCTCAACCGAAGGTGGATCGAAATACTTTTACCGTATTTAGTTGTGAGTTTTGTATAAAACTTCAGAGCAGAGCAGATTGATATTGTTATAGCAAAGGACGAGTTAGTTAGGACATAGATTGATGATGAACTGTAAGACAGAGAAATACTTTTCTCACTGTTGCCTGTTGCCTGTTGCCTGTTGCCTGCTATATATTGTTGGTAAACCTATCTATTAGTACTTTTGACTAAAACAAGATGGCTTCTATAGCTCGCAAAAATTTATTAGAAGATATTCCTCGGTTTATAGTAGCCCAAGCAGGGATATTATTTGCAGTCAGCTTAGTGACAATTCAAACAGGCATATTAAATGGGTTTGCTCGTTCCACAACCCTACTAATAGATAAATCCAACGCAGATATTTGGATCGCCTCTAATGAAATGGTCAACTTCGAGCTGACAGACCCCTTACTTTACGGTCAATTGAATCAAGCCAAAACTATAGAAGGTGTCCAACGAGCAGAAGCTTTGATTTTAGGATCAGTCAGATGGCGGCCTCAGAATGGAGAAATGAGTCCATTAATGGTGGTGGGATTTAACCCAGATGGACAACTGTTTAACCCAGGAAAAGTCATTGAGGGTAACGTCAGGGACCTGAAACAGCCATTCTCTGTGATGGCCGACCAAAGTAGGCTATCTAGCATGCTTGCAGAAGGAGTAGGAACAATGGCGATCGCAGGTTCCCTACCAGCAAAATTAGTCGCAGTTACCAAAGGTACTCAGTCAATTGTATCAAGTACCTTATTATTTACATCCCTAGAAAACGCTAACACATATATTAGTGCAGGTATTAACGCCGAAGTTAACTGCAAAGTTGTAGGAGCAGGAAATCTTCAATGTACAAAAGTAGTAGAAAAAAAAGACCCCACTCAAAAGTTGGAAGAAACACCAGCACCAAAAAATTTAGAAGTAGCAGATCCGATCGCTTATATATTAGTCAAAGCTAAACCAGGTGAAGATTTACAAGTATTAAAACAAAAAATAGAAGAGGCGATGCCAGCTACCAATGCTTACACTAAAAATGAACTATCTGAGAAAACCAGATTTTTTTGGTTGGCACGAACAAATATTGGTTTAGTTTTGGGAATGGGTGCAGTAGTAGGTGTAATTGTGGGCATAGTAGTGGTCGCCCAAATTTTGTATTCATCTGTGTCTGACCACCTGAAGGAATTTGGTACTCTCAAGGCCATGGGTGCATCTGATCAAGAATTGTATGCAGTAATTGTGGAGCAGGCAATTTGGATGGCAGTTTTAGGTTATCTCCCTGGAATGTTGGTATGTTTAGGATTGAGTACTTGGGTGGCAAGCAAAGGAATTATTATTTTGATTACACCTTTGTCTGCACTTGGAGTGCTAGGTATAACTGTTTTTATGTGTGTCGGGTCAGCTTTCTTTGCCATTCAAAAAGTAACTCGTATCGATCCTGCAATTGTATTTAAAGCTTAGAAATAAACAATTTCAGTTGTTGATCGCAAGTTGGTTTGAAGAAGGTTATAGGTGTTAGGGTTTAGGTTTAGTAGTCCTGGTCGCGTAATGGTATATGGGAGTGAACAACGCCTATTGACATACTCCCCGACCTAAAGGTGCGGGGATTCTCACAAACAAGTGATTCTTTGCTCATCGACACAACTTACGATCGGCAAGTTGCCCATCATTAGCAGAGGCCGTTATCTCCCAAAGCGTTCCCTATTACCAATATAGGTTGAACTATGCCCTACGGTACCTTTCTTCAACATGATCTATTTTAGTTTTGTTGTCACTATCTGGATCATAAATACG
>NZ_RCBY01000072.1 GCF_003838195.1 Okeania hirsuta
CCCACCCTGTGGAGGAGTGGGGAAACCAGCACCCCCTTACCAACCCCCTTATGGTTGTAAGGCTGATATACTATACGGCACTCACCATGAATTTCCATTTGATAACCCAAATCATTACGCTCTCCTGCTTTCATAGTGATTACTGGTACCAGTTGTTCAGGAGTCATCAGAGGATCGTTTTTGATTCTCTTACCATTAGCTTTAATTTTCCTTTGATTTACATGAATCCTCGTTGGTGCTTGTCGTAGCCCCTTACACCAAACACCTTGAGGACCTCTTTTTCCTGGTATAACAACAGGCATTCTATTATATAGAGGAATCTGCCAGAATCCTTTACGCTTGTAAGCCCCTTTGATTCTACCTTGAGCAAGAAGTACTCTCACTCGTTGACAACAAATACCCAACAAAAAAGCTGCTTCTCTAGTTCCAATGATAGTCATTTTTACTCTAGCACTATAGTTTTTACTTTATTAAAATAGAAAATCAAAAAACATCAAAAAATTATGAATTTTAATCTACCCAATCAAGCTGGACAAAATCAAATTGATTATACCACCTTACAAGTATCTAATATAAATGTATTTTATGGAGAAAGTCATATTTTGCGCGATGTTGATTTAACCGTAAAACCTGGAGAAATGGTATGTTTAATCGGTAGAAATGGAGTGGGCAAAACAACATTACTCAAAACAGTAATGGGACTACTCAGGCCACGGACAGGAAAAATTAATTTATGGGGTAAAGCGATCGCCACTCTCCGACCAGACCAACGCGCTCGTCTAGGTATTGGTTATGTACCCCAAGGTAGAGAAATTATACCTAGGTTAACAGTCAAAGAAAATTTATTGCTTGGTTTAGAAGCAAGAAAAGAAGATAGAAAAGGAAAAAATGAAATACTCGAAGAAATATTTGAATTATTTCCTGTTCTAAAAACAATGTTATCTAGGATGGGAGGAAATTTGAGTGGTGGTCAACAACAACAATTAGCGATCGCTCGTGCATTGATGAGTCAGCCTAATTTACTTTTGTTAGATGAACCGACTGAGGGTATTCAACCTTCTATTATTTTAGAGATAGAAACAGCGGTGAGAAATATTATTCAAAGTAGAGGTATTTCTGTTTTATTAGTAGAACAACATCTCCATTTTGTGCGTAAAGCAGACCGATATTATGCAATGCAAAAAGGAGGAATTGTGGCATCAGGAAATACTACAGATTTAAGTCAAGAAGTAATCCAAAAATTTTTAGCAGTTTAATATCAAATTTGTTTACTTGGTGAGTCATATAATTTCTACTCTCAGTAGGGGTTGACTAAATATTCTTGATTTGCTAATATTTGTTCACATAAAGTCTTATATGTCAATATAGAATTATGAGTTATGTTCCACCCCAGAAAGCCGTAGAAATACTTGGCTTGCATCCTAGTACTGAATAGTATTAGTTATAATATAGATAGTTATTAACCTTTGATTTTTAATCTTTGATTACTTTAACTTACCAGTACAAACTTAAACCAAGCAAACAACAAGAAACTGAAATAAACCAGATTCTTGATGTTTGTAGAACTGTGTATAATTATGCTCTGAGAGAGCGTAAAGATTGGTTAAGTTCAAGGAAAGTAGCAATTAATAGTTGCTCAATCCTAACTGAATATATTATCCCTGCTGATGCACCTTATCCTAATTACAATCATCAAGCTAAAAACCTAACAATAGCGAAGAAAATTCATCCTAGATTAAAATCAGTTAATGCTCAAGTTTTACAACAAACTTTAAAAACTTTAGACCGAGCATTTTATGAGATGAAATCTCTTGGTAAAGGCTTCCCTAGATTTAAGAAAAAGTTGAGAAGCTTTGTCTTTCCAGCAATGCTGAAAAACTGTCTAGGTAATAGTAGAGTTAAACTGCCTCAGCTAGGGTGGATTAAAATTAAACAAAGTAGGCCATATCCAGAAAGTTTTCAAGCTAAACAAGCTAGGATAGTTAGAAAAGCTACTGGTTATTATTTGATGATTACCTTTTCTTCATCAGAGTCAGTTCCAGATAATCCCGTAGGCAATAAGTCATTAGGTATTGATGCCGGAATCGAAAGTTTTGTTGCTACTTCAACAGGAAAGTTAATCAAATCTCCTAAGTTTTTGTTAGGTCAACTGCGCGAGCTTAAATTGCTGCAAAGAAGACTTAAGAAAAAAAAGAAGGGGTCAAATAATTGGTTAAAACTTCAGAACACAATAGCTAAGTTACATGAAAAAATAGCTGATGCTAGACGAGATTGGCATTTCAAACTAGCCCATCAAATTTGCGATTTAACAGATAATATTTTTGTTGAAGATATTAACTTCAAATCTTGGTCTAAAGGTATTGTGAGAAAAAAATCTTTAGATTCTGGTATCGGTCAATTTATTAATGAAATATTGCCTTATATTTGCTGGAAAAGAGGTAAGTATTACGCCAAAGTAGACAAAAATTATACTTCTCAAGAATGTCCTAAATGTGGTCATATAGGGAAGAAAAAACTTTCTGATAGAAAGCATAATTGCAGCCATTGTAATTATCAAGAAAATCGCGATGTAGCTGCAGCAAAAATAATTAAGAATAGAGGATTGATAGCGGTAGGGCATACCGTTAAAGAAAAAGCTTGTGGAAACGGTCTGACAGGGGTACAACTCAACTTGTTTGATTTGTTATCTAGTTAAGAGTTCTTGAAGCAAGAATCACCTGTTATAATCTCTGATTTAACGGGCGAGTGTCAACACAAATATTATATATATATAGATTTGGAGAGGAGTCTAGATGACTAGAATCCATTCATCCGATGCCACTCCTGAACGTAGTTGGCAACAAAATATAGAAAATCAATTCCATAATGCTAGACTTTCATCTAGCTTACTTAAATCTTTGACGGCAACTATTTTGCTAACCCTAACTGTTGGATGTATTCCCACTCAACATTTTCAGAGCAAAATATCTCCTACCTCAGAGAAAAATCTTATATCAGTTAATAACTGTGATTTAACTTCCGCCAAAGAAAATAACTCAAAAATTTCTCTAGTCTCTCAAAATGCCAATGCTACTCAATGTGCTTCTGTAGACCCGTTTAGTCAAGCAGTTAGGTTTGCCACAAAAGCCTCACAGTTAGCTCAGTCCGCGAGAACTAAACAACAGTGGGATAAGGTTGCCCAAGAATGGGTACAGGCAGTTGCTTGGATGCAAGCTGTACCACCAGGAAACCCTAGACGTGCTTTTGCTGAGAAAAAAGTTGCTGAGTATATGAGAAACTTAGCTTACTCTCAAAAACAAGCAGCTTCTGCACGTTCTCAGTATAATCCTGTTTCCTTCAATAGTGATATTCTCGACACTCAGTTAGAACTTTATCTGTCTTTCGTTGCTACTGTCGGTCCGCCAGATGTTTTAATTGTGGGTAGTTCCCGTGCTTTATATGGGGTCGATCCGCAACAACTACAACAATATTTAGTAGCTAAAGGCTATCGTCCGTTAAACATATTTAACTTTAGCATTAATGGGGCAACTGCTAGAGTAGTAGACTTTCAACTGCGTCAACTTTTGAGCAATAATCAACTGCCAAAATTAATTATTTGGGCGGATGGAGTACGAGCTTTTAATAGTGGACGAGTAGATCGAACTTATAATTCAATTGTTGCTTCTGAGGGAAAAAGAAAATTACTTTCTGGTGTTCGTCCTCAGTTACCTCGCGCTCAGTCTAATTTTGCTTCTACCTGTTATCAGTTTCCCAAACCTTATAATGTATTTGCACCTCCATACTCTCCTTTTGAGATATCGCGAGGAGAAGCAATGGAAGTTAGTTATAGCGAACAGACAACAGCGGTGGGACTCCGCGTCGGTGACAGAAGCAAGCAGTGGGAGCCAGGTAAGGAAACCTTGCTATGGGAACTTGCAGCAACAGAGGGAACGCATACCAACAGAGGAAATACCGGAGTAGGAAATAATTCTAATATTCTTTATCCTGACTATTTTAAGACTACCCAATATTCTTATAAACCCCTATCGCAAAACTCCTCAAACTTAACATCTTATCCTCAATATTCTACTCAACCTGTACAAACAGTAGCGATCGCCGATGTTGCCAATGCTATTGATGCTAATGGGTTTCTACCAATGGATGGGCGATTTAATCCTTCCTATTATTATCAGCGACGACCTTATGTAGCAGGGCTTTATGATGGCGACTATGCTGGTTTTTATCTTGGGGGTACTCAGGCTACAGCTTTAACTTCCGTTGTTAATTTTACTAAATCTCGCAATATTCCTTTAGTTTTTGTTAATTTACCTCTTTCTGATAGTTATTTAGATTCTGTGCGTTGGTCTGCTGAAGAAGACTTTCATCAGTGGATGCAGAGTCGAGCAAGAGAAAATGGTTTTACATTCCTAAATTTCAATTTATATCAGCCTCAACTCGCCAAAAATGAATATTTCTTTGACCCCAGTCATCTAAATCGTTATGGTGCTGCTGCTGTAGCTCGTTATATTGCTGCTAGTACTAGAATTTCTTGGCCACGTTGAAGTAGGTCGTAGGTTGTAGGGATATTCGGCGTTGGTAATTTGAGGTATGATATCATGTCTGGATAAGATCGCGATAGAACTCCGTGACCTTTACGCGACCAAAAAACTTTCTCCTTTTACTCGGGGTTTCTTCTTCTTTCTTCCCTCCTGACTCGGTCCTCCTGACTCCCCCTCTTGGGAGGGGCGCGCGGGTGGGTTGACTCCTAAAGAATTAAGATTAATATCATACACGCGCTTTACCAACGCCGGATATTCTATGGAATGTCCCTACTATGAAGAAGGTGATAGGTTTTAGGCTTGATCTGGACCTATTCCACTATTTTTAACAAGCTTATTTGTTTAAGTAAAATGTTCTTGAAAAGCTTAATTTTTCATTTTTAACTCTCAAAATATTTAGGTTTTTTAGCAAAAATCCTATTAGTGGGATAGGTTCATCAAGTCTGGATAATTCAACCATACATGATATTAGGTTTTATATCATGTTCTCCCTTCGGGGGAGCTACGTTTACGGTAGAAAAGTTAAATTAAACTTGTAGTTGGGTTTGAGCAATAAGATACAGCAGATTGCTGGTATATGAGATACAAATATTAATGATAAAGTCTTTTTAGTGCGCGCATCTTGCCCGCTACGGGTGTATCTCACTGATACGAAACACACTGTAAGTATTTAAAGGGCTAAAGCCCAACTACAAACATAATATTAGGGATGTTCTATGGAATTTCTTTTTACTTGAAATAATTTTTAGTATACTATAGCACTACGCAAATAGGTTAGGACATTGATAAATCCTCAAACGAGCGTCAGGGATTACTTCTGATCTCAAATCCGTTTAATTCGGTATAAAAAAATGTTTCATCTTCAACCATTACCAAATATTTCTCGATCTCCCCATCTCCCCATCCCCAAATAATTACACCGATGCTACCGGATTTGATAAGTAGCTAGGCAGAATTAAATAGAAAACGTTCTGTGGTATGTTGGTCTTGTTGAGCGCGAGCTTCTACACCCTCTATAACAGCCATCGCCAAATCATATTCATCTTCAAAAATCCGACCAGCTAGTTCATGTGTTTTAAGTTGATGCCACTGTGCTTCAATCAGATTCATTTGTGAGGAATATTTGGGCAGTTGGAAGAAAAATAATCCTTGGGGCATGGCAATAACTCCAACGTTCTCTGATTTTTTTGCTCAGGTGTATAGAATGGTTATCTTGAACTATTACTGTGATTTGTCCCGTCTGCTCAAAACCTTGAGAGGCTTGTTGAGCTTGCCAGTCCATTAGCTTAAGGTAAGATTCTCCTTTAAAAGAACCTAACTTTAGTCCATCATCAAAACTAACTCCGATGGCATAAAGACCTAGAATATTTAACCTTTCCCCCCGTTTTTTTGTCTGTTTGAGGAGTTTTTGCTGTCCACAACGAGCATAACTGTAACTGACGGGACTCCAAATACAAAAACCGGATTCCTTTACGGAATTTTAGGCAAATCTCTCCTGCACTGTGAGACCACAATAACCATTCGTGCGTCAGCTTTTTTGGCTTGTTTTTGTTGAGCATCTGGGGGGGGAAGGTTGTTGATATCTTGTCCTTTTCCAACGCCACCCCTTTTTTTGAGGACTTTTCAGTAGCGATCGCTACTGAGAGTCACTCCTCGCTCTTGAGATAGTTTTCGGGATAATTGAGCCGCATTATAGGTTCGTTCATCTTTTTCCAAACAAATCTCTATATGTTTTATATCTTCTTCAACCCACTTGGCTTTTCTTCCTCTACCTATCTTTTCCCACAGTCCCTCAAAACCTTGGCTTGACCAACGGTGAAGACTGTTTCTCACGGTGTGAGGTGACTTATTTTTATATAGCAGCGATCGCTGCTACAGACCATCCATGATGATTGAGTCGAACTATTTCCGCTGTTTCTCTCACTCTTGAGGGGATTCCCTCAATTTTCTGGAATTCCAGCAGTTCTTTGTCTTCAGCTTCACTCAAATGTACTCTTAAAGGGGCTGGCACACTATAAATTTTCCTCCATCTACTCGACTAGGCTATTTTACAACTTTTTTGCCTGCCTACTTATGACTTCTGACTTCTGACTTGCGTGCAGCGCTATAATTGGCCATATTTGCTTTAAATTCGTGCAATTTATGAGAATTTACGATCGCTGCTTCCACTTTGTTGCACTACTTCTAGAAATAGCTTCAGCGATCGCACTGAATTGATAATATATTTATAGTGGAAATAGCGTAAGTGCTCGCACGTATTTAATCTGCTAGTTTTTTTGATTTTAACGCCAAATAAAACTTCTCTGTATATAGCTTTCAGGCTTTTTTTCTGGCAATTATTTTTATATAAAATATTGCGGAAGTGACAAATTAACCAGATTTAAGCAGATGATTTTGCCAGAAAAGTTATAATTTCTAGTTGCATTTACAGAGTAAACACAAATTTTACCACTTCAAAAACATATGAAAGTCAAGCAGGCAAATACTTACAGTATTATTTGTCTAACCTTGATCAAACTCATGCAAATCTTCACACATCTTTTACCTATGAGCCTTCTACAGTAGTTATATTAGATTTAATCAAACTCAGATAATACAAGATTTTTCCTTCTCCCCTAGATAACTAAACGCCTTCTTCCTGATTCCTTCTTCTTTTTTCCTTCTGCCATAACAGAGCAATTATCCAACTCCTAAAGGCCGTAGTTATTGCTATACAATGATTCAGTGGTGCAGAGATTTTGCCAATCTCTATCTAAAATCTAGAATATTAACTATGGACATTAAACGAGTAATTATTGCTCATAAGGCCAAAGATGATGTGAGTCAGCATTATGCAGAACAATGTGCTAGACAGTTGGAAGATAGAGGCTGTCAAGTGTTAATGGGGCCTAGTGGACCACAAGATAATCCATATCCAGTTTTTCTTGCTTCTAGCACTCATAAAATTGACTTAGCAGTGGTTTTAGGAGGAGATGGTAGTGCTTTAGCTGCTGCAAGACATTTAGCAGCTCTAGGTATTCCAATGTTGGCAGTTAATGTGGGAGGACATTTGGGATTTTTGACAGAAAGTTTTGAAGATTTTAAGGATACAGAGAAGGTATGGGATAGGTTATTTGAAGACCGCTATGCTGTACAACTGCGAATGATGTTACAGTCAGCAGTGTTTAATGGCGATCGCACTAACCTCGAACCATCAAGCGATCGCTTTTTAGCTTTGAATGAATTTTGTATTAAACCTGCTTCTGCTGACAGGATGCCCACTTCTATTTTGGAAGTAGAAGTTGATGGTGAAGTAGTAGACCAATATCAAGGGGATGGACTTATTGTTGCTAGTCCGACTGGTTCTACTTGCTATACTGCTTCTGCTAATGGACCAATTATGCACGCTGGTATGGCTTCTATTTCTGTTACTCCAATTTGTCCTTTAAGTCTTTCTAGTCGTCCTATTGTACTTCCTCCTGGTTGTATAGTTAGTGTTTGGCCTCTACAGGAGCACGATCTAACTACTAAACTTTGGGCAGATGGAGTTCTATCTACTGCTATTTGGCCTGGACAACGGGTGGATGTGCGTATGGCAGATTGTCAGGCTAAGTTTATTATTTTGCGGGAAAATTATTCATTTTTCCAGACTCTTAGAGAAAAACTACAATGGGCTGGTGCCAGAATTAAGTACAATAATGAGCATCGTAGTAGTTAAGTGGTAGATAGTAGGTGATCTCCAGTTATCAGTTAGCCTCCTCCGGAGCAGCTACGCTCACAGTACCTCTAGCTGAACCCTTATGCTTAACACAAGGAATATTCTCTTTTCTCTTGGTCGATTAGATATGGCGTTTGCTAGCGCACAACCAGGTTAACGCGTTTGCGATAGCATTCTGTAAAGAAAAGCGTCCCGGAGGGAATGGAAACCTCGCCATCTCTCGACCGCTTTTTATCCTCTTAAAAAGGGAGGCTTGAGACCAAATTTTTTTGGTCAAGAAGAATTTCTTTTACTGAATAAAATTTTGCTAAAGTTGTGCCCTAGATACCTCACATATCCCGATTTTCAAAACTCTGATATTGATGGTCAAAAATGCTTTAAGTAAGACAAAAAAAATTCTGAAAATTGTCTCAATTAAATCGATTTGTCCTCTATATACCTCACATTTCCCTATTTTCAAAACTCTAATATTGATGGTCAAAAATGCTTTAAGTAAGACAAAAAAAAACCTCAAAATTGTCTCAATTAATCTAATTTTATGTTTGCTTATATTAAGCTTGGTTGAAGGTCTATCTAGCATTATTTTACTGTTTTATAAAATCAGTAAAGTTCAACCAATCAGCGAAATACGCCACACTCAATATGATGAGTTATTAGGATGGGTGAATATTCCTAATGCTGATATTCCAAATATGTATGGTCAGGGGATATATTTTCGGACAAATTCTCAATCATTCAGAAATAATGAAGACTTTACTATTAATATTCCCCCTAATAAAGTTAGGATAATTTGTTCTGGGGATTCTTTTACAATGGGATGGGGTGTTAGTAATGACCAAACATGGTGTCAATTATTAACATCTATCAATCAACGTTTACAAACTATTAATATGGGTCAAGGGGGATATGGTATTGACCAAGCTTATTTATGGTACAAACGTGATGGTACTAAGTTTGACCATAATATTCAGATATTTGCTTTTATTACTGATGATTTTGTGCGGATGCAGCGGGCAAGGTCTTTTGGTTATGGGAAACCATTATTGTATTTAGAAAATGGGGAGTTAGTTAATCATAATTTTCCTGTGCCTAGAGGTTCTTTTTTAGTTCCAAAAATTACAGAAGGTGGCAGATATATTCAGGAGTTAAGATTTTTAAATCTATGGCAAACATTGTTTCCTAGAAAAATGGAAACTGACAATAAATATGTTGCTCAAACTCCTGCTATAGCTATCAAAATCTTTGAACAGTTGGCGAAGATTAATCAAGGGAAAAATAGTAAGTTAGTGGTTGTTTATTTGCCAATATATTCTGATTATTATCTGAATGAATCTAGTTTTTGGCGACAATATCTACAGGCTGAATTAGAAAAACGAAACATAGTTTATATTGATTTGATTGCTGAATTTAGAAAGAGAATGCCAAATGAACAAGTAGAAACTGCTTTCTTAGGTGGTAATGGGCATTATTCTGTATCTGGTAATGAATTTTTTGCTAATCTTTTGTATGAAAAGTTATTATCTATGCCTGAAGTTGCAGTTATTTTACAGCAGTAGAAAATGTTATAGCAATTCCCATAATGGTGAGGTAAAAAATTCATTTGTTTTAGGGAACAGGGAACAGGGAACAGGGAACAGGGGACAGGAAAGAAAAAATAAAGATAGGTGTACCTCATTTTGGTATTAGCTCTGAGTTTTGGAATGATTTATGGTGTTAATAGTTATTAGTAATTAGATTTTAGCTATTTTGTCTCTTCTAGAGTAGACATCTCCAGAAAAGAGGCAACAGGCAACGGGTAACAGGGAGAAATAATTGATAATTTATGGATAAGAATTGATTTTATTTTTGATTTTTGGAGATGTCTAGTAGTTATAGCAGTCTAGTGCAGGATGGCAGAAATAAGTGACCAGTAGAAGCAATGCCTTCTTCCTGAGATAGAATACTCAGAAGTGTGATCGCGATCGTAAAATAAATGGTCAATAGCCAAGCTAAAAATGATCGGCATTGAGTTGGATCCTTGAGTCAGTATGACCATGAATCTGAATCTGGTTAATCATCCTCTGAAAACCCCTGAAATTTCCAGATAAAAGGTCTGGCTAGAGTACAGTTGAAATAGTCAATAAAATTCAGTATCTTCTGCTTGAGGTCTGAGGTGGAAGAGAAACTGCTACGCCGGAGTAAACGCCTGGCCAAAATAGAGAACCAACACTCAATTTGATTCAGCCAAGAAGTATGTTTAGGGATATAAACAAAGCGAATCCGGTGAGACTCGTCAGACAAAAAAGCAGCACGAGTTACCATAGACTGGAGAATACCTGATTTCTGTTTCACCCCCAAATCAGTCTGAATACCACAACCTTGAGCCACAAGACGGACTAATGATTCAGATTTATGAGTATTGAGTTGATCTACAAGAAAAATCCATCCTCCATCAGAATCAGTATCGATAGTCTGTTCAATGTGTTGCAGAAAATCAACTTCTGTGGGGGTGGCCTTAATTGAAGGGGTAATGATTTGTCCTTTGGCAATATGGCAGTTGGCCAGTAGACATTGAGTGCCATGGCGAATGTACTCAAACTCATTGCGTTCGACTCGTCCTGGCTCTATTGGTTGAGTGGGGCAAATTCTCTCATTAGCTTGGATACTCGTCATTTCATCGGTACTAATCAGATGAATTCCTTTTTCGAGTAATATCATGTCCGGTAGCATCGGTCTTGTATAGCAAAGGTAAGGAAGAAGGAAGAAGGAAGAAGGAAGAAGAAAGAGGGAAGAGGAAAGAAGGCTACCCTCGCAAGAAAAAACCATCATTTCCTGTAGATATTCACCCTTGGGTTTACACAAACGATATAAACGGACATGATATAATTCTTGGGCCGACAGATATAACTGACAGATAGATTTAACCAGGTCGCGAAAAGCTACTGGGTCAGAGGGATTAGAGTTTAACCAGTAACGATGACGATGAGGTTGTAGAGTCGCTTCCTTTTAAAAAACGCCCCACACTGCGGGGTGAAATCTTCTCCACAATCCTTCTATCTATGGCTTCTTCTGCTAGCTCCCTTGGAGTCCAATGACTCACTGGTCTTTGAGATTGTTTTGGGTCTTCACAGGCCATTGCTACGATTTGGACTACTTGTTCCACGGAGAAAAATTTGGTTGTTCCTGGTCGGGGAGCATCACTGAGAATCTCTTCTATCAGTTTCCTTAACTTCTTGTCGCTCACCTGTTGAGTTTCAGCAATTGCAAGTTGTTCAGAAGCCTCCAACCACCTTTTTCGCCACTGCCTCACTTGCCTTCGATGTAGTTGTAGTTGTTCACTGATCGCTGTATTGTTGGTTCCAGAGGCAGCAGCTAGGATGAGTTTTACCCTTCTGACCAGGCCATAGGAATTGGTGGTCTGAAGGGTAAAACTTGCAGTAGGCTTTTCTGTCTTGGCGACAGGATTATGGATTGAGCTTTGGGGATAGGCATTCATTCATGGGGTTGACTGGGCTTATTGATTGGGCTTCCACAAATTCTAGTTTACTTCATAAATCACTTTTTTTTAGTGGTCACTTTTTGGGGCTGGCCTCTCCGATGCGATCGCACCTCTGAGTATTCTATCTCAGGAAGAGGGCATTGCTCCTACTGGTCACTTATTTCTGCCATCCTGCACTAGTAGTTATAGCAGTCGAAGAAAAGGTTAGAACAGATCAAAAGCTGAAAATTCAGACAAAGCAATATTTTCCCTTTTCCCTCTTCCTTCTTCCCTCTTCCTTCTTCCTTCTTCCCTCTGCTTAACAATAAGGAGTAACATCTTCTAAACAAACATCAGCTAAGAAAGTTAGGGCGCGAAAACGTAAACTAATTAGTTCATAGTAAAAAGGATTTAGTTTACATAGAGGTGGAATATGCAAAACTGTACGACCAAAGAATTTAATATCTCTGGCAAATGGGCATTGAGCCGGAATCAATTGACATAATTTTCTGGCAAATTCAGGATTATTAATATCTATATTTTCTATAAAATTACGGCAAGTTTGTAGCAAAACATCAATGGGGTTTTGGGGACAATTATTAGTAGTAGTTTGCATTTTTTTACTCCTATTATTTTGAATTAATTGTAATGATGATATATAGTTAAAACCAAGAGAATTATGATGAGTAAATGCTGCACTCAATAGCATGAGGATTTTGTCTACAGTAATCATTAAACATAGAAGCTATTTGATGTTTCTGCTGATTAGCTATGCTGCCTAAAAACTCTTCATATATTTGCCAAGCAATTGGAGATTTAGCACTGTCTATATCTTGTAAATTCGTGGCTGAATATGTCCGTGTAAATGTTGTTATCGTTGACTTTTTTGAACTGCTACTAAACATATCTTTTGCTCTGCTTTACTTCATACTTTTAATATACACATAATCAAAACAGATTACAAGATAGTTTTTATATAAAAAATATTTATCAATTATAGGCAGAGCTTATCTTCTCAACCAAATGTCTTTAAATGAAGAGTTAATAGTCTGAAGAGAAAGAATATTTGATAATGTAGTTGCGTGATCGCTGTATAACCAGATTTTATTTCAGTAATTAATTTTTATTTTCAAAAACTAATTTAAGGTAGTAATTCCTCCTAGTAGACTGACACACTTTAAATGGTGTTGACCAAGTTTATTTATGGTACAAACGTGATGGTACTAAGTTTGAGCATAACATTCAGATATTTGCTTTTATTACTGATGATTTTTTACGGATGCAAAGTGCAAAGTTTTTTGGTTATGGAAAACCATTACTGTATTTAGAAAATGGGGAGTTAGTTAATCATAATTTTCCTGTGCCTAGAGGTGCTTTTTTATTTCCAAAAATTAGAGAAGGCAGCAGATATATTCAAGAGTTAAGATTTTTAGGTCTCTGGCAAACATTGTTTCCGAGAAAGTTGGAAACTGATAATCAATATGTTACAAAAACTCCTGCTATAGCCATGAAAATATTTGAGGATTTGGCAGAAATAAATAGAGATAAAAATAGTAAATTGGTAGTGGTTTATTTACCTACTCGTTCTGACTATTATGGAAATGAATCTAATTTTTGGCGACAATATCTACAAGTAGAGTTAGAGAAACGCAACATAATTTATATCTATCTAATTGCTGAATTTAGAAACATAATGTCTAATGACAAAGTAGAAATAGTATTCTTGGGAGGTGATGGGCATTATTCTGTATTTGGCAATGAATTTTTTGCTAATGTTTTGTATGAAAAGTTGTTGTCTTTGCCAGAAGTTGCAGCTACTTTGCAGCAGTAGAATAATTTTGTAGGTTGATTTTTATCCTGAATGCTAAAAGCTGATAGCTAGTTAAAATAAAGGCGAGCGATCGCTAAAATTAAACTTACTTGACTATGGCACAGAAGTAAAAATTTATTTAAAGTCTTTTTATAAGGATGATGGATGAGTCTATATCGATAATAGGATTTTGAATAATTTTCACGATTTTTCCATTAGCTCAATTTAAGAGTTTCAACAATAGTTTTATAGGTTCATAATAACAGTACAAAATATATTAAAATTATGTCCTACATCCTTGTCAAGGTCTTTTAAAGACTCTAAGCTTGAAACTCGAAACTTGTAGTTCCTATATCTAATTTTTTCTTAACTTTCTTAATTGATTAAGAGTTTTTTGATAGAACACTTTATTTTTTTGTTGTTTGTATAAATTGCCAGCTTTTAAAAAATGTTTGATAGCTTGTTGTTTATTTCCTTTTTGTTGATCAACTAAACCCTTATTATAGTAAGCAAAAGCATAGTTAGGATTAATTTCAATACCTCGATCATACTGAACTAATGCTTGTTCATATTTTCCCTGCTTATAATAAACTAAACCTTTGTTAATATAAGCTTTAAAATTATTAGGATTAAGTTGAATTGCTTTATTATAATCAGCTAAGGCTTGTTCATATTTTTCAATATGACTGTAGATATTAGCCCGATTATTATAGGCTATAGGATAATAGGGATTAAGTTCAACCGCTTTTGTGTAATTAGCAATTGCCTGTTGAAAATTTCCTTGGCGATTATTAATTACAGCTCTCTGCAAATTTTTCTGCAAATCTAGATTGAGAAGAAAATCTCGGTTAAGAAATAATAATATTTGAGCAGTATCCCCTATAATCATAATAGATAAGTAGAAAAGTAAGCAGAAAAATAAATTTAAAATTCCTAAAATTTCTGAAAATAATGAAGCTAAAAAAACATTTTATAAAGAAATATTACTAGAGATACTATATAGTATTTCATAAATACGAGAAGAAAGAATAGAATAAGCAATCCCGAAAAAAATCGGTAATAAATAAATTAAAAAGAAGACTTTCCAGAAATTACTACTTACCAACAAACGACTGTAAAAAAGAGCTGTTTTATCCCTTTTTTTTCTAAGAATAAAAGCCAGCCAATAGAATTGATTATTTACTCGATAAATTATACCTGGGATTAATAGTAAAAAATAGCGAATAACAGAGTTGATAGAATATCTAAAGTGTAGGAAAGAAAGGGAGATAAAGCTTGTAAATATTTTTTTGATTATTTTATGATAATTAGTATCTGTTTCTAGTACATAATTTTCTGTAACAGTTGATATGGCTATTAAGTAGCTATTATAAATAAATAATATCAAGATCAATAATGTTAATAAAAAGGTCAAAAAGCATAAAAAAAATAACACAAAGAATATGGGATGTAAAGAAAAATTTGGGAATGCTTCTAAAAGATTATTTTGAAATTCTGAGTTATTTTAAACCCAAAGTACCACTTGTACAATAGCAAAATCAGCTAACTTATCAATGATATAAAAAAATCAAAATATTAGAGAAACTACTACTAGGAAAGCCTTTAAGTTTCTCTGTAAAACATCACTTCCCATTGATAGTAATTCTGTTAAACTAAGTTTTTCATTTTTAATTTTAGAGGGATTATTCATAATATAGTATTTATAAATAGCAAACTCAAATATACCAAAGTCTTTGAGAATTGATATTAGCGATCGCTCTTAATTATGTAACTAATTTTAGAAGTGGTAATTTCTCTAAATTGACTGAATTAAATTTTTATGGTAGACGGCGATCAATACAACTTGCCAGCAATACATTATCCCCTCAATGATGGAGAACTTAATTTAGTATTGTCTAAATTTTTACAAGGTAACTAGATGAGTATACTTTGATGAACTATAATTTGAAGATATTTTAGTTAAATTTTGGCCAAAACCAGATAAAAGGCCATTTGTGAGGATAAAAAAGTTATAGATATGAACATCCTGGGAATCTCAGCCTATTACCACGACAGTGCCGCCGCCCTCGTATGTGATGGAAAAATTATCGCCGCTGCTCAAGAAGAAAGATTTTCTCGTAAAAAACACGATGCCAGATTTCCGAAAAATGCTATTTCCTATTGTCTGAAGGAAGCCAATATAGAATTACTCGACCTAGACCAAGTAGTTTTCTACGACAAACCTTTAATTAAATTTGAGCGACTTCTGGAAACTTACCTCAGCTATGCTCCTAAAGGTTTTCGCTCTTTTCTGATGGCAATGCCGATCTGGTTGAAAGAAAAATTATATTTGAAAACGGTTTTAAGAAAAGAATTATCTACATTGGGTAACTGCAAAGCATCCCATCTTCCCCAACTGATGTTTACCGAACATCATCAAGCTCATGCTGCTTCGGCATTTTTTCCGAGTCCGTTCGATCGCGCTGCGGTAATGTGTTTGGATGGAGTTGGTGAATGGGCGACTACTTCGGTTTGGTTGGGAGAAGGCAATAAACTGACTCCCCAGTGGGAAATTGATTTTCCTCACTCGTTGGGTTTGCTCTATTCAGCTTTTACTTATTACACTGGTTTCAAAGTCAACTCTGGGGAATATAAACTTATGGGTTTAGCTCCCTACGGAGAACCTAATTATGTGGATTTGATTTTAAATAATCTGATAGATTTAAAAGCTGATGGTACTTTCCGGTTGAATATGGAATATTTCAACTATACGACTGGGTTGACTATGACTAATGAGAAGTTTGACAAATTGTTTGGCGGACCTCCTCGGAAAGCGGAAACTAAAATTAGTCAACGAGAAATGGATATTGCTGCTTCTATTCAGAGGGTGACTGAGGAAGTAGTGTTGCGTCTGAGTCGAACGGTGCAAAAAGAACTGAATGCTGACTACCTTTGTTTAGCGGGGGGAGTTGCTCTCAATTGTGTGGCGAATGGTAAAATTTTACGGGAAGGAATTTTTAAAGATATTTGGATTCAACCTGCAGCGGGAGATGCTGGTGGTGCGTTGGGTGCTGCTTTAGCTATTTGGTACGAATATCACGATCAACCACGGGTAATAGAAAAGGTTGTTGAGAATGTTCCAGAAATGGAATTAATTTCTGTGGAGTCTGGAAATACTGCTGTTTCTGTGGCAAAACCTCCTGTTTGTCGCGCTCCTAATGACATGATGCAAGGTGCTTATCTCGGACCGAAGTTTGCAGATGAGGAAATTCGGGAATATCTAGATGCTATTCAGGCAAAATATGAATATTTGCCAGATACAGAATTAATGCCACGGTTAGCAGAAATTTTAGATAATGGTAACGTGGTGGGATGGTTTCAAGGTCGGATGGAATTCGGACCCCGCGCTTTGGGGGGGCGGTCTATTATTGGCGACCCCCGGAATCAAAAAATGCAGTCGGTGATGAATTTGAAGATTAAGTATCGGGAGTCTTTTCGACCTTTTGCTCCTTCGGTTATGGCAGAACGGGTTTCAGATTATTTTGATATTGAACATTCTAGTCCTTATATGTTGTTGGTAGCTCCAGTGCAAGAGAATTTGTTGATTCCGATGACAGAGGAGCAAAAGCAATTATTTGGAATTGAGAAATTGAATGTGCCGCGATCGGAAATTCCGGCAATTACTCATGTTGATTATTCGGCGAGAATTCAAACTATTCATCAGGAAACTAATGCTCGGTATTATGATTTGATTCGGCATTTTGAGAAGCTCACAGGATGTGGAGTTATTGTGAATACATCTTTTAATGTAAGAGGTGAACCAATTGTTTGTACGCCCGAAGATGCTTATCGGTGTTTTATGCGGACAGAGATGGATTATTTGGTGGTGGAAAATTTTTTGATGAGTAAGAGCCAGCAGATTCCTTGGGAAAAGGATGAGTCTTGGAAAGAGGAATTTGAGTTGGATTGAAATTAAATCAAAATTCAAAAGTTAAAATTAGCCTGTTATGAGTGGATTAGTTATATTGCCACTCAAACAGAGTTAAACAATTTTTAACTTTAACCAAAACGCTAGATAAGCAGTATACTCTTTTAGAGTACACTCTTTTCAAGAAATCTTTTGAGTTAGATAGTTGTCCAATTATATCCATTCTAGAACAAGAAAGTGAAATATAGGAGGCCAAATGAAAGCAAGCTTATCTTTAAAATGTGCAATCTTGACAAGTATCACAATTCCCCTTATGGCAGCTAAACCGGCGGGTGCATTGTCTTTCACAAACCGTAGCCAATTTAACTCATCTCTGAGTTCTCCAATAGATATCTTATTTACAGAGACTCTCGATTTTACTTTTGGTACAGGTGCAACGTTTTCAGGTGTTCAAGCTGGAACGTTTAACCCTGAACCATTTCAACAAGTCTATGCAAACCTGGGTGTAGTTTTTGCAGAAGGAGCTGCTGGATTGGGTGTTCCTTTTGGTAACGACAACAAGCCTGGTACTCAACTAGGTGGAACTGATGCTGTACTTGTTGGCAATTTTGGATTTGATTCGCCAGCATTGGGAGCTTTTTTTGTTGATCCACAAACACCTAATGGCTTCGTTAGTCCATCTCAAGCTTTTGCAGTGGGTGGTGAGGTTATAACTCCTGGTAATGTGACGTTTAGTGTTTTTGATATTAATGGAAATTTGATTCAATCAGTAACTCGGAACGGTAGTGGTTTCCTTGGAATTACTTCATCAACCCCAATTGCTGCTGCTACATTTGAATATGATGATCGCAATTCAAGTAGTTTGGATACTTTTATTTTCCAAATTGAACCTGAAGATGTCCCTGAACCTAGTTTCGTTTTCGCCTGTGTGGGTCTTAGTTTTGTGTTTATTCGTCGCAAACCCATGAAGTAGTCTTAAGTTTGACCAGTAAGCAGTCGTCTTGTGTCAGTAAGGTGCGTTAATGAAATGTAATGCACCATCTTTATGAGGACTTACGCAGTACCGCCACATATAGTGTATAATTTGGTCATTATTGCTGATATAACCACTGTAATTAGTGCCATTCCGTAAGTCTTGTTTATTTTAATTTTTGTGTGTTAAGCTGATGCTTTTTCCTCAAGAATGCTTTGCATATTCTAAAAATGAAAATGTATAACCCACCACACCCAGGCAAAGTACTCAAAGAACTCTGTTGCTTGCTAAAGCTTAAAAATATAGACTATCCAAGACTTATATCTACAAAATGTTTATGTTTTTACGCCATTAATCTGTGTTACTATTACATACGTCTGCTAAGACCAGAGGATTTTAGCAACGATTATGGAGTGTTTTGCACTCGACTTTTCATCTCTGATGAAAACCCCAGAGGGAGTCCTAAACTCAATGTGCTTGAGCGGAACATTAACCTTCTTTGCCAGTAGACTTATGGACAGGTGAGTCGGAAAATCGCTTTTAGTCACCGATGAAGAGCGTGTTTAGGATTGTCTAGATTTTTAGAAGGTGAGGTCGCAGGAGCTTTAGGTGTAAGCCCAGAAACATTGCTATAGCAAATATTATTGACAACCTTAGCTAATCTTAAGTAAAGTGATTCAATGTAAGTAATGGCCAAATCTCACGGTTCTTTAACAGGGATAGAAGCAAAAATTGAATATCATCCTGTTTTTGAGGAACTGGGAAAATTGTATGAATCCTGGAAACGGTCTGCTGTCAACTGGATACAAACTGAGAAGTTGTCAGAATCAGAAGTAGAAAAGCGTCTAATGAAGCGGTTTAATATCCAGTGGGCATGGGCTGATTCAATTGCCACTGAAGCCACTCAATGCTTAAGCCAATTAAAAACAGCTAAGAATAACAATATCACTAAATTAGAGTTACAAATACAAGCTAAAACAATTGCTGCCAAAAAACTCATCACTAAACTAGAAAAAACATTAAAATTAGCAACAAAAAAAGGTTTTCCGCATATACAGGCCAGAAATAAATTTTGTCATCAATTGCTAGGTTTAAAGAGTAAAATTCAGAAAATAGCAAGTCTGAAACTAAAATTAAAGCAGTTAAAAAACACAGAACGTTTACATATTTGTTTTGGAACACAGAAATTATTTAATGCTCAACATAATTTAGCAGAAAATGGATATAAAACCCAAGAAGAATGGGGCGTAGATTGGAGAAAAAAACGCTCAGGCAGATTTTTCTGTGTAGGAAAATCTCAGCCAGGGGGTGGAACTATGCTCAAAGTTTTCCCATTACAAGAGAATGGATTATATCAACTACAAATTCAACTACCTAGACCATTACAGGATAAATATGGTCAGAAAATACAGTTAGAATTTTCAGTTTCAGATAGGGATGGCAGATATAGAGCAACAGATTTAGATTATGCAATAAATAGTTTAAAACCAATCACAATTCAAATTTTTCGCAGGGAGCATAAACAGGATAATTGGTATGTACATCTTTCTACTTATGTACCAGAAATTCCAGTAGTTCATACAAGGAAAAATGGTTGTATAGGTATTGATTTTAATGCAGAATCAATTTCAGTTGCTTATGTTAAATGGGATGGAAATATTGAATATTTAGAAGAAATACCTTACCAATGGAAGAATAAAACTACTGGGCAACGACAAGCATCAATGAGAAATATTGTTTGCCAAGTTGTGAAATTAGCAGAATTTTTTGAATGTGCTATTGCTATTGAGTCTCTGGATTTTACCAAGAAAAAATCCAAGATGAGCGAGGAAGGTAAAGTTTATAATGAGATGCTTTCTAACTTGTCTACAGGGATGTTTAGAGAAGCTTTAGAGTCACGTTGTAGAAGATTTGGGGTTGAATTAATAAAAGTCAATCCAGCTTTTACCAGCGTAATTGGAATGATTAATTACATGGCTAAGTATGGCCTGAATAGTGGCACTGCTGCTGCTTTAGTAATTGGCCGTAGAGCCTTAAAATTATCAGAAAAAATACCACAGTGTTTGTTGAGACCAGAGGATGTCAACAAACATGATTGGAGTCATTGGAGGCGAGTTGCTAGTTTTATTAAACTACATCGTATTCGGAGGACTCAACTTTTTCAATGGAGGAAAGCCCTTGAGGGTATCCTAACCCATAGTTTGTGGGCGGAACATCAACTTTCACAGCAAGTACACATTGAAACGGGTGAGTAATAAAATCATTTGCACCTCACCAGATAGCAAATGTCTAGCTTTGTCTAGTTTTCAAGAAGGTGTAGAGAGGGATGTATCAATTAATATGGAGTTTGGTCCAATAGTTTTTTATGATGGACAGGGTATTTTTGTGCGAAAAAATAGTGAAGTAAAGTCACTTAATGATCTAAATGGTAAGGTAATTTGTGTTCAGACAGAAACTACTACCCAAAAAAATTTGGAAGATGAAAAGAAGAAGCGTAACTTAACATTTAAAATTAGACCGCTTAAAGATGAAAAAGATGTCTATCGACTATAGATGAAGAACAAATTATGGATCGCTGTGCAGAAAATCTTTCTGAACTTAATAAAATTCCCTTGACTCAGATTGCTAATACATGATCAAATATTAACGTTGATATTGAGGTCAAGGGTTTGTCGGCAATTTGGTTTGCCTTTATCCAGTTTCACAATTCAGTGCAGCAGAGGGATGAGCGATCGCTTACTCTCATATTTTTTAGTCTACTAAAGCGATCGCTTACTATTATTCTTCGGTAACTTTGATAATTCTTGTCACCTTTTTATGAAACGCTAACTATTGTCCAACAGTTAAGGAAAAAAAATTATGGGTACTAAACAAACATCTTTCAGCAATATTGAGGTCAAGGGTTTGTCCGCCATTTGATTTGCCTCGCTCCAGTCTAATAATTTAAGGGCGAATGCCATTCACCCCTACATTTGACCTTTTAGCAATTTGACAAATTGATAATTTTGTGGTATGCAAAAAGGAAATTATAGTAGGTAAGCGATCGCTCCACCCTTCCCCAAACACTTTTTAGAGTATAGTAACTTTGATAATTAATGTTATCTTTTTTCTCAAACACTAACTATTGTCCAATAGTTAAGGAAAAAAATCATAGGTACTAGAGAAGCATCTTTTTTATTAGGTATATCTCGTCAACGTTTATTAGTTTTATTAGCTCAAGGAAGAGTTAAAGGAGCTGACAAAAATGGTAGATTTTGGAATCTCATTTACTATTGTTCTTAAGTAAAATTAATTATCAAAATTACTTTTTTATTAAAAACTAACTATTGTCCAACAGTTAAGGAAAAAAATCATGGGTACTAGAGAAGCATCTTTTTTATTAGGTATATCTCGTCAACGTTTATTAGTTTTATTAGCTCAAGGAAGAGTTAAAGGAGCTGACAAAAATGGTAGATTTTGGAATCTCATTTACTATTGTTCTTAAGTAAAATTAATTATCAAAATTACTTTTTTATTAAAAACTAACTATTGTCCAACAGTTAAGGAAAAAAATCATGGGTACTAGAGAAGCATCTTTTTTATTAGGTATATCTCGTCAACGTTTATTAGTTTTACTCGCTCAAGGAAGAGTTAAAGGAGCTGAGAAAAAAGGTAGATTCTGGGAAATACCTGCTTCTGAGAGTGGAATGCCTGTAATAATTCCGGCTCGGCGCGGTCCGAAAGGTATGTGGCGCAAGAGAGAATCTACCACACCAAAAATGATTCATGTCAATCAAAACAAAATTCAAAGTAATAAAAAGAAGCCTCCAACAGAATTGGAAGCTGTAGTGTCAGTTAAGCACAGCGGTCATAACTATTATGGTTATGAGTTATATATTTCAGGTCCTTGCCAAATCGTCTATCGACCTTACAAACCAGCAAGTTGTGGCGCTCATCTATGGATTAATACTTTTGATTCTGTGCAATTTATAGATACTAAATCCAATCCAGCTACGGCAAGACAATCTAGTAAACAAATATACGCATAGTTTATTTCCATCTTAGGGTGAAAAAAAGTGCGTCTGTTTGAGTCTACGAACGCTGAAAAAGCTTACTGGGTGACCAGTGTTTAAGGCTTTTGGGCATCACTACCGTTCTACCCAACTTATATTGACTTTTGATAACTTTTCTGCTAGGAGTTAAAAGTTAACGAAATATTGATTATGCATAACTAATGAGCGATCGCGAGATACCGAAAATTGATAAGAAGGGTCTCAGGGAATTTGGTCTAATAGTGGGTGGTGTTTTTGGCGGTTTATTCGGTCTATTACTACCGTTACTCCACAGACATTGGCCTCCTCCTGCATGGCCTTGGATAATTGCTACTCCTCTATTGGTATTGGCAATTGTTTCACCCCCAACTTTGGGACCTGTTTATAAGTTTTGGATGCGGGTGGGAATTTTCCTGAGTAAAATAATGACTCCCCTATGGATGGGGTTAGTATTTTATCTTGTAGTTATGCCAATGGGTTTGATTATGCGAATGTTTAAAAAAGACCCAATGGAACGACAATTGAATACTGAAACTTCAACTTATCGGGTGATGAGTCAATTAAAAACTAGAGAAAGTATGGAGCGACCTTTTTAAATGTTTGAAGGAATATTAGACTTTCTCAAAGACCTTTGGGGTTTTATGGGAGAGCGGAAAAAATATTGGTTATTACCTTTGATTATTACTTTAGTTTTGTTAGGAGCTTTGATTGTTCTGAGTCAATCTTCTGTAATTGCACCGTTTATTTATACTTTGTTTTAATTTGACGTTTAAAAAAGCGGTCAGCGGTCAGCAGTCATCAGTCAGCAGTAAACGTTTAGAAGGGGACTGTTACTCTTCCACGCACCTTTCGGTTTATAGAAACTGGGGATTTAAACCAGAGCTTCTAAAAGCTGTTAACGGAGTTCCTCTGCAAGAGGCTAGCTGTTTGCGGAGCATTCCGGTATGGAAATGGTAAAAGCTAATAGCTAGTTAACTTTACATTTCTAGCAGAAGGTTTTAGTTACAGGTACTAATAACTGTTAACTGATAACTGATAACTGAAAAGTTGGGTTTATCCCCAGGATAAACTCTGCTAATTTTCCTCAACCCAATCTACAGGATCAAAATACAAAAAAATTATAGCTGAGAGGATGATTAAACTAAAAACTTTGGTGGTAAATTTAGGTATGATTTTCGCCAGTTTATTTGTTGGGATAGCGATCGCTGAAGTAGGAGCAAGAATTGCTGGTTTGGAGGGTTTAAAAAAAATGTCGGAAAGTACCCATGCAGAATTTTATCCTACATTTCATACTATTCCTCATCCGGTTAGAGGTTGGGAATATAGAGGTAATGTTTCTGGTTGGTGGACGAGCGAAGGAAAGGCTTATTTAGAGTTTAATAGTCATGGTCTTAGAGGACCGGAAATTACTAAAGCAAAACCAGAAAATACTCTAAGAATTGCTGTACTTGGGGATTCTTTTACTTCAGCAGTGCAGGTTTCTTATCAGCAAACTTTTGTGGCAGTAATGCAGAAGGAATTGGGAAAATGTACTAATTTAGAAAGTCAAAAAGTAGAGGTAATTAATTTTGGAGTGGATGGTTATGGAACTGCCCAACAATTATTAACTCTCCGAGAAAAAGTATGGGATTTTCAGCCGGATATTGTGCTTTTAGCTTTTTTTATTGGCAATGATGTTACTGATAATTCTCGACAGTTAGAAAATAATCATTATCGACCTTTTTTTGTTTATGAAAATGGGAAGTTAGAATTAGATTTATCTTTTAGAGAACTAACTATTAGTCAAGCAAACCGCTACATGATTACTACAGTCGATAAATTACCAACTTGGCTAGTAAATAATGTCAGAATTTTACAAATTATCAAAAAAGTAGAGGCAGATCAAAAGAAGAGAAATGCTGCCAGACATTTTGAAAATTTACAAGCTAATAATTTTAGAGAACCGCCAAATTCTGCTTGGCAAGAAGCTTGGAAAATTACTGATGAACTAATAGGAATCATGGCAAAAGAAGTACAAGAAAAAGGTGCAGAATTTAAAGTAGCTAAAGTGATGACTCCGATGCGAGTTCATCCAAATCAAGAATGGCGAGAAGGGTATATGAAAATTATGAATATTCAAGACTGGTCATATCCAACAAAAAGACTGCAAAATTTAGGAGAAACTTATAATTTTTCTGTGATTGATTTAGTCGAACCTTTTGATGATTATGTTCGGGAAAATCCGGTTTGTGTTCATGGGTTTAAAAATACGACAATGTGTACGGGACATTGGAATGCTACAGGGCATAAATTAGCAGGAGAAATTATTGCTGAAAATTTATGTAAAAGGTTATAGCGCTACGCGCAAGTTAAAAGTCAAAAGTCAAAAGTTAAAAGTAATTCCTGTCTAGGTTTGAGCATTTAAAATGTCCTAACTTTTGCTTCGACTGCTATATAGGAGAGTGTGGGAAGTGTGGAAGTAGGGGAGTAGGGAAGAAAGTTAGTATTTTGGGCAAATAAGGGCAGAAAAATCAAAGAAAAATTCTTCCTCCTTTCTTCTGTATAATTCTCCTGAATTTTTAATTCTGACTCCTACCCTTATCAAAAGACTTTTTATTAAAAAATAAACCTCCAATTTAATGAAAAAACTCAAGAATTTAGCCATCAATTTAGGATTAACATTGGGTACATTAATATTTACTCTGACAGTAAGTGAAATAGGATTAAGAATAGCAGGAATTGAGCATCCAACGATAAAAATAGATGGAGATCAAAATCCTCTCCATACTTTCAAAGATATGTACAGAGGTTGGGCAGGAAAACCTAATGGCAAAGGATTTTGGCAGGAAGAGGGTATCCCTTCTGAAATAATAATGAATAGTGCAGGATTTCGCGATTATGAACGGAGTAAAAATAAACCAGAAAATGGATTGAGAATTGCTTTATTGGGAGATTCTTTTACAGAAGCACTTAATGTCAAATTAGAAGATACTTATGGTGCAATAATGGCAGAAAAACTACAACAATGCCCTGTGTTGAAAAACCGAAAAGTAGAAGTAATAAATTTTGGGGTAAATGGTTATGGAACAGCACAACAATTAATGACTTTAAGGGATCGTGTTTGGGATTATCAACCAGATTTAGTCATATTGGCTTTTTATCCAGGTAACGATCTTAGTAACAATTATCGCGGTCTAGAACATGACCATTTACGCCCTTATTTTGTTTACCAAGATGGGCAACTTGTGGCAGATATGTCATTCCGAAATTTGAAGTTTTGGCAGAGAAATCGTTATGCTTTTTCTATTGTAGATTTCTTGCCATATTGGTTGATAAAAAATTCTCGAATTCTACAGTTAATTAGAAAGGTAGATCTTGATGCTAAACGCCGTCAGTATAATCGGGATTACAATGCAATTAATATAGATTTTTATAAAGAACCAAAACCCAATTCTGATTGGGAAGAAGCTTGGGATGTAACTGAGGGTTTAATTAAGTTAATGCGAGATGAAGTATATGAAAAAAAGGCAGATTTTATGCTGATAACAGTTAGTCATTCTTCTCAAGTACTTCCCGATGTTCAAGAGCGCGATAACTTGAAAAAAATTTTAAATGTGTCAAATTTATTTTACCCAGATATTAGACTAAAAAATTTTGGGAAAGAGGAAAATATACCAGTTTATAATTTAGCTGGACCTATTTGGGATGAGGCTAAAAAAACAGGTAAGTGTTTACATGGTTTTGATAATGCACTTCCCTGTGGAGGTCATTGGAATGTAGAAGGTCATAAATTGGTAGGGGAAATAATGGGAAATTATTTGTGCGAGAAATATGGCGGTTAGGAGTCAGGAGTTAGGAGTTAGAAGTCAGAATTTTATATCAAATTCATGATGATTAGTTACTTTATTGCCACTGAAACGAAGTGGAAGGAAGCAATTTTAGGGGTGGTGCGAGATTGCTTCCTATTGTCGCAATGACGACTTTTGTACAAAATTCGCGATCGCTCAGACAAATATACTATTTTTAGTTGAATAAAAAGTCATGCGTAGGTACGAACAAACCCCAATAACATTTATAATATCACAAAAATTGTGAGGGTGGAACCGAAAATCCTTTGAGCCGCCGATTTTTTCATGAGCTTCATAAAATGAAACTGTTTGTGGTTTTCTACTGAGGAGAGATAGAAGGTAAAGATTTGATGATGGGAAAAACAAGCATTTCTATGAGCTTCACAAAATGACAATATTTCTAGTATTTCTCCTGGGAAAAAAGCCTGAATATTTGATTGTGTCTCAGTCAGGAATTTTAGTTGAATAAAAAGTCATGCGTAGGTACGAACAACCCCTAATAACATTTATAATATCACAAAAATTGTGAGGGTGGAACCGAAAATCCTTTGAGCCGCCGATTTTTTTATGAGCTTCATAAAATGAAAATGCTTGTGATTTTCCACCCTAGGAGAGATGGAAGGAAAGATTTGATGATGAGAAAAACAAGCATTTCTATGAGCTTCACAAAATGCCTAAATATTTGATTGTGCCTCAGTCAGGAATTTTGGTTGAATAAAAAGTCATGCGTAGGTACGAACAAACCCCAATAACATTTATAATATCACAAAAATTGTGAGGGTGGAACCGAAAATCCTTTGAGCCGCCGATTTTTTTATGAGCTTCATAAAATGAAAATGTTTGTGATTTTCCACCCTAGGAGAGATAGATGGAAAGATTTAATGATGGGAAAAATCTGATTCTAATCTTAAAAGTAGGGGAGTAAGGGAGTATTTTTCAATCTTTTTCTTGTATTGCCTCTATTCCACTCCCGACTCGTAACTCAAAAATTTTTACGCGGGCAAAGATAGCAAATGCTTTCTATATATATGTAATATATGTAGATATAATCCCGTTGAAAAGTGGTCATTGGGACGATAGGAAGTAATCTCAGGGACTTTCAAGATTGCTTCCTTCCACTCCGTTCTAGTCGCAATGACCTAAAATAACTAATTATTAAAATTTGATATGAGTGAAAAAAGTTTCTCTACTGTATCTCCATAAATTAGAAAATTACCCCAATTGTTTATACTTTCAGGTACTATATATAACTTGGTTTTTAACTTAACTTATTGTCAATACTAAAACTAAGAATAATCTCTTGCTCAACTAACCTAAATATAATGAAAAAACTTCAGAATTTAGCCATCAATTTAGGATTAACAGTCAGCACATTAATATTTGCTGTAACAGTGGCAGAAATAGGTCTAAGAATAGCAAAAATAGAAACTCCACCACCACCAAGAGAAGACTCTAATCAAGAACTTTTATATACAGCAAAAGATCCAAATCGAGGTTGGGCAGGAAATCCTAATGCCACAGCATTTTGGCAAGGAGAAGGTATACCTTCAGAATTAAAAATGAATAGTGGAGGGTTTCGTGATTATGAACGTAGTAAAACTCAACCTGAAAATGGATTAAGAATAGCTTTATTAGGAGATTCTTTTACAGAAGCAATTCATGTCAAATTGGAGGATACTTATGGTGCAATTATAGAGCAAAGATTACAACAGTGTCCTGTATTAAAAGACCGGAAAGTTGAGGTAATGAATTTTGGTGTACAGGGTTATGGAACAGCTCAACAGTTGATGACTTTAAGACATCATGTTTGGGATTATGCACCAGATTTAGTAATATTAGTTTTTTATGCTGGTAATGACCTCCGCAATAATTATCGCGCTTTAGAACACGATCATCTCAGACCTTATTTTGTCTATAAAAATGGTCAACTTGTTGAAGATATGTCATTCCGCGATTTAAAATTTTGGGAGAGAGATCGTTATAACTTTTCTATAGTAGATTTTTTGCCATTTTGGTCTGTGCAAAATTATCGGATTTTACAACTAATTAGAAAGGTGGATATTGATGCTAAACGCCGTCAGTTTGAAAAAGATTATAGTGAAATTAATCTAGCTTTTTACAAGGAACCACAATCAAATTATGATTGGGAAGAAACCTGGAAAGTTACTGAAGGTTTAATTAAACTAATGAGAGATGAAGTATATGATAAAGGGTCAGATTTTATGGTAATAACAGCCAGTGATTCTTATCAAGTTTTACCAGATATTCAAAAGCGTGATGGATTTAGAAAATCTTTGAATGTACCGAATTTATTTTATCCAGATATTCGGTTAAAAAATTTTGGTAAGGAGGAAAATATACCAGTGTATAATTTAGCTGGACCTATTTGGGATGAAGCGAAAAAAACGGGTAAATGTTTGCATGGTTTTGATAATGCGGTTCCTTGTGGAGGTCATTGGAATATAGCAGGTCATAAATTTGTCGGGGAAATAATGGGAAATTATTTGTGTGAACAATATACTACTCGATTAAGCAAAGAAGGTAAAAGGGAAACCCTCTAATATCGTTTCACGGAAGTCAGAAGTCAAAAGTTAGATTTAATAGGCTAAAAATTTTGACAATACAGTAGTTTCAGGCAATTATTTGACACTTAAAGGAATGAAGCTATTTGTGACATCCTTAAAGTGAATTGGTATAAATTTATTTATCTTTTCTTTTGTGGGTTTAATACCCCACCGTCTACAGAATGCTTAAAATTGTTTGGGTTTGAATACCGATGTAATTAGAGCTTCTGCCTTCTGCCTTTCCTACGCAATGCTGGGCAAACAGCACACATCGCCTCCAGAATGTAGGACGCACATCTGACAGTCAATCATTTTTGATTTGTAATTGTTTTAGGATTTTGTAACTGGTCAGTTATTTCCGCCATCCTGCAATAGCTGCCTTCTTCAAGGAATTTGTTAAGGATGCTTTATACCAAAGCACTTTGTTTCTCAAAATAATTCTTTTTTTTGGCTTTTCATAAATTAAAATACTTGCTGGAAAAAAAAATTTTATTGGTAATCGAAAAAAGTTTCAGTAAGTTTAAAAATTAATATAGCATTTTTCTACAGACACGAAGTACTTATGTTTATGGTTTTAGGGAATAGGTAGTAAGAAAGATGGGGAGACAGAATAGGAAACAAACAAAAAATCTTTACCGTTGGCCGTACCAAATCGATCTCCGAATATGCTGTAATTAATAATTAAAAATTATTTTTGGCTCTCTCTTGAAAATGGATGGGATTGGCGAATAGGATTTCTTCTTTAAGTAAGAAGATTTATAGCAGTGGAAGGAAAAGTGAAGACATATCAAAAGCTGAAAACTCAGACAAAGCAATATTTTTCCTTCTGCCTTCTGCCTTCTGCCTTCTGCCTTCTTCCTTCTTCCTTCTTTCTTCTTCCTTCTGCTATAAACCTTAATTATTTGGTAAATAAAAATTCAGCAATGCCATGAAAAATTTTAAATGGATGCAGGGAATCAAAACAGGATTCAGTCTAGTTACGATTAACTTAGTTTTAGGATTTATAGGATTAGAGATTGTATCATTAGGTTTTTATTATTTTCAGGAAAATCGACTATTTTATACGAGAGAAAGTACTATTTCCAAAGTAAGAGAAGACCTGGAAAAAACTGGAACTAGACTGGGTGCAAATTTAGATAATGAATCAATATTAGAGCGAATACATCCGTTTTTTGGCTATGTGCTAAAAGCAGGAAGTTTTACCCATGAAGAGTCGGGAATAAGAATTAATAATTATGGTTTTGTCTCTCAGTACAATTATCCTTTTGTTAAAAGTAATAAGAATCAATTTATTATTGGTATTTTTGGCGGTTCAGTTGCGAATAATTTTGCCGTTGGTCTGAACATTAATCAATCCAGAGGTAATGAAGAATTTATCAATAACTTAAAAAGTATACCTGAGTTAGTAGATAAAGAAATAATCATCCTATGTTTTTCGGGGGGAGGTTATAAACAACCACAGCAATTATTGATTTTAAATTATTTTCTTTCTATCGGCCAAGAATTTGATATGGTCATCAATATAGATGGTTTTAATGAAGTAGCTCTATCTCATCAAAATAATCAAGCAAAAATAGAATTAACTCTACCAAGCATACAACATATTTTACCTTTAACAAGGTTAGCTAGTGATGATTTGTCTGTAATGAAAGCAATTGTTAAAATTAGCGAACTGAAACAGAATTTATCAACTGCTATTAATAAGTTAGAAAGTTGTCAACTAGCTTCGTGCCATAGTTTGAGAAGTTTGCAAGTCAAAGGATTATTAGAAAGCTATCAAAAAGAGATTATTAAATACGATCGACAGATAGCTCGAAATTCTCAAAACCTTGATAGTGACAGTCTAGTACATTTGAAGAAGATGCCTGAAGTATTAGAATATGAGGTAGCTTTTGAGAAGATAGCAGAAAATTGGTATGAATCATCACTAACAATGAATCAGATTTTAGCCGAGAGAAATAAATGGTATTTTCATTTTATTCAACCTAATCAATATTATCCGACTGAAAGAGTTTTTAGCCCGGCAGAAAAAGTTCTAATTATTGAAGGAAATCCTTATTCAATAGGAGTAAAAAAAGGTTACCCAATGTTATTTTCTAAAATTAATAACTTACGAAAAGCCAACGTAAATATATTTAATGGTGTGAATATTTTTGATGAAGAAAAAGAAGTAGTTTATCGAGATGCTTGCTGCCACTATAATTTTGTTGGAGACACAATTTTAGAAAGGTTTGTTGCTAATTCCATCAAAAATGTAATGGAGAATCAAGATAAAAATTAGAGTAATATAACAGTTGAAGGGTAAACATTTCCTGCGAAATGCTGCGCAAACAGCGGTCAGCTATCAGCTTCATTACCTTTAGTTGACAACTAAAACTCGTCGTTCTTGTGCTTCAATTCTCTGGTTGAAAATGTAGTATAGCTTAAGCGAATGCTTGCTTCATTTATTAAAAATATCAGAGCTAACTGTTAATAGGTGAATGCTTACTTTGAAGGAAAGGAAACTGAGATACCAAAAGATTAAAGCTCAGACAACGTTAGATTTTTCCAACTTCAGCCTTCTTCCTTCTGCTGTATTATCTGGCTTAAAATTGAAAGTTAGTTAATATGAAATATCAAAAAGAATACTATGAATAATTTCCCTGCTTAAAAGACTTTACCTAGAAATGTCGATTTGAATAAAAACAGGATTTGACTCTAACTAAATGATATATAGACTATTCCTACTAAACATCCCCAATAATAAAAAATCAAATCAATTATTCCACTCTTATTCATCAATTCTTTCTCCCTGCTCCCTGCTTCCTACTCCCTATGCGTGGAGGAGGTGTCTACTGATATCATGTCCGGTAGCATCGGTCTTGTATAGCAAAGGTAAGGAAGAAGGAAGAAGAAAGAGGGAAGAGGGAAGAAGGCTACCCTCGCAAGAAAAAAACCATCATTTCCTGTAGATATTCACCCTTGGGTTTACACAAACGATATAAACGGACATGATATGATACCATTTCTCTGTAAACAATAAACTTAATAATTGTTGCTCAGACCTGATTAAGCTGACTATTCTCATCTTTATATTAAATGGAACTTCATAGAGAAATAGAGAAATGGTATGACTCGGTCCTCCTGTAAACAGTCTAATTATTGTTCTGCTGA
>NZ_RCBY01000073.1 GCF_003838195.1 Okeania hirsuta
GACTCCTGACTCCTTCATCATTTATTTATAACTGTTCAACCGGACATGATATAATTTGCGCCTTGAAGCCTCCCCTTTTAAGGGGAAAAAAGAAATAATATTTCCTGATATTCAATTCCGTAACGGTTTTATCCATTATCCATTATCCATTAATGAAATCTTCCTATAACTGTATTAATGAGCGTGCACGGGCAAAACGTGGGTCTTCGAGCCTAAATCCATCAGGGTTTGTTCCGCACTCTAATGCTAAGTAGTAGGTAAATAATTGGAGCGGCACAAGGCAGGTTAAAGAACAGAATGATTCTGGAACTTTTGGAACAATAACCCACCCTGTTGCGCTAGCATGCAGTGACTTGGGCCGCCACCAACTAACCAGATGCGTCGCCGATTGACTTGTTCGTGGGCGAAGCGTACCATCTCATTCTCCGTTTCTAGTGCTACAGACAGTAGTTCAGAAAGTTCATACTCCAGAAAACTTTTCGATAGAAGACTTGTCCCGGTACGATGAAAGCCGATACGATCCGCAAGAGTAGATAAGACTGAAATCGTACCAATATAACTAACGGTATGAGCAGCTGACTTATCCTGTGCAACTGTAGGTAAGGTGACATCGCTTTGTACAGCCTCGGTAACTACACCTTCACCAGTAATGAATATGGTGTAACAACCTACTTCACGAGCATATTTGAGAGATTCAACTGTATAAAGTTTATTCCCGCGATGACTAATACCAATGACACAATCTCTTGGTGTTATTCGGGGTCTATAAAGTGCAAAATCAAATGAGTGAAATGTTTGTGTGAAAAGGTCTCTCCCATACAAACGCATTAAGTGTTCACCGACGAGAGCTGCATGATATGAAGTTCCAATACCAACTAAAAATAGCCGTTCACAGGAAGCTATACGGGTAGCGCAATTATCAATTAAGACTTCATTACCTTGAGCTACATGAGTAAATGCTTGAGGTTGTGCAAAAATCGCCTCGTACATATGAAAGGGATGTTTCGATCTTTGTTCGCTAGACATAATCAGACTTTTCCTTGTTTTTAGACCATTAACATAATTCACTAGCTCAAAAAGGAAAGGCACTTTTTTGTTACAATGTGTTACAAAATGCTATAGAATTGCTTCCAATGTCAAGGGACTTAGCTGTTCTTTTTTAGCTTGATACTGATAACTGAAATGACTCATCTTCCGGAATTTTCGTTTCCCAGTTACAATCAATGGACGGTGGATAGATTTACATAACTTTATAGTATGCTCACTCAAGATGCTTCTAAGTCCCTTCGTTGGCAACGCACTCAATATTCTCCTCTGACCAGAAAAATAGATGTTTTTAGTGCCTTTGGAAAATTTTTTTTCTTTTTATGGTGGGACAATTTATTTCAAAATAAGTCTGCCTCTGTGAGAAAGCGTAGGGCTAAGTGGTTGGTGAGGACTATGCTAGATTTAGGCCCAACTTTTATCAAAATAGGTCAGTCTTTATCCACGCGGGCTGACATATTACCGAAGGAATATGTGGAGGAGTTAGGAAAATTACAAGATAATGTGCCTTCTTTTGAAACGACAGAAGCGATCGCTATTATTGAGTCTGAACTTGGTAACTCTCTTTATTCTCTCTATCGAGATTTTCAAGAACGTCCCATTGCTGCAGCTAGTCTTGGACAAGTACATAAAGCCAAGTTACAAACAGGTGAGGAAGTTGTAGTTAAGGTACAGCGTCCTGGATTAAAATCTTTATTTGACTTGGATGTAAAGGTTGTCAAAAGTGTTATCCGTTTTTGTCAAAGGTATTTTTCCTGGGCTAAAAGGTATGAATTAGATGCTATTTATTATGATTTTTTTAAAATTCTCTATCAAGAAATTGATTATGTGAATGAGGGTAAAAATGCCGATCGTTTTCGGGAAAATTTTAAAGATTATCCGGAAATAATTGTACCTCTTGTTTATTGGACTTATACTACGGAAAAAGTTATCACTCTTGAATATTTACCGGGAATCAAAATTAACGATAAAGTACGACTAGAAGCTTGTAAGATTAATCCAAAAAGGATTAATCAAATAGGAGTTTGTTGTTATTTAAGGCAATTATTATTAGATGGTTTTTTTCAAGCTGATCCTCATCCAGGAAATTTAGCTGTTAGTTTAGATGGTGGTGTTATTTTTTATGATTTTGGCATGATGGCTGAGGTAAAGTCATTGACAAAAGACCAGATGATTAAAACGTTTTTTGCTATTCTCAGAAAAGATGTTGACCAGGTGCTTAATACTTTGATTACTATTGGTTTAATTGAACCAATGCCGGATATTATGCCTGTAAAAAGATTAGTGAATTTTCTATTGGAAAATTTTACAGATAAACCTGTTGATTTTTATAATTTTGATGAGATAAAAGAGGAGCTTTATGTTTTGTTTGAGCAGCAACCATTTCGTTTGCCTTCCCAAATGATTTTTATTCTGAAGTCTCTATCTACCTTAGATGGTATTGCGAGAAACCTCGATCCTGACTATAGTTTGGTTACTTGCGCTCAACCTTTTGTCAAAAGTATTACTGTTGCTCAAGGTAGAGGTAGAGTTGTAGGAGAACTGGCAAAACAGACAAGAGATTTTATTAAGTATAAGTTACAGCAGCCTAGTAAAAGTGAAATCTTAATCCGTCAATTAGAAACGAAAATTGAAGATGGGGAAATTCAATTTAGAGTCCGCTCTATTGAAAATGATCGATTATTAAAACGAATTAATTTAGCTTTGAAAATTTTGATTTATACTTGTTTTTCTGGTTTTACTTTCCTCTCAGCTTCAGTTTTATTTGTAGGAGGATTTCTCGAAATAGCAATAGTAGTTTGTATTTTATCAGGATTAGGATTTATCTTGGTTTTAAAGTCAGGATTTCAGTTATCTTTCAGAGAAAAATTAGACAACATGCCAGATAAGTGAATATTTATATATCTGAATTTTGGGCAGATAAAATAGTTAGCATTCAACGGTCAATTAAATACTTCGACACAACTAATTTCAGATTTGGAGGAGGTAGGCAAGAGGTAATCATTTTTATAATTTATTCGCAAATACACAAATAATTTTGTCGTCCTAATTATTCGCTCAGAAATATTTGACTTTTCTATTGTGAGTACTGAGTCTATGATTAATTCTGAGAAAATTAACTCAGACGTTATAGATATTTGACTTTTCTATGATGAGTACTGAATCGATGATTAATTCTGAGCAAATTAACTCAGACGTTATAGATATTTGACTTTTCTATGATGAGTACTGAATCGATGATTAATTCTGAGCAAATTAACTCAGACGTTATAGATATTTGACTTTTCTATGATGAGTACTGAGTCCCTTGAATTCTGAGAAAATTAACTAAGACGTTATAGATATTTGACTTTCCTATTGTCAGTACTGAGTCGATAATTAATTTTGAGAAAATTAACTCAGACCTTACAGATATTTGACTTTTCTATTGTCAGTACTGAGTCGATAATTAATTTTGAGAAAATTAACTCAGACGTTATAGATATTTGACTTTTCTATTGTGAGTACTGAGTCCATGATTAATTCTGAGCAAATTAACTAAGACGTTATAGATATTTGACTTTAAGGCGACCAATTCGCTAATGAGCAATTATAGCAGTCTAAAGAAAAGTTAGGACAGTTAAAAAGTTTAAAACTCATACCATTTCTCCATGAAGTTGCACTTAATATTAAAGATGAGAATAGTCAGTGTAATAAGGTCTGAGCAACAATTATTCAGCGCATTGTTACAGAGAAATGGTATCAGACAAAATAATACTTTTCCTTCTTCCTTCTGACTTCTTACTTCTGCATAGATAATGATAATATCAAGACGTTCATATAGTTTTCTTGACTTATCAGTAAAAATGTCTCCTGAACAATTTTTATCATCCAGTATTTGGCGTACCAGAATCAAAACCTACTTCAAACTCATGGATGTCGATAAAAACGGGGTTTTAACCCTCTCCGACTTTGAAGAAATTGCAAATCGTTTAATTCAACTTCAAAATGATTCATCAAGGAATGAAGAAATTCGCGAGATGTGTCATTCTCTCTTTCAATATTTTATGGCTGGAGGGGGACCAGTTGATAGTAACACTCGAATTAGCGAAGAAGATTTGATTGCTAATGTTGCAAAGATCGTATCCTTAACTGAACTAGATAAAGCACTTGCATTATCTAGGCACAAAAACGAACTCTTCTTCGATATTATAGACACCGATCACTCTGGACAAATATCCCGCGAAGAGTACCGGAAGTACCTGGAAGTATACATGGGAGTAGAACAACCTGACCGTGCTGACCAAGCTTTTGATACCATTGACTCAGATAAGTCAGGTTCCATCAGTCGTGAGGAGTTTGTCGAAGATCATAGACGCTACTGGTATGAAATTGGCGATGAAAAGGATAATTCTCCCCTTCCCTATGGAAAATTAGTCGATTCATAGCAGAAAGTTATAGCAATGTGCGCTGGCATATTTACACATTATTTTTTGTACACCTTTTCGCTTACTGCACTTTGAGCTGGACATTGTAAATACCTGAGCGCTCATTGCTACTGAGCGCTCATTGCTATACCAATATTTTTTTATATTACTAACAGGACTTATACCAAGCGTGAAAAAAGAATTTTACGAATAGTAAGAGCGATAAAAAGACAAATGCAGGAGATATCCCTTTGACAAAAAAGATAATTTATGACCTGAAAAATGGTATTAAAGCTATTCTCATACAACTCCTGACTCCTAAGAAATACCCTAGATATTTGTAGCAAACATTTATCAATTTGGTATTACGCAAAATATGAAATCATACGCCATCTGTATGGGAAGGAAAAGTAAATCCTCTGAGATAGGCAAATAGTAATTATTGAGTCTTTTAGTTAATCCATAGAAATGTGCCGACCCTACCTCTATATGATGAGTACAGAAAACAGAAAAATTGATCCTTCACAGACATAAATAGTTATTTTCTCAACCTCTAAAAAATTTTACCTGCGTAAAAAAGAAAATGAGCTTGGATTTTCAAAGCAACTCTGATACTATAATGTTAATAGTGGTTGTTTGCCCGTACACTAGACTTTTTATTCAACGCAAAAAAAAGAAAGTTGAAAGTAAAAAAAATTAAGTGATCGCCTCCCAGGCAACCTCAAACAAAGGCATTCTCTGAAGCAATCCCGAAAAAAAGCGACACCAAAAGTAGAATTAGGATTGCCATAAAAGGGATAACTGATGACTGAAAAAAGGCGATCGCCTCCCAGACAACTCTAGATAACCTTAAACAAAGGCATTCTCTGAAGCATCCCCGAAAAAATGACACCGAAAGTAGAATTAGGATTGCCATCTCAAGCCAACTGTAATAGGTTAATTTTAGTAGGAATAATTCGCCCATATACTAGACTTTTTATTCAACACAACACATTTCCGAAAACCGAAAAAAACTCCCTTTATATATCACACAAACAAATTTTTGTCAAAACAGCAAAAGACGACCAAAGAAAAATTAGTCATTTTGAGCAAAGAAAATTCAGATAAATATCGGGCAAGACAACGGCAGAATAGGAATTAACAGCGTTAAAACTCAATCAAGATATAAAATGCGCCAATATTATCATAAGTATAGAATATCACAAAATTGAAAAAAACCTCTAAAAATATTGAAACCTCCTTAAGCAACTCAGAAAAATTTCCCCATTTAACAATCAGACAAAAACGGTAAAGTTTAAAATATTAAAACCAAAAACAGAAACTTATAACTTCATCTAATTTAAACCTCTAAAGCAAAATATTATCAACCAAATCAAAAATGGAAAAAACAAACATTTATTCAAACAAATATTATTAGGCACATCCGCAGCTCATCAATGCAAAATTATTCACCGAAAAACTGGGTTTGAAGCCTCCCCCTAAAAGGGGGACTTTGTGCTATGCTTAAAAAAGCGGAAAGGTATTCAACCGCTCTCAAAAGCTATAGCTACTTAATTGTAGCGTTTGCACCTTGAAAACTAGAGTTATGGGGTTTTGTACAGTAATGCTTGTACATGGAAAAGCTCTAAGCAACAATTACCAGAGAACCAAAGTTTTTTTGAGGCTTGAACTGTACCGTAGGGCATAGGGTAACAGGCTCTTGAAATAGAGCAAACGCGCAGGCGTGAGAACCATCTCTGGATTAGATTCCGCAAGGTATTTGATTTAAGTGGACTCTTTGTTGGCGTAGCCTTGCGTCAGCAAACCAAGAATCTTGGTTTCAGGAGAATCTCCGCGCCTTTAGGTTGGAGAGTATGTCAACCAACTCAGACTGAATTTTTTCTAGTTGCAAATCACGACCAATCAATACTAACTTAGTCTGTTTAACTTCCTCTTTTTGCCACTGACGGTCATAGAAATAATCAAAGCGCGAACCTACCCCTTGTAAAACTAAACGCATTGGTTTATTCGGCACCGCAACAAAACCTTTAATCCGATAAATTTCATCATTTATAGCTAACCTTTTCAACTTTTCAACTAACTCTTTTGGTTCAAACTCTTGGTCTAAAATTAAATGAACAGAATTAATTTCATCATCATGTTCGTGGTCTTCCTCAGTATCATGATGACTAGGTCGAGCATCTAAATCATCTTCAACTGCTGCATTAAATCCTAACAATACATCCGGACTAATTTCTCCCCCAATACAAGGAACTATTTTTACAGTTTTAGGTAACTGTTCCTTTAACCAATTTTGTACTTTTTTTAAAGTAGCTTCATCAACCATATCAACCTTAGTTAATAATACTAGATCGGCACAAGCTAACTGGTCTTCAAATAATTCCTCAATTGGTGTTTCATGGTCTAAATTTGGGTCAGCTTGACGTTGAGCTTCCAAAGCATCAATATCTCCTACCAAACTACCATTTGCCACTGCCTCACAGTCAACAACAGTAACAACTCCATCTACAGTTGCAGAAGTCTTAATTTCCGGCCAACGAAATGCTTGTACTAAAGGCTTAGGTAATGCTAACCCAGAAGTTTCTATTAAAATACTATCAATTTTTTCTCGGCGTTTTAAGAGTTGTTGCATAGTAGGAAAAAATTCTTCTTGCACTGTACAGCAAAGACAACCATTTGTTAGTTCAACAATGTTATTAGTAGCATCTTCTTCATCACAAACTTGACAGGAACGTAGAAGTTCTCCATCTATGCCAACTTCTCCAAATTCATTAACTAAAACTGCAATACGACGACCTTGATTATTTTGTAATAAATGGCGAATTGTGGTGGTTTTTCCACTGCCGAGAAAGCCTGTAATTACAGTAACAGGAATTTTTGCACTCATAAATTTTAATCGTGTTTATTGATGATTTTTTTGACAAATAGAAAATTTAGAATAAGGAACAAGCTAGGAAGAAAAAATTAGAAGAAATAAAACTAAGTATAAAATTGCCTAGATTTATTAGGTATAGCAAAAGTAAGAAGGAAAAATGAAGAAGGTAGAACCAAAGGAGCGAAAATTTTTTTGTCTGAGTTTTAAACTTTTGATATATCCGCACTCTTTCCTTCCACTGCTATAAATATTTTATGAACTATGAAGTTTGGTCTTTTCCTTGCTTTATATTTTTTCTTTTATCCGTAGCAAAAGCAAATATTGAATTGCTAATCAAATGAAGAAATAGAGTAATGATGAATCAAATAAGGAGAAATTTTTTTTCCATTGTTGCTTTCTGGAACTGTTGCCTTCTATAGAATTTAGTAATGAGTTTGAAACTAGATTCTAAACTTTTTTCCTGCCAAACAAAGTTACTAAAACTTTCCCCTGTTTTCTAGATAATTATAGCAGCTTTACAGCGCTTTTCAAATTGATGAACCACATCTTCACAAATCAAACCCTTGTAGGGACGTTCCATGGAAGGTCCCTACTGTGGTCTACCTAAATGAAAACCGCTGTAAAATAGATAGACTACAGTGACAATCTACTACCTACGGACGTTGCATGGAACCTCCCTACCTTCCTAACCTCAAAAATTTTGTAGTCTACTTAAATGAATTGCGCTGTAAATTTCTTACTTACATTTCCAATATAAATCCTATAGCTACATTTAATTAACAAACATGGCGGTACTAAAGTCATAGTAACCGAGTGATAGAAGAAACGTAAGAATTTCCTGCGGAATGCTGCGCAAACAGCGGTCAGCTATTAGCGCTTCCTTTCCTTCGGAATGCTACGCAAACAGCAGTTAATTTTGGGGAAGGTAAAAGCAACCTTTGAAATTGAGGAAAGAATAAAAAGTTACTGTTAAAGTCCCCTTCCTAAACCTTAGAGAAGTAATGAATAATTACTCATTGCTGAAATGCTGACTGCTAATAGCTGAATGCTTAGGAATAAACACAATTAACATTGAAAAATATCCGTATTTCTTCAACCATTAATTTTGCTTAAATATCTCCATGAATTAATGGTGGAATTCTTGCTAAAACACCTTTTTTTAAGTGTTCAGGTCTTTCCGACCAAGATAATAATCCATCAGATTTAGCATCATAGAGACTGGCACATTCTAATACTGCTGCTGATACTTCTAACAACATTTCTGTTTGAGATGGTAAATCTCCAAATACATAAGTATGCTTACCAGGAGCAGCAAAAGAAATAGCACAAGAGTGACTACAAGCACTCATACATTCTATTGGTGTTATAGTAAATCTATCCCGTAAGTGCCAATTTTTATATTGTTGGGAAAGTCGATCAAGTAGTTTTTCTCCTCCACTAATACCTTGTCGTTTCCCATATTTCCAAACACTTGCACAAGTAGTACAAACAAATAGTAATTGTGGCGTAGACATTATGTTTCTTTGATAATTTGCAGGAATTTAATTTTGCTATTAACTATTAACTAAATATGGCGCTGGTGAAAAATACCATTCCAATGGCACCTATTGTCAAACCCAGGAAGCGCATTACAAGAAAGAATTTATTTTCCCAAAAATTACTTACTAATTCAGCAGATTTCATTACTAATAATGCTATTAATAACTGAATCACCGTAAAGCCTAACAAATATGCAAATAAAGGTGTCATTTCTGCACCAATAATTGCCTCTCCATAAGCATAACCGTGAAATATACCAGCAATAGCTGCAAAGATACTTAATAATTGAAGACTTAGCTTCTTTTTAAGAGCTAGCATTGCACCAAAAACAACTACTGATAGAGCGATCGCTATTTCTGTTAAAGGTAAATCAATACTGAGAAGATGGATACCCGTTCCTAATATTACTGTAGCGAGAAAAGATGCTATTATTGATATACCATTGGGGATTCCTACTGCAATTAATCCAACTGCAACTACAAAAGCCAGATGATCTATTCCAATAATTGGATGTCCTACACCAGATAGAAAACCTTCCCACAAATTACTTGGTATTTTTCCACCCATTGGATGATGAGCTATTGCCGATTCTATTGTGCTGAAAAAAATTAAAATTGCCAGCGCTAAAATTACTCTTATTCTATGCAATTGATAACTAACCCTACTTTTTGTGGGTTTGTCATGTTTGTCTTTCATCCGTACCTCGCAGATGTATTGATTATTTTTCTTGATAATGTTGGCAGGCATTCTGGCTTAATGAAATTTTAGATTTTACTAAACTCATTTCACAGTTGCGGGACAGCGTTGGATTTACACCAAACTTTCCCTCTTACTTCTAACGACTGACCCTCGCTAGAACCAACATAGTTTAAAGACTATATCACAATATTTCTCTTCTCGATCGAATTTTTTTTTATTTTTATAAATTTTTCAACATTTTCTGCTTAATACATCTTTATCAAAATCAAAAAAATAGTTAGTTAGTATCTAAAACTATATTTATTATGCAAAAAACTAATAAACTGTGGATATAATATAATCATCATCCAAACTATAATTGTAATGATTAAGATCAAGCTTATTTTTATTTTTTTAGTTTTAAATAATCAGGCCAAATAATTATACTTGTTAAACGTTCTGAATATATAAACCTCATCGTAAATTATTTCAATTATCTTATTTACTAGACAGTGCAAAGTTCCGGGAATAACTATTGCTAGTCAAGGGTTTCACGGACTCAAGGTTAAAAATTCTCCATTCACAGAGCGTAGGTGCTGTAAACCTTTCCCAGTAACACTTTCAATCTTGAGAACCAACTGTTTTTTAGCAGAACTTTGTACTCTCCAGTTATTGAAAAATTAAAATGGTGAAAAATATATAATATAATTAGAACTGAGAAGTTGTAAAATTCAGACTTATAATATGACTAATATCTGGATTTTTCAATGATCAATATCAAATAACAGCTTTTGAACTCCTCAGAAAAAAACACCCCCACCATCAAGGAAGAAAACAAATATGTCCAGATACGATTCCCATCTTAAATGCTCATTTTGTGGCAAGTCCCAAGATCAAGTTCGTAAGTTAATAGCAGGTCCTGGGGTTTATATTTGCGATGAATGTGTAGAACTCTGTAACGAAATATTAGAAGAAGAAATTTTTAACTCTAGAAAAGATGATACTTCAGCTAGTGAAATCGGAGCGCAATTAGCAAATAATAATTATTCAGGTAAGAGTAAAGCTTCCTTAGAAGCAGTTCCAAAACCTACAGAAATTAATCAATACTTGGATCATCATGTAATTGGACAATACCAAGCAAAAAAAGTACTGTCAGTAGCAGTATATAATCACTACAAACGTCTGAGTTGTCAAACAAATCATAATTCCGACAACAGCCTTGACCCAGATGTGGAATTACAAAAATCAAATATCCTATTAATTGGCCCAACTGGTTGTGGAAAGACTCTGTTAGCCCAAACTCTAGCAGAATTACTAGATGTGCCATTTGCTGTAGCAGATGCAACGACCCTGACCGAAGCTGGTTATGTAGGGGATGATGTAGAGAATGTGTTATTAAGGTTATTGCAAGTAGCAGACTTTGATATAGAAGCTGCCCAGAGAGGAATTATATATATAGACGAAATAGATAAAATTGCTCGTAAAAGTGAAAATACTTCCATTACAAGAGATGTATCTGGAGAAGGAGTACAACAAGCTCTATTAAAAATCTTGGAGGGGACAATAGTTAATGTCCCACCACAAGGAGGGCGTAAACATCCCTATCAAGATTTTATTCAGCTTGATACCAATTCAATTTTGTTTATTTGTGGTGGTGCTTTTGTCGGGTTAGAGAAAATAGTTGAACAACGACAGGGAAAAAAATCATTGGGCTTTATTCAGGCCGAAAATATTAATCAAGATAATATCGCTTTACAGTCAAAAGAAAAACGTCATATTAATGTACTCAAAAGTATAGAACCAGACGACTTAGTTAAGTTTGGTTTGATTCCAGAATTTATTGGACGAATGCCAGTATTAACAGTAATTGACCCATTAGATGAAACGGCATTAATGAAAATATTAACAGAACCACAAAATGCTTTAGTTAAACAGTATCAAAAATTATTAAAGATGGATAATGTTAAGTTAGAATTTCAAAAAGAAGCTCTCAGGGCGATCGCTAAAGAAGCATATAGACGTAAAACAGGAGCTAGAGCATTGCGAGGTATTTTAGAAGAGTTAATGTTAGAGGTAATGTATGAGTTACCATCCCGTAAAGATGTCACCCGTTGCATTATCACTGAAGAAATGGTAGAAAAACGATCTACTGCTGAATTGTTATGGCATCCAACTTGGCATAAACAGCATGAGTCTGCTTAAAAATTATCAAATCAAGATTTGACCTTTAGATGTAATATCTTGGATTTGTAGTGAGGCGAAATAAAATATAGTAGAAAAATCTGCTTGATTCTCAACCATAAGTATACAAATCTATTTTGAGCAAAACTTTCTTTAATTTTTGCTATTGCTACATCGAGCTTGTGATATAATAGAATATGTTATCGGTTTCGAGGATCTGTTTAAGTTCGATGGGCGTTTTCCAGTTTTTCTTTACAGACTTGTCTCCGAGTTCTATTTTGTTTAAATTTTTAACTGATTTGGGAGACAGTCTATGTCAATATATGTGGGTAACTTATCCTACGAAGTCACGCAAGAGGACTTAAACGCAGTATTTGCTGAATATGGACAGGTAACAAGAGTTCACTTACCTATAGACCGTGAAACAGGTCGATTACGTGGTTTTGGATTTGTGGAAATGGTCAATGAGGAGGATGAAGAAAAAGCAATTGAAGCTTTGGATGGAGCAAGTTGGATGGGTCGTGACATGAGAGTTAATAAGGCCAAGCCACGAGAAAATAAGGGTGGTGGTAACTACGGTGGTGGCGATAATCGTAAATTCTCTCGTAACAGATAATAACTTATCAAAAACGTTGCTAGAAAGAATGTCCCCTCAAATAGACATAGGTGTAAAAAAGAATGTAGAAACGTTGAGCACTCAAACAGAAGACAGGGATCGGGGAGAATAGGAAAACTCGATCTAGACCAATAGCAGAGGTTATTTGAACGCTAATAAATGGACTGTATATAACCTCTCTACAACCATAAGGGGGTTGGTAAGGGGGTGCTGGTTTCCCCACTCCTCCACAGGGTGGGGCGGAAAGCACCCCCCTTACATAAATAAATGTTGATCCGCTTCGATCAAGATGTTTGTCTACCTCCCGACTGATTTTTGATGTAATCTTTGACTATTTCCAAGGGTGCGCCACCACAGGAAACTATACATTTTGAGTCATGCCATAATTTAGCTTTTCCCCAGTAAAATTGGTTGATTTCTTGAGCATATTTTCGTCTAATAATTCTGCTGGTAGCAGACTTTAGAGATGATATTAACTGGGAAATATTATTGTCTGGATGTAGCTGAATCAATATGTGTACATGGTCTGGCTCACCTTCAAACTCTTCTAAGGAACAGCGTTTAGCAGTTAAAACTTTTTCTATGATTTCCCTCATATCTTTAATCATGTTTGTAGTCAATACTTTTTTTCTATATTGAGTCACGAAACATATATGCAGGTGAATGTCATAGACTACATGAGAACCACGGTTTAATTCTTTTTCCATAATTTCTACTCATTTTTATTTTTGGTGTTAAGATAATTATATCGACTCAAACTTTATCTAGAGGTGATAGTTCTATGGCCAATAGAAGATTGACTTTTCGACTGTATCCGACAAAAGTACAGAAAGAAAAACTATTTTTAGTCAGAAAACTACACCAGCTTTTGTATAACGCTGGTGTCGCTCATAGGCGTTTTGAGTGGAGAAAAAATCGCTCAAATGTAGACTATTTCACTCAGCAAAACGCATTACCAGGTTTTAGACAGCAGTGGTCCGATTATCAACAGCTTAATTTAAGTTCATTGCAAGCAACAGTCAAGCGTGTTGACTTAGCTTATAATGCTTTTTTTAAAGGAATCAGGAAACGCCCAAAGTTTAAGTCAATTAGGAATTACTCCGGTTGGACTTACCCAGATGGTCGTCAAGGTTTTAAGGTGCAAATTGAAAAGTGCCAAAAATATTCTGTTAACTGTGGATGGGTGACACTTAATGACTTGGGTATGAGACTCAGGATGCGGGGTAGGTTTAAGTATTGGGGAAAACCTACTACTTGTACGATTGTTTATCGTCCTCATAAAGATGAGTGGTATGTTTCATTTAGTATCAAGACCTCGGAACCATTACCGTTGTTTGGCAGTAAATCTCCCTTAGATTATGAGTCAATGGTGGCTTTTGACCTTGGTACTCAAACAGCTTTGACTTGTTATGATGGCTATGGTTTTGACGAAATTAGTAATCCTAGATTTGACAGGGAGTTTGCCCCAAAAATTCAGCAAGCTTCACGTCAACTCAAAAGAAAGCAAGGACCAATTAAAGGTAAGCAAAAAGCATCAAGTAGATGGAAAAAAGCGAAGAGAAAAATCTCTAAGCTCAAGGCCAAACAATCAGCCGTAAGACAAGATTGGCAGCATAAAGTAACTACAGATATTGCTAGTTGTTATGACATCGTAGTTACTGAAAAATTAAATGTTAAAGGCATGACCCGAAAAGCCAAGACAGGTAAACGCTCAAAGCAAAAAGCAGGTCTCAACCGTTCTCTGCTTGATGTTGGCTTTGGAACATTAAATCAGATGGTGTTGTATAAAATTTTAGGTAAAGGTGGTTTGCATATAACCATTGACACCAGGAGAGTCAAGCCTTCTCAGAGATGCCCTAGCTGTGGAACAGTTCATAAAGAATGGGCACAGTTGAGTAATCGTTACCATGTTTGTGATGATTGTGGTTTTGAGGTGCCAAGAGACCAAGGCTCGGTCATGGTGATGTGGAATGTTGCTGCAGATCGGCAACCGGGGTTAGGAACTGGCCTCGTTAATCGTCGATGCTCAAGCTCTACTGATTCGACCCGTAAACATACAGGCTCGATGAGGCAACTGGGGCAAATGAAGCGCTCAAAATCTCAAAGTGCGGACTTTGTTGACGGGGACTTAGAAACCCCGTCCGTCTACACGGCGGGGTAGTTCATAGTTTTGAGCTACAGTTGGTTGTTAAGTATTCAGAAATCCAGAGAAAATAATAGTAAATATCAAAGACTCAGCTAATGATGCTAGAGTCTTTCTTCATATAAAATTTTGCTAATTCAATGATAGGAAATTCCTACCTGCTGAAACCGACTTAATACTTCACCCAAACGCTCACATTCAGCAATTAAACTAACCCTCAGATAACCCTCTCCTCCACTACCAAAAGCATTTCCAGGAGTCACCACAACCCCAGTTTTTTGTAATACAGACAAAGCAAAATCAGTAGATCCTACTCCTGGTGGACAAGGCACCCATAAATACATAGTTGCCAGAGTTTTCCGCACATTCCAACCCAACTTTCCTAAACCTTGAATCAGAAAATCTCGACGTTGCCGATAACGCTCTTGAACCTGATGTAAAAATTCATCCGGTAACTGTAAAGCAGTTTCAGCAGCGGATTGTAGAGCAGCAAACAACCCATAATCTAAATTAGTTTTCAGAGTACGTAACCCTTGAATAATCCGAGAATTACCAACCACAAAACCTACTCGCCAACCAGCCATATTATAAGTCTTAGACATAGTGTGAAACTCAACACCAATATCTTTTCCCCCAGGAATCTCCAATAAACTTGTAGGCTGATAACCATCAAAAGCTAACTCAGCATAACATAAGTCGTGAACCAGCATAATTTCATACTTTTTAGCAAAAGCGACAATATCCTGGAAAAATTCCCGTGGGGCAGTAGCACCAGTGGGATTACTAGGATAATTAAAATAGAGAATCTTCGCTTGCTCTGCAACACTATCGGGAATATCCCCTAAATCAATAATCCAATCATTTTCTGGTTTCAGTAAAATGCTATGAATCTTACCTCCAGCAATTAAAGGGCCACGGAAATGGGCCGGATATGCAGGATTAGGTGCTAAAACTAAATCTCCTGGATTCACATAAGCCAAAGCTAAGTGAGTTAAACCCTCCTTAGAACCCAAAAGTGGTAAAGCTTCACCATCTGGGTCAAGTTTCACATTATAACGACGGAAATACCAATTAGTAATTGCTTTCCTGAAACTAGCAGTACCTTCAAAGGGTGGATAACCATGGTTAGTTACTTCTTGTAAAGCGGCGATAGCGGCCTCCACCACAGGTTGAGGAGTCGCCCCATCAGGGTTCCCCATTCCCAAGTCAATTAAATCTAGCCCTTGTTCGCGGGCACGAGCTTTTAGTTCGTCTAAACGGGCAAAAACATAAGGTGGTAGTGCTTGTACTCTGTTTGCGGGACTAATCCAATCCATATTTATTACAAGTTGAAGCAGAAAATAGGTAGTTCAACAATTAATAATTAATAATTAATAATTAACAATTATCTCTCCTTGAAAAGAAGAGGATTGACTAATAATGAAAATTTTGTCTTCTCTTGGTCGATGGTTGGCCAGCTCAGAGACCTCGCCATACCTCGACCGCTTGTTTCTCCTTTAAAGGAGATGTTTTAAACCTTAATTATTCGGTAAAAGTGAGACTACTTAAAATAAACTATTTTTTTCAAAACATCAGATTTCAATCTTCAGAAATTAGCTGTAGTATCTGCATAGGTATCAATTCGTGACATCTCCCACACGCTCGCTGACGCTATAGTGTGGGCTTCTCGTTTCGTAGTCCCGGTATCCCGTCGGCCTCCACGAGCTTTAAGGACGGAATGCCCTACCGCCCTATTTTTGATATTTATCGCCGCATTTAAGTCGCGGTCTATTACTATGCCACAATGGGAACAAGAATGAGTTCGTATGTTTAATTCTTTAGGGACTTTTTCTTCACAATTTGAGCAATCTTGGCTAGTATTTTTGGGGTTCACAGCTATAATCTTTTGTCGAGCATTTCCGGCTTTGACACTAAATTTTGTTTCTCTGGCTCTTGTGGGACTGTTGTTGAAACCATTGCTGCTACTAATTGCTCGGGAATTACCCTAAATGGTAAGCGATGAATATCAGAATTGCTATGACAAGCAACTTCAGCAGCACCCCATAATTCAGACAAACTGATTTCTCCTAACCCTAAGTCACCCAAGGTTTTTGGTAAACCAATCTCATCATAGAATTTTAACAGTTGCTGTCTAGCAGTCATAGCTAGTTGGTTGCCTTGTAGCATTTCTTCCAACCTTAGTTGGACTAATATACCATAAGCAACTTTTTCTCCATGTAATGTACCATGACTTGCTGACAAATGAGTTAGGCCATTATGAACAGCATGGGCAGCGACAGTCCGACATTGAGCACCGCCAATACCTCCAATTAAACCTGCTAATAAGACTGTGGCATCAACAACTTCTTGCCAGGTTTCTCCACCAGGTTCTTGTAAAGCTACTGTTGATTTTTGGAAGAGAATATCTCGCAAAACTCTTGCTTGTTGGACAGCAGCAACTATCATTGTTTGTTCTGAATGGCCACTACTAACTGAGGCTTCGTACCATTTGGCGATCGCATCCCCAATACCAGCTACTAAGATACGGGCAGGCCCAGTTTTGATTAAACTATAATCCAGAATTAGCAGGTCTGGACATTTAGCTAGACTAACATCGTACAAGAAAGCGCCTTGGTCTGAGTAGATGTTTGATAATGCAGTCCAAGCTGCACAAGTGCCTGCTGAGGTGGGAATGGTGACTATGGGTAAGTGACTTTGGTGGGCTAAGAGTTTGGCTGTGTCGAGAGCTTTGCCACCACCAACACCAATTATCAGGTCTGCTTTTTGAGTTGTGACGATTTGGCGAAGATTAGCTAGGCTAGCTTCACTACAGTCCGACCCGTAGTTGGCCTGAGTAAATTTTAAATGATGATTTTGTAGTAAAGGCCCAAGGTGTGGTTGAATGATATTCAAGGAGCGATCGCCTCCTACAATTAAGGGATTATTGCCAAGAAGGGCGATCGCTTCTCCTGATTTGGCCAGAGCATTTTTTCCCCGAATAATTTGAGTTGGCGCAATATTTAGGGATAATATAGTTGTTGCTGGTTGGCAGGTATTGGTCTGTTTAATCATGGCGACAAAGGCTAGATTAGAGTCAATTTTATTGAGTATAGGCAAATATTGTTATACTTGCCAGGCTTTCCTGAAAATTTTTAATTTTTTTTTGAATTTATTAAGTTTTATACTAAAGATTGATTATTAATTTTTTTACTGGCTACTGCTAGAGGAATATAATTGAGTATATTATAAATATATGGAGTTTACACATTAATTGTGAAACTAAAAAGTTTTCTGTACTTTTTTCTACTCCATCAAGTATTTAATTATCTAGATAAAATATCAATCTCAGAATGATTTTTTAACTCTTAAAAAACTAACGGCAATTGATGCATTTAGCTATATCTTATATCTATATAAAACCGAAATTAATACAATTAAAACGGCAATTTTAAACCAAGCTGATAGCTAGTTAAAATAATATTTTTTTGACTTATGTAATAATTTTATTCACTCAAACTAAATATTATGTCTATAGTAATAAATATTTTTTCAAGAGGGTTAAAATTTGATAATTTTTTATACTTAACAAGTATTTATTATCCTCTAATTAATGTTTCTTCAGGTATAAAAGTTTAAGCCAGGAGTAGGTACAGTCAAATTTATTAAAATCTCTAACAGTCATAGTATCAGACAAGACTAAGTCTTTGCACAATTAAATTGGGGAGCAAAAACAATGAAAGGTTCATTTGCGCAATACGCTCAAGAAAGCAGCACAGAGATAATACTTTATTATATCAATGGTAATTCAGAGACCTTTAGTTTACCAATCAATTCTCAACAGTTTCAAACTATATTACCACAGTTACTCCAACAACCTTGGATAACTTTTCACTTAATAGATCAAACAGTTTGTATTTCTACAGAAAAAGTGATGAAAATTGAAATAAAACCACCAATAAATCAAATGCAGGGAGAAGGCATCTTTGCCAATTCTCAGAGAATCACCCCTTTACAACGTAATGCTACCAGATAACAAATAATTGAATTTAATAATTTTTTTATAGTAATCATAGAAATGAACAGTGAGCAAATAAAATCAAATGGGAGATTGAATTTATGGTATCAATTAGCAATTTAGAAAAAACTGGTAAATGATTTATTTGAGTTCAGATGACTTTCCCTAGTGATATGAGACAATAAAATAAAATCGGCTTGATTATGCAAAGCCAATTAATTTTTTTAAATCATATCATAGAGAATGTTAAGATAGAATAGGTAATAAAAAAATGCAGTACTCGAAAAAACGTATAAATTCAGATACTCAAAATAGTAAACAAGACCAAGGTGTGCCCAATAGAATTGTTAGTCTAAGTCGCGGTATTAAGATTCACTGATTAGGTACAATTGGATTTGTACTTCTAGATGCAATTCTTGTATATATTGCTTGGACAAGTGCTTACTCAGTTAGCTCAGAGCTAGTCAGAATTTATGCTAATTAACCAACATTTTTGTTGCCAATTTTATTAATTACTCTAAGTAATATAGCTACTGCTAGTTTGTATGGCGATAGCGAAAGTCATCGTCAGCTTTTTAGCTTATTAAAAAGTCTGACATTTGCTCAAGTAATTTTACTATTACTGGCTTTTTTATACCAACCAGAATCAATCTACTTGAAGTTACAATTATTTAGTAAAAATAGTTAGTAATACTGCTCCTAACAAATACTGATTTGCTTGTAAATTTAATCCAACCTCTTTACCTAATTGTTCGCGAGCTGTTGGACTGTAAAGCTTAATTCCACCAGGAGAAATACTCAAAAACTGAAATTCATCTTGCCACTTAAAATAGGAATCAACTAAGTAAAAATATCCTCCTGGGCGTAAAACTCGACTCACTTCATTAAAAACTTGTTGAGGATGAGGATAATGTAAAAAACTAATTGTATTAAAAACAGCATCAAATTCTTCATCGGCAAAAGACATTTCTTCAGCATTTCCTAGTAAAAAAGTTAAACTTTCTTGATGACGATTACGACTATTAGCTTGATTAACCATTTCGGGAGATAAATCTAAACCAGTACCTTGAAGATCGGGAAAATTAACAGCAAGACGATGCAGAAGTTTTCCAGTACCACAACCTAAATCTAGTACATTTGATGGACTTGGCAGATTTACATATTCCAGTAATCTTTGATGTACCGCTTGATAAACTACAGATGGAAATAACCAATCATAATTAGGTGCCCAAAGATCGAAAAATTTTTGTTTAGAGGAAATATTATTTGTCATATAGCAGTTATGTTTGAGTTCATAGGAAAATAAAATTATCTCGTTCCATACAAGCGATCGCCAGCATCTCCTAATCCTGGAATAATATAACCGTGTTCGTCTAATTTTTCATCAATAGCAGCAGTATATAAGGGTATCTCTGGGTGATATTTATGGAAATGTTCAATTCCCTCTGGTGCTGCCAATAAACACAGAAATCGAATTGATTCTGGGTTAGATTCTTTAATCCGATCGACTGCTGCTACTGCTGAATTTCCAGTTGCCAACATGGGGTCAACTATTAACACATCTCGCTGCTCAATATCATGGGGGACTTTAAAATAATATTCTACAGCAACTAAAGTACTAGGGTCACGATACAAACCAATATGTCCCACTCTTGCTGTAGGTATTAACTCTAAAATCCCATCAAGAAGTCCTTGACCTGCTCGCATAATGGAAACAATCACCATTTTTTTTTCAGCAGCTAACATCGGTGCTTCCATCAACTTCATTGGTGTCTGAATTTGTTGATATTTTATTGGTAAATCGCGAGTTACTTCATAAGCTAATAACATTCCTATTTCTTTGAGCAGTTGGCGAAATTGAGCAGTGGTAGTTTCTACTTGACGTAATAATGTCAATTTATGCTGAACTAATGGATGATTAATGATAGTAGTTTTTGTCATTTTATGACCTAGTTTAATTCATCAAATTATACAGAAAGTTCCCTCGTATATAAAGTACAGATATTATTGAAGAAGGAGACAGGAGACAGGAGACAGGAGACAGGAGGAAAATTACATGGGGATTCGCTCCCCCAAGTAATGCGTGAACACCCCCGTTGACGGTGGGGTCTTAAACCCACAAAGAAAATGATAATTAAATGTTCCCTGTGTGGGCATTTTTCCCGCTATGGGTGTATCTCACGACTGGTGGAATATGCTGTATATAATTACCGATTTATGTAATACCAAGTATGATAATTTTTTGCTAAAAATATCTGTTGCCTGTTGCTTATAACCATAGTAGTCTTTTCAACAATTAATAATTAATAATTACCTCTTCTTTTCAAGGAGAGGATTGACTAATCATGAAAATTTTTCTTCTCTTGGTCGATTGGATATGGCGAGGAGACCCGTTCTTACAGACCCGCTCCGAAGATCGCCATCCCACCCTACGGGAAGCTACGCTAACGACCGCTTATTATCCCCTTAAAAGGGGAGGCGCATACCCACAATTTTTCGGTAATATGAAATACAAAAAATTGTACAAATATACGACTCTCCCTATCTCCCTATCTCCCCATCAATCTTTGGTAGCAAACATTAACGTATTTCATATAACATTCTTTTTTTCACACTGGTATAATACCAATTACCATGCATTAATGCTTAACTTAGGTATCAATTCAATTATTAGGTAATTAACACAAACAGAATTACCTTTTTGATAATTAGCACCCTAGGAGTGCATTAATTATTCTTATGTTTATTTCTTTGTACTGACCCATGCAACGTCCCTAGCTATTCCTCTGTTCAATAAAATGTAGAAAAGTTTTTGATCGATGGCATAAGTGGGTATAAATAAACCTGAAAACGAAGAATATAAAAATGAAGTATGAAGGCAATTTTCAAGATATTTTTACTGTTTTGAATATCCATCGCAATTTAATATTTACAGAGAATTAAATCCACCTAATTAATGAATCAAAAATCAGGGTAACTGACATAGAAATTTAACCCCTACCCAATTGATGCACTGTAGGTGAGGTGTAGGGTATCAAACAATGTAGTGAAAGAAGTAATATCATATCCAGATAAGAGCGTTACCAAAAAACTTTCTCATACCTTTTTCTTCAAACTCCCTATTCCTCCTTCCTGACTCCTGAGTTCTGACTCCTCTACTTATAAATATTCAACCGGACATCATATAAGTAGACAACAGCAACTATATAATGGATAATTTTTATACTTTTACAGGACTAATATCATGTCCGGTAGCATCGGTATTGTCAGCGTGAAGGTAAGAAAGCAAGGAAGAAGGAGGAAGGTTTTAGTTATCTAGGAGAGAGGAAAGAAGGCTTAAAAGCTTGAAAAAACGTAAATTTCCTGTAGATATTCACCCTTGGTTTTACACAAACGATAAAGTGCGGACATGATATAACCTGATGCCATCTAAATTATTATAAAATAGAGAACTTTAGCTGAACCGTCTCTAGAGCAAATTTAGATAGAATTTACGATAGTAACGAGGTACATTTTTTTGACTTTATTAAATTCTCGAAAAATCAAAATAAAGTATATACTTCACCACATTAAAAAATCATCTAAATTACCAAATGTATTAACTAAATGAGTTATATACTAATGCTTCCTTTGCTCTAGTAATTTCAATAGTAACTTTGCCACTAAAATCTGGTATTGGAGCTGCTAACTTAGTTAAACTAACCTTGACATTTTGTACTAATGGTTCTTGCAAAATAGCCGTAGCTATAGTATCAGCTGCTTTTTCTAACAAAGCAAACTTAGAATTTTTCACAAGTTGTTGGACAGTATTAACTATGCTGCCGTAATCTACGGTATCTTCTAAAGCATCGCTTTTACTTGCAGCATTCAAATCTAACCCTAGAATTAAATCTACTTCAAACCATTGTCCCAATACTTTTTCTTCTGGAAAAAACCCAATGTACCCGTAGCAGCGAATTCCAGTAATTGAGATTGAGTCCATAATTACTAATTAAAAAACTGTTCCATCACTCTTGATTTTAATCGGAGGCGCACCATCCTTTCTTAATTCTTTTGCTATTTTTCGCCCTGCTGCCCATGTACCTCCCTGTAAGACCTTTACCAGTGGTAATTCTGAGGTATTTAAGTTAAGTTTTTCTTGAATTACTTGAGCAACTTTGTCTAAAAGACTAATAGTTAATGCTCTCCATTCTACAATAATTTCTGAACCTGGTAAATGTTGTTGTTGTAGAATCAAAGGATTTTTGATTTTTATTAGTTCCATATCTATAAATAAGCCACCATTCCGATATTCTGCTAATCCAGTTAAATCATCTAATCCAATTATTTTTAAACCCAATTCTTGTAATGGTTCGAGCAATGAATATGTTAACCATTGAGATAATTTATGAAAAGGTATATATTCATCCCCCAAGCGATCGCTTTTGAGCAGAGAATGAGGCCAAACATCTCCTAAATTAATACCTGAAATAGTACTGCGCCCTGGCCAAATATCTCCCAATCCCTCCAATACAGCATTTAATACTGAAGTAGCTTTAATTGCTTCTTTATTGGCCTGATTTTGCAACAAATAATCAACCATATTTCCTGGACGTGGACTATCAATGCCAAATAACTGAGAATCTTGATTTAAAACTTGCCCCAAGCGTTGCAGCAATTCCAGACGACCTTCAAGACCCACCAAGGGATTTTCTGGACTAACTTGGAATCCTTGAGTTAAAGTCTGGACATCAATTTGTGAAAGTCCTCTAGTATCTGCTTGCCAGGGAAAATCGGGATTACTAGAAAAAAAACCTTGACAAAATAGTCGGAAACTGCAAACTGCCAAACCTTCCGAACGACTAAATATTAAGCCAGTTTCAGGTTCAGTGTATTGCCAGTTTGCACCCGCACCCGCATCTAGTAGTACACTAATAATGGCTAAATCAAATTTTACCTTGGCTTTTTCTACAGGTGTGAGTCCTGCCAACATTTGGTCAAGTTCAGCTAGGCGAGGCACATCTCCTACTTGGAAATGTCGCCAACGACTATGTAAGGGTATATTTAATTTGGGATACTGAGCATAAATAATATTAATGACATAATTAGCGCATTTATCTAGTTGAGTTAAATCGACTTGAAAATTATTGAGTTGGTCTTGACAAGCAAGATTAAAGATGCTAAAACACCTTTCTCGAATGGCCTGGGCAGTTCTTAGGTATGTAATAACTTCTGGAATTTTTTTATTCATTAAAAGTCAGAGTTAAGAAATATAATATAAATAGTAAGCTAGAAAAAAATTATCACCGAAAAATTGGGTCTGAAGCCTCCCCCTTCTAGTCGGAAGTAATAACTATAACTGGCTGCACTCTACAAACAGCATCCCGATTCGTCCCCATAAATTAAGTCAATCTCTCTGGCCACCGTCGCGAGTTCTAGAATTTCCAGGTCATTCTGCTTGACAGAGAGCTTGTGTAGATTTTGCCGTTGTTGATGGCTCACTCGTGTAAACTTCCAAATCACCCTCTTTTTTTGAGCAACTGACGTACATACTCAGGACTCAAGTTCATTTGCTGTTCTCGGCGTAGTTTTTCAGCTAGTTGCAGACTGTTGTAAGTTCTTGGGTCTTTTGTCAGATAGGAAACTTTGATAGTTTCTTGTTGACTTTCTTAAATTTAATTCAGCAAAAAATTAGAGCAAATATTCCGCCAGTTAATGTCTAATCAAATTGACTTCAGCCAATCAGAAAAACAAGAGAATAATGTAGCTGTTGCTCTTGGTAGTAATCTTGGTGATTCTTTAAGTATTCTAGAAAATGCAATCCAAATTTTATCCAAAACTCCAGGTATTACCTTAAATACTTATTCTAGCTGGTATCTGACTAAACCTATCGGTCCAAAACAACCAGATTATCTGAATGGTTGTGCATTATTAAAAGTAGAATTAACTCCTCAAAAATTGTTAGAAATTATTTTGGATATAGAAAAACAATTTAAGCGAGTACGTTTAGTACATTGGGGACCTAGAACTCTAGACCTAGACTTAATCTTATACAATGATTTAATACTAGATGCTCCAAACCTGCAAATACCCCATCCTCGGATGAGAGAAAGAGCTTTTGTTCTCGTACCCCTAGCAGAAATAGCTCCTGATTGGATTGACCCAGTATCAGGAAAAGCGATCGCTCAACTTCTAGAAGAGGTAGAATGTTCAGGAGTATCTAAACTTTAAACTGGCAAGTTAAAATAGCAATTCTACTAGCGCGTCTAGATTAAAATTGTGGGTAAAGATGATGTAGTTTTATCCTAGTATCAGCAGTAGAAAAGCGCCAATGAACCTTAGCTTGAGAAGCATTGCGTTCATCCTGCCATGCCCGAAGTTCTTGCTCTAGTATGGGATTTGCTGACGCAACGCTACCGCGAACGCTCCGAATCCGACGCTCAAGACATTGTTGATTAAGTACGCTTCTATTTCTACGATATTTAGCCAACTACCATTGCGTGGGGGATGGTGAATTTCAAGGTACCGAGCTAATTGATCAGCTTCTGATACCGGAAACGCTTGATACAAAGAAGCAATATGATGAGTGTGAAGATTGTCACAAACTAACTTGACCTTGCGTGCATTTGGATAGTCCACTAATAGTAGATTACGTATTTGTTCTGCCCACTCAATACGAGTTCGATGTTCATAGCTTTTAACTCGTCGCCAACCGTGAATCGGGTCTACAAATAGAAATATAGCTCTAGTGCAGGATGGCAGAAATAACTAACCAGTTACAAAATCCTAAAAGCCTTACCAATCAATACTTTTAACTGTCTTGAGTGTGTCTTACATTCTGAGGGGACCTCAGAATTACACACTCGCTTTTGAATGCATTACTTTTGACTTCCGCGTAGCGGCACTAGTATCATTGTGTTCATAGTAATAATCCTATGAACGCATCGTGACCTAGTTGAATAGGAATTAATTGTTTAACATCCCCTTTTAATTCCAAGACTGCTTCATCCATACAAATTAATGGTTGATCATCAGAGTGTTCAGCTATGTAGAAATCTAGAAGTACTTCCATTTGAGCTACAAAGCGGGCGCTGTCTTTTCCCGGGATGCAATATCGTTGTTTCTTCCCAGGCCGCAGTTGGTTTTTTTTAAACTCTGACGTACTGTTTATCTACTGATTTCGGTAACTATTCCACGTCGTTTTAGCTCCGAAACGAGCAAAGTGAGTGTCCATCGCATATGACCAGATGGAGGCTCACTACAGCAAATTGCTACAATCATGAGCATGACATGAGCCATCTAGTTTCCTGGGCACTGGAGGAGTGCTACCTTGGCGACATTTAATTCTGTCCAAGTTACTTATAACATTGGGTGTTGGTTGATGAAATTTTGCCAAAATGATTAACCTAAAATTGACTGGTGATTATATTTAGGTCTTAAAAACAATGCTCAAAAAAGCACTCGTGACAGGTTCAGCAGTAGGAATAGGTAGGGCAATCGCTCTAGATTTAGCCAGTAAAGGATTTGATGTAGCATTTCACTATAACCGCAGTGCAGATGCAGCTAATCAAGCAAGTCAAGAAGCAGCTAACTACGGAGTAAAATCTATTGCCCTACAAGCAGATGTTACCAAACCCGAACAAGCTAAATCTCTAGTAGATAATTCAGCTAAACAACTGGGTGGTTTATCAGTAGTAGTTAATAATGTGGGTAACTACCTCAGAAAACCCATTAGCAAAACATCTATAAAAGAGTGGCAGGAAGTTATTAATTCTAACCTCAATGCCACTTTTTATATTACTCAAGCAGCACTTCCCTATCTCAGAGCAGCTAATGGCGCACGCATAGTTAACTTCGCTTGTGCTCATGCCCAAAATGTGGTAGCACGCCGGACAAATACAGCTTATATAATTGCTAAAACAGGCATCATCATCTATACTAAATCTTTAGCCCAAGAGCTAATTCAAGACAAAATTACTGTTAATGTAGTATCTCCTGGAGTCGCAGAAAATTCTTGGGATGTAGAAGAAATGATTCCTAAATTACCAGCTAAACGTCCAGCCTATTTGACAGAAATTAACCATGCTGTTTGGTTTTTTATTAATCCTAATTCTGATTATATTACAGGGCAAGTTTTAGAAGTTTCTGGGGGCTGGAATTTGTAGTTATAATTTTTTCATCCCTATTTTTGACAATTTATATTTTGATATTACTGATTATTTAAACGAAAAATAAAAATGAGTTCTAATCAGGAGGAAATACCAGAAATTAAAAAAACTGAATCTAACTCAGAAACTTGGATAATAGGCAAAGAATTTAGATTTGAAGCTTCCCACCAACTACCTAATCACGATGGTAAATGTGCAAGATTGCATGGTCATTCTTGGCGTGGTGTTATTTATGTTTCTGGTAATGAATTAGTAAATTCTGGTGGAAAGCAGGGAATGATTATGGATTATGGAGATATAAAAAAACATCTAAAACCCCTGCTTGATGATTATTTAGACCACTATCACTTAAACGAAACTACAGGGTTAGTTAATCCTACGAGTGAAGCGATCGCTAAATGGATTTATGAGCAATTAGAAAATAAAATTCCTGGACTTGTAGCAGTTAGAATTGATGAAACTTGTACGAGTCAATGTATTTATTCAAAAGGGAAAAATAATTTTTTGATTCTATAAAATTAGGAGTGCTATACTAATTTATTACTCCTAAATTGGTTGTGATAAATTTGAGTGTATTTATTTTTTTTCTGAAAAAATAATTTTTTTGATGTTATGGAAGTTGCTATTTTACTAGGAGTAATTGGGGGGAAATGATATTAGGTAAAGACACTAAATTATTTGTAGTAGGCAAAAAATATAACCTTAGAAATATATAGTGTTTAGAACTAAAAAGGCTTAAGTCCTGTAAATGTTAAATTAATTTGGCACAGGTACTTATGATTGGTAAGATTGCCAAATTATTACTATAAATAAATAACAAAATGAAATTACTCAGTATACTCATTTTACTTAGTATCACTACTACCGTGTTGGCCTTGGTAATCTTAAGTTTTCCTTGGAGACATCCCTTGCTCACAAACTTACATAGGATAGATAAAGTCATTCGACCTTCTTGCCCTCCTGCTCGCTTATATTTACCAGATTCTCTTTTTTGCTGATTATGCTCAAGCTATGGCAAAATTTATTAATGTTTTCTAGAGAATTAACTTTTTTAATAGAGCATTGACTTAATCAGAGAATAACGATATAATAGGTATTTAAGCATACCATTATACTGGCAATACCCATAGATGAAATCCATCAGAACTAAGCTCAAACTGAATAACAAGCAGAAAACCATGATGGCTCAACACGCAGGTTATTCCAGGTGGTGTTACAACTGGGGTTTAAGTTTGTGGAACGCAGCATATAAAGATGGCTATAAACCTAATGCCCGTAAATTGAGAGAAGTTTTTACCAACCACACAAAACCTCTTTATCCTTGGATGAAAAACTTGTCGTCTAGAGTTTATCAATACGCTTTCATCCACTTGGGTGAGGCATTTAAAAGGTTCTTTTCCTGCGGAATGCTTCGCAAACAAGGATTAGGTAAACACCCAAGGTTTAAGAAGAAAGGCCAACATGATTCCTTCACAATTGATAATTGTGGGAAACCGATCAAACTAAACGGATGGAATCACAAATTACCTTTTATTGGTATCGTTAGAACTTATGAACCCATTGAGGTGGCTACTCAGAAAATAACTATTAGTAAACAAGCGGGTTCATGGTATCTTAGCTGTAGTTATGAATTTACTCCCACTTCAACTCCAAAAACTACTGAAGTTGTAGGTGTTGATTTAGGTGTAAAAACCTTAGCAACTTTAAGTACGGGAGTTGTTTTCCCTGGTGCGAAATCTTACCGCTCCTTTGAAGACAAACTCTCCAGACTACAATACTTGCACCGAAATAAAATAATTGGTTCTGCTAACTGGAGGGCGGCACAACTCAAAATTGCCAAGCTACATAGAAAAATAGCTAACATCCGTCTTGACACACTTCACAAATTGACAACATATCTAGCTAAAAACCACAGCGTTGTTGCTATAGAAGATTTGAATATTAGCGGTATGTTAGCTAACCATAAGCTGGCGAAATCAATAGCAGATCAAGGATTTTATGAGTTTAGACGACAGCTAGAATATAAAACTCACTGGTACGGCTCTGAATTAGTAGTCGTTGATAGATTCTTTCCATCATCAAAAACTTGCTCGAACTGCGGTCATGTCCAATATCTGCCCTTAAATGTGAGAACTTATGACTGCCCCGATTGTGGGATATCTATAGACCGTGATCTGAATGCAAGTATTAATTTAAGAAATGCGGTCGGCTTGACCGTGAATGCCTGTGGATGAGTAACCGCCGACGGCCTCAGTAGAAGCAGGAAGTAAACAGTAGAATATCACGCTATGTGACGTTTTATATCGGTTTTATGAAGCAGGTAAATTTATCAGGACTTACGCACGACGCACGAAAAAATAGCGTTTGAGATTGCTATCCGTTCCGGACTGCTGCGCAAACCCTGTGGGTCGCTTCGGACAGAAATACGTTGGAGGTGCGTAAGTCCTATTTATAATATTTGATATCGAATCTGCTGGCTTGCGAGTGATATAATTTCTACCTGCTAATGTGTAGTAACCTGGTATTAGATATCCCACAATACTAACATCTGCTCACAAAAACCAGGTTTCTCTAATGAGTTCAACTGAACAATTCAAAAGTAGATATCACAAATCACGGATACAATTGGCAACAGGAGAATCTACCTCATGTTCAGTCATTTATTCTTACAGTGCTTTTCATTTAAGTAGACTACAAAATTCTTTTGGTGCGCGGGAGTAGGGAGTAGGCAGTAGGAGAATGCTTTGGCCACTGTATCTATTATTTGAAAACCGCTATAAGCACTTTACTGGAAAAAGGCATTGCTGATTTGAGGTATGATATTATGTCCAGATAAGAGGGCGAGCAAAAAACTTTCTCCTTCTACTTCTGTTTCTTGTTCTTTCTTCCCTGCTGACTCAGTCCGACTGACTTTCCCTCCTGGGAGGGGCGCGCGGGTGGGTTGACTCCTAAGTAATTAATATTAATATCATACACGCTCTTCAGCAACGCCTGGAAAAATTATAGACTTATTTTTCCATTTTTAATTGACAACTGGCAGCATTTTTATTCAATCGACTTTCCAGCAAAATTTGAAAATACACAAAAAACTTACCCATCTACTTGGTTAAATCTAGAGGGAGCAGTATAAGGTATACTAAAAGGTTAGAGGCTAGGGAATTAAAAAAATGGTCAACCAAAAACAACCTATCTTAAATAACGATGAAATTAAACAACTTTTTATTAAGGGCGTTAACATTTTTTTGGCAGGGTCAGCAATTACATTAGTATTTGGATTTATGATTTGGTTTGTCCATGGAACGATTATGGTTTCTGACCTATCAGAGAAAATTGTTGCTAAAGGTTGGGGTGCTTTAATTGCACTAATGGCTGTATTTTTATCTTTTATTGTACCTTCAATTGTTACTCTTTTCGGATTTGCGGTAATGGCATTATTAGTGTGGTGGTTATCTCGCGTTTTTTCCCAATATGAGGAATTTCAACCTACTGCTTTAATTGTTTATCAATTAGTAGCGCCTGTGGGAATGATAGCTGCTTTAATTTTAGCTTCACCAGTGTTGATTTCCTATGCAGTTATTCGCTTATTTAATGGTAGTGGGCAAGCTTTAATTTCTGAGGTTAAAGAAGCATCAAGTATTCTATTGCCACTTGAATCTGATAATAAGTTTATGAGTGGAACTCCAGCAGTTGAATCTCAATATTTAACAGGGGAAAAACTTATGAGTGGATCTCAAGCGGTTGAAACTCAATATTTAGAAGGAGAAAATTAGGAAGTCATGTCGTTTCACGGAAGTTAAAAGTCAAAAGTTAAAAGTCAAAAGTAAGATTTTATAAATTCAAGACTGTGACGAAACAGTAGTTTGAGGAAATTATTTCACATTTAAATTTTGAAACTATTTGTGACATCTTTAAAGTGAATTAGTATCAGAAGTCAGAAGTTATTGGTTACGGGTAAATACGGTTCAGTTAAAGATTTTTTTTTGAGTTCTGTAATCTGAAAATCTTATTTAATGGTTCTATATCATAAGAGTTTTGGTCTTATCTGAACAGTATTGGGTTACGAGTAGAAATATTCTCGCTTATAGGTAAAAACTTTACCCAAGCAAAAATGGAATGAAAAGACTAAACCCCTACAGTTTTTTTTCACCAATCATTTCATATTGCTATAGTCGGAAACGAATAATAATTTGTTTCATCTAATTAGGGTTTGCTGAAAAAGTCTTATTGGTGAGGGTAGGAGACAGGAGACA